>NZ_JAWVZL010000075.1:0-15364 GCF_033722195.1 Marinobacter sp.
GCACCGCCGAGAGACTGACAAACCACTCGGCCAGATTCGCCAGCCAGGAATCAATGCCCTCATCTTTGTCGATGCCGTCCCGGTTTCGCAGCCGGCTGTGGATGCGGGCTTTTAGCGCCCACCGTGGCGCCAGGTAAATGGCCATCCAGAGTGAGGCGAGGGCGGTGATGGTGGCGAGCAGAAGCAGTGTGTTATCCACGGCCTACCCCCTGGATCATCCGCCAGATCACCACCATGCCGAGCACCTGTAGAACGCCGGCTGCGATCAGCAGGTTGTGGCCGGTGCTGGTATTCAACAGCAGGTCGGCGTAGTCATCGTTCATCAGCACCATGTAGGCGGCAAGCCCGGGCGGCAGCAACGCAAAGGTGGCCGCGGTGAAACGGGTCTCGGCGGTGGCGGCAAGAAACTCCTGGCGCAGCTCCTGCTGCGAGCGCAGGGAGCTGGCCACCTGCTGCAGCACCGGCCGGATCGAAGAGCCAAAACGGGACGAGGTGCGCAGGGCGATGGCCACCATGATCAGCGCTGGCACGCGGTAGAGCCGGGAAAAGTCCTCGAACAGGCCGGTGTATTCGCGGCCCGACTCGACGCCGTTGCGCAAACGGAACACCAGCGGCCGGAACACCGGCGAGGCTTCGTCGAACGCTGTGATCAGGGAATGCTCGAGGGAGCGTCCTGCCTCGATATTACGCAGGACCCCGTCGATGATCCCGGCCAGTTCCTCATGGATGATCTGTCGCTGTTTCTGGAATCTTACCCGCCACGCGATTGCCACCGCGGTGACCACGAAGAACAGGGTAACCAGTAGTACCACGGGGCCTCGGCTGATACCCACGAGTACCAGTGTGCCAACGATCAGCAGCGCAAGAATCGTCAGCCGGCGGCGGGACCAGGTGATGTTGGCCCGCAGCAGGAATGTCTCCAGCGGACCCAGGTCCACCCGGGCACCGCCAAGGACCGTGGTCTCCTGGCTGGGCTGTAGCCGCCCACTGGTTCTTTCAGCCAGCCATCGCCGTGTGCTCCAGCTGCTCCAGCCCCATTGCGCAAGCATCAGCAGGGCGGCTGCGGAGGCGGCAACCAGGGCTGCCAGAAACCAGGCCTGGGCACTCATAGCCGCACCAGCTCGCCGAGGGCGATGGCTTGGTCCTCGCTCAGGTCGCTGTCGGCCCGGTAGAGGGATTCCATTTTGTAGGGGTCATCCGCAGTGGCCTTCATGGCCACCACTTCCCTGACCAGGCGGCGACCATTGGGCAGCCGCGTAAGCTGGACAATCACGTCGAGAGAGGAACCGATGAGGCGGCCGATGGCCCGCTCTCCGGCATCGTAGCCGTTGACCGCGAGCAGGGTTTCGATGCGCACCAGGGCGTCCTTTGCGGTGTTGGAATGGATGGTGCTCATGGAGCCTTCGTGGCCGGTGTTCATCGCCTGCAGCAGCTCGATGATCTCGCCGGAGCGCACCTCGCCGAGGATGATCCGGTCCGGCCGCATCCGCAGGGCGTTGATGACCAGGTCCCTGGCGGTGATCTTGCCGGTGCCCTCGGTGTTCGCAGGGCGGGTCTCCAGACGCACGATATGAGGGTGGTTCAGCTGCAGCTCGGCGGAGTCCTCGATGGTGACCACCCGCTCTTCCCGCGGAATGTACTGGCTCAGCATGTTGAGGATCGTGGTCTTGCCGCTGCCGGTACCGCCGCTGATCAGAATGTTGCGCCGGCTATGCACCAGAGAGGTCAGCAGTTTCAGGCATTCGGCGGTCATGGCGCCGCTGTTGACCAGGTCGGGCGCGGTCAGGTGCTTCTGGGTGAATTTCCGGATGCTGAGGGACGGCCCATCCAGGGCAACGGGGGGAATGATGGCATTGACCCGGGAGCCGTCCGGCAGGCGCGCGTCCACCATGGGGCTGGACTCGTCCAGGCGTCGGCCCAGGGGCGCCAGGATGCGGCGAATGATCCGCACCACATGGTCGTCATCAATGAAGCGGGTGCGGGCTTTTTGCAACACACCCGCCACCTCGATGAAGACATCCTCGGGGCCATTGACCAGGATGTCATTGACGCTCTCATCCGACAGCAGCGGTTCGAGAGGCCCGAAGCCCGCCACTTCATCGTGGATCTCCCGGGTCAGCAGGCCCAGATCCTGGGTGGAGAGCGGCACCCGGTTCTGATCAATGAAACTGCGGATGTTGGCCTGGACAAACCCCTGTAGGGTTTCCCGGTCTGCCTTGCCCACCTCAATGCCCTCTTCATCAAGGCGTTCCACCATAAAGAAGTGTGCCCGCTTCTTGAGGTTCTGGTACTCCTGATCGACCCGGGTCGGCATCCCCTAGCTCCTCACGCTGGCTGGGGCTCAAGGCCCCGTGCAACTGACTCTTCTTTTGGGCGGGCGCTGAAGTCACTTTTTCTGAGCAGGGCCTCGAGCTGGCGCTGATAGGCCGACTTGCGCGGTAGCTTGTGCAACGGCAGGCCCGCGTTGATGGCCATCAGGCGGTTCTGCCAATCCAGCGGCAGTGCGCCCAGGTAGTTGACCCCCACCGCCTGGACCATCTCACTGACCACGGGGCTGCCTTTTTTCTCGTAGCAGTCCAGCAAGAGGGACTGACGGCAGTCTTTCGCGAGATGGTCACGCCAGGACTGCAGGCGCTGGCGGGCCATATGGGCATGTTCCACAATGGGGTGGGTCACCATTACCAGCTCGCAGGCGTGCAGACCAATGGCATGAATCCAGAAATCCGCCACCGACGGGTCCACATTGATGATCAGCCGATCAAACATCCTCAGCAGCTGGCTGATGGCAATGAACAGGTCGGCGTTGCGCTCCTCGCTGGCGGAGGCCGCGGACAGCCGACCTTCCAGCAGGCGGAGATTGGGGGCGTATTCCTCCAGGGCCGTCTCGATCAGGCTTTCGTCCAGCGACTCGGAGTTCTGCAGGAGGTTTTCGAAGGTCAGGCGGTTGTTGCTGTCCAGGTAGAAGGCATGCCGCTCGGTTGCTGCGGTGTCCAGCGCCAGGATCCTGTCTCCCGGGTGCTGCTGGTTCAGGGCAAACGCCAGGCTCTGGGCGAACAGGCGGGAGTCCACCGTGGGGCTGGCACTGGTGACCAGGGTGATCTTTCGCAGACCTTCACGCTGACGGTTTTTCGCAGATGGAGCCGGAGCGTCGTGCAGGAACTGCTGGATGCGAGCACGGACCTCACCACCGTCGGTGCCGGCCACGAAGCAGTCCCGGGCACCCGCCCGCATGCTCTTGAGCAGGAAATCGTGGTTGAGCAGCCGCGCCACGGTAACCACGGTGAGGTCGTCCCCGGCTGGCTGGGCCAGCGCGGCGATCACGCGGAGCGCCTTGCCCGGGTCCTGGTCGTCCACCGCCACCATGACAAAACGACTGCCGGTGGCCTCCACCAGGCGGCTGGCGCGGGAGAAGTCCGAAGACGCCACGAACTCCACCGGCCAGAGGCCATCCAGGGCCCGTTCGAGCCAGGTCCTTATGCCCAGGTCATCTGCAACGCAAACCAGAATATCGTCTCTGTTCATGACATCACCAGCTGAATCCGTGTTTGATGGGGCGTGATCCGGCGTCGGAGCCGATTGCCATGTCGAGCCAGTCGGTGCTGCTGCCCTGGTAGTCCCGGGCAATGGTGTGCAGGCGCGTGTTTTTCTGGCCCGAGGGTGTCACCAGGCGCGGTGTCACCACCATGATCAGCTCCCGGTCTTCACTGGATACCCGATCGGAGCGGAACAGCGCCCCCAGGATCGGGATATTGCCAAGGCCCGGCAGGCGATCGCTGTTGTTGAAAGTGTTACGGCTCACCAGGCCACTGATGATGAAGGTCTCCCCGGACGCCATAGCCACGGTGGTCTCGGTGCGGCGCACCCGCAGGCCCGGTACCGAGACCCCGGCAGTGGAGACCCCGGCGCTGAAATCCAGGTCACTGACCTCCGGTGCCACTTTGAGAATGATCTGGTTCTCGTTCATCACTGTGGGCGTCAGACTGAGGCTGATGCCAAACTCCTTGAACTCCACCTCGATACCTTCCTCGTCACTGCGCACCGGTATGGGGAACTCCCCGCCCGAGAGGAAGGTGGCACTCTGGCCGCTGAGGCTCACCAGGGAGGGCTCGGCCAGGGTGTAGGCAAAGCCACCGGACTCCAGGGCATTGATGATGGCAAGCGAACTTTCGCCGAAACGGAACAGGTTAAAGCCCTGGGAGCTAATGGCCCCGGGTACGCTCCCGGGGCCGGGGAAGGGCTGGAAGCCGGTGGCGGGGGGCGCGAAGCCTGCTGCGGAACGGCCGCCATCGAACAGCTTGGCGTAGTAGGTCCCCAGTTCGTTCAACTGGTTGCGGTTAACCTCCACGATGCGGATGTCGGTCTGGACCTGGGTCCCGAAGGGCAGTCTCTCCCCCAGGGTTCGGGCCACCGCGACCGGAGCCCGCAAGGGGTCGGTCTCGCCCGCCAGCCACACCGATAGCACCGCTGTACCCTCGGCCTTCGCTGTCAGCAGCAACTCGCGTTTGTCGGAAACCGAGACTCCGGCCACGGCCGGATCGGAAATCGCCACTTTGGAAAGGCTCTTGGGGAAGGACAATGTCCGCTGCTCGCCGTTGCCCAGTGTCAGCGGCTCGCCATCAAGCAGGCTGTCGGCCTCTGCCGGTACCGGGACAAGGGCAGCAGCCAGAAGCAGTGCGAAGCAGACGGCGAAAGGCTTAACGTACATAGACATTCCTTGATTCGACACCTTCGAAAACCTGCACACGGGTGGAGGGACGGGAGACCGTGCGTCTTGGAGGCGGTGGTGCGGGGAAGAGGTCGTCGAGGTAGACCGCGGATACCGTCTGCCTGTCACTTCCGGCCGACTGATCAGCCCCGCCAGCTTCCTGCTCAGGCGCAGTGGCCACCAACCTGAGGTTGCCCTCGTTGGAGGCCAGCAGCAGCGCGGAGACCAGCTCTTCCGGAACCGACAGTACCACCGTGCTGTTGCGGCGCTGGTCATTATCCTCGCCGGCTTCACCCTGGTAGGGCACACCCTTGACGGCCAACACCAGTACATTTTCCAGCAGGCGCAGGGCCGCGGGCTCATTTTGTTTGTCCGAGCGCCGGAAGGAGGCGGTCACGTTCACCCGGTCACCGGGTCGCAGTAGCCCGCCCACGCCGGACACATCATCTACGGCGATGGCCATGGCCTGGAAGCCAGGTGCTACCAGTCTTGCCAGCACGCTGTCGGAACGCAGGTGAGCTGACGTGAGTATCTGGCCGGCGGCAAGGCCGGTTTCGACAACCACGCCGTAAGGGGGGGTGGCCGCCGGCAGAGCCTCCGTCACCGGCCGGTCCGAGGCTATAACGGTAAAGGCATCCTCAGCCACCTTCTCACCGGGGGAAAGCGCCCGTGTTGCCATCAGGTACTGGTACCTGGGCGTTTCGGAAGCCTGTACCTGGCTTTCGGCCAGGCTCGGGCTGGGGGCGGGTGCCTCCTTCTTGGCCGACATGAATCCCATCACGGAGAGCGCCAGGGCCAGGATGGCAAGCACGGTTGCCGGGAGAGCGTAGAGCACTCTTTTATTCATTGTTGTGTGCCTTGGAAATCAGATTTGGAACCGGTTTGGTATCAGAATGCCACGGAAGCCTCGACGCTCAGCCTCTCGGGCAGGGGTGGAAACAGACCCAGGAGACCGAAACTCATCTGGGGGATCACGGGTGCCTCGGTGTTGTTGAGGGTCATTGAGCAGCGGAGCAACTCCAGCCCCTGGACGGTGGACAGCACGCAACCTGAACTCTCGATGGCTTCCCGGAAAGCGGGCGATAGCCTGCCCGCTCCTTCGGTCAGCACGGCGGTTGCCGTTGTCGTCACCTGTTCACCCAGCGCATCCTCATGGACACGGTTTCGATCCACCCTCAGGGCGGAGGAAGCCGCCTGATCCACCACCCCTTGCATTTCATACTTTCCGAAGAACAGCAACCCGTAGGTGGCGGCGGCGTAGAGCATGGCCACGACAAAGGGAAACAGAAACAGGAATTCCAGAGCCACTGCTCCCTTGCTTTTCTTCATCTCCTGTTCCTCACCAGAGTATGAGCGCGGTCATCCCGGAACCGAAACGAAAAGCCTCAGCCCGGAACCTTGGCGAAGAGACCGTCAAAAATGCCTTTGACTGTCTGCTGGACCGTGTCGTTACTGAAGGCAAACACCATGATGGCCACCAGTGCGCCTGCCAGTACCAGGTACTCCAGGGCCGAGGCGCCGTCCTGCTTGGAGCGGGTGGAAAGCCGGTGCGCCTGCAGCTGAATGGTGGCGCGGGTGGGGAGGTTGGCGAGTTTCTTGATGTTGGTAGTCAATTTTTTCATTTTTACATCCTTATTGTTTTTAAGAATACGTTTTTTTGTTGGCAAATTTTCCAGGGCTTCTGAGCGGTTCAAGTTAGAAGCTGATACCTGGTACCGACCTTATGTGCTTAGTCTGAATGAGCGTTCATCATTTTGGCTACATGTCGTCAGGGGTCTTTTTGTTACTGATTGTCAAGCTGTATGCCCGTCAGTAACCGGATGCTTGATCCGACCAAGATCACGCATGCAGTGTGACATCGCTCACACAAAGTAACCTAGTGATAACAAGGAAGAATTGCCCAAAATGACAAGTAATGACGGCAAAATAGTCAATCGTCGCAGATCTGCCGCAACCGGTTGTCCGTGAATCGTTTATAGAGTCTTTGGCAGGGGCGACTCGGGGGCGCGTCTGGAAAGCGAAAAAAATTGAGGCGGGCCGGATCTGCGGTACCGAAATGGGAGGTAAGTAATCTTTTGTTACAGTTTGCCAAGCCTGTCAATGTTCGCTTTGAGTGCATGGCATAGAGTGTCGTCACAACCACAAACAAGGATAACGGTTGCCCGATGACACGCCTTGCCTGCCTCTCCCTGACTCTGTCCTTTCTGACGCTCGCCGGCTGTGGTGGCGGTGACGATACCGCGGAACGCCCGGTGGACGGCCGCGACATCGACGGCGTCAACAACCAGACCCTGGGGGTCTACCAGGGCAGGGTCATCGACGGCTACCTGCGCAACGCCCGGGTCTGGCTGGATCTGGATGGCGACTTCCAGTACACCGGCGAGCCGGTCACCGTCACCCTGGACTCCGGTATCGAGGTGATCGTGGAGGGCGGCGAGCCCACCGCCATGAGCGGCCCCGGCGGCCGTTTCGAGCTGGACACCACGGAGCTGATCCGCGATCCGCTGGAGGCGCCGAATCTGGACCCGCGGGACTACCCCCTGGTGGCGGTGGCCATCCCCGGCATCACCGAGGAAGAGACCCGCGCCGGTAATGTGGTGATCAGCCAGGGCTACACCCTGAGTGCGCCGCCCGGCAGCAATAATGTGACGCCCCTGACCACCCTGCAGCACGCCAGAGGCGACGGGCTCTTCAGCCTGGCAGGGCAGGGTCCGGATGAGCTGGCGCAGCGCCTTGCCAACATCAACTTGCAGGGGGACTACATCCGGGCCGGTGACGAGCGCGCCCACGCTTACGCGCGCGCGCTGGCCCGCTTCCTGGGTGCCCAGTTCCCCGATGACGCCGCCGCCAGGCTGGGGGAAGGTACCACGGAGGTCCTCGACGGTTCGGCGCTGAAGCTGCTGCGGCTATCGCTGGTGCAGAATGCCAGCGCGGTAATCCGGGCTGTGGATGACGCCGTGGCCGGTGGCGATTACAGCAACCTGGCCATCGAGGAACTGGTATTACCGGAGGTGACCCTGGATCTGGCCGATCCGGTGCTGCTGCGCAGCCAACTGGTGAGAACCTTCGATCAGAACGCCGACGGCCTGCCCGTGGGCCGCAGCAGCCTGCTGCTGGAATCCGCCGAATTGAGCTTCCAGTACGACCCTGCCGGCGCCCTGCGGAGCATCGCCGCCAACGGCTGCATGGCGCCGAAGCTGCAGGACCTGGTGCGCCTGGCCAACGCCGGTGGTCGCATTGCCGCCACCGGCATGCAGGGCCTGACCGGTGTGTCCCTGGCCCAGATCAGCCGGCAATACTATCTCGACGACCAGGCGGTGGATGAGCGCCTGGTGCTGGACTGGGAGAGCCGGACCGCGGCATTCGACACCCGCACCAGCTGTGATCCGGGTCTGGCCAGCGGCTCCGAACTGGGCGGGCCGGCGGAGCGCACTTACACCTGGACCATGAACGGTGAAAACAAGGTCGCCAGCATCACCGACGGTACCCACACGCTGACCCCGGACTACAGTAACGCCAGTTCCGAGTTCTCGGGCTATACCCTGCAGGATGGTGACGACAACGTCATTGAGCAGGTCACCCTGACCGGGCAAATCGGCGACTGCAGTGGCGCCATCGCCGAGGAGGACCGGGAGGCCAGCCGGGTAATCTCTGCCCAGCAGCCCTACACTTTCACCGGCCACGAGCCGCAGCCGGCGGGATTTCCGGCCCTGCAGCTGGACTGGGACCGCCGCGACGGGCGTGACGATCTGCTGCGTTATGGCTTCCTGGATCCTGACATCGATGTCACCGGGGAGGGCCTGCAGTGGGAGTTCCGCTATCTCGCGGATGACGCCTTCGGCGAACCGGTCCAGACCGGCCTGGTGGCCTATTCCTCACTGGCCAGGTTCACCGGGGCTCGCAGCTGCGGCTCGGAGGCCTCCACACTGGCCGCCACCGACCTCTACGGCATCATCGAGTCGGACTATTCCCGGCTCTCGGACTACCTGGCGGATGAGATCGACGGGTCCTGACGGGGCCCGATGATGGCAATAGCCGCAGGGTTCTGACACTGGGGAAACCAGCACAAACACCGGCGAACAAGCCGGGACGCTGCAATAAAACGGTTTGGGAATTTTCATGTCGCCATTTCCTGGGGAAGGAAATGGTGCCGAGGAGAGGACTTGAACCTCCACGGGGTTGCCCCCACTAGCACCTGAAGCTAGCGTGTCTACCAATTTCACCACCTCGGCAGGTGATTTGCAGTCTCCAGGAGCAGATGTTACTTGCTGATCTGTCTGGTTTTCTGCATCTGGCTGAAGCTTGTCGCTCAACCAGTGGCGCGTACTTTAATCATTCGGAAAAACGCTGTCAAACATTTTTTTCAGGGTCCGAGGCGCCGTGGGTTAGGTCTCAGAGGGCAGTCGGCGCTATACTCGGATCACATTCAATCACCCCAGCCCAAACAAGGGCTTGCGGTGCAGGAGAAAGGCAAGGATACGAATGGCGTCGAGCAAGAAAGTGGATAAGGATCCTCACGCGCAGCGTGAATCGCAAAAATACGACAACCCGATCCAGAGCCGGGAGTTTATCCTCGATCACCTCCGCCAGCGGGGGGCGCCCGCGACCCACGAAACACTCTGCCAGGAACTGGGTCAGACCAGCCCCGAGGGTATTGAAGCCCTGCGCCGGCGGCTGATCGCCATGTGCCGCGACGGCCAGGCCATCTGCAACCGCGCCGGCGCCTATCTGCCCATCGATGAGGCGGACCTGGTCACCGGCCGGGTGGTAGGCCACCGCGACGGCTTCGGCTTTCTGGTGCCGGACGGCGAGGGTTCCGACCTCTTTCTCAGCGCCCGCCAGATGCGCCAGGTGTTCCACGGTGACCGGGTGGCGGCCCGGGTCGACAGCGTTGACGACCGTGGCCGCTGGGAGGGTGTGATTGTCGAGGTGCTGGAGCACCGTACCCAGCAGACCGTGGGTCGGCTGTTCCGGGAAAGCGGCATCTCCTTTGTGGTGCCCGAGAACGCCCGCATCAATCATGAGGTGCTGATTCCCGAGGAGCACTGTGGCGATGCCTACCATGGCCAGTACGTGGTGGTGGACATCCTGCGCCAGCCCAGCATGCGGGCCAAGCCCACCGGCAAGATCGTCGAAGTGCTGGGGGACCACATGGCCCCGGGCATGGAGATCGCCGTCGCCATCCGTTCCTACGATATTCCCCACAGCTGGCCGCCAGCGGCGGCAACCCAGGCGGCCTCGATCCCGCTGGAGGTGCCGGAAAAGGACAAGGCCAACCGGGTCGACCTGCGTAACCTGCGCCTGGTCACCATTGATGGCGAGGACGCCCGCGACTTTGACGACGCCATCTATTGTGAGCGCCGCCCCCGTGGTGGCTTCCGTCTGGTGGTGGCCATTGCCGACGTGTCCCACTACGTGCGCCCGGGTACCCCTCTGGACGAGGAGGCCATCAATCGCGGCAATTCGGTGTATTTCCCGGACCACGTGGTGCCCATGCTGCCGGAGAAACTCTCCAACGGCCTGTGTTCACTGAACCCGGGGGTGGACCGGCTCTGCGTGGTGGCCGACCTGACCATCAGTGCCGCCGGCCGGATCAGCGGCTATACCTTTTATCAGGCCCTGATGCACAGTCACGCCCGGCTGACCTACAACAAGGTCAGCGACATGCTGCAGCGGCCGGACTCCGAGAAGGGCCAGGCCCTGCGGGCCCAGTACGCCGACGTGGTGCCGCACCTGGAAGTGCTCTACGACGCCTACAAGCTGTTCCGCCAGGCCCGTACCGAGCGGGGCGCCATCGATTTCGAGACCACCGAGACCCGGGTGATCTTTGACGCCACCCGCAAGATCGAGGAAATCGTCCCGGTGGAGCGCAACGACGCCCACAAGATTGTCGAGGAGTGCATGCTGTGCGCCAACGTGGCCACGGCCCGTTTCCTCAAGAAGCACAAGATCCCGGCCCTGTACCGGGTCCATGACGGCCCCTCGGAAGAGCGCCTGGCGGCGTTGCGGCTGTTTCTTGGCGAGCTGGGGCTGCAGCTCGGCGGCGGTGACGATCCCACCTCCGCCGATTACCAGGCCCTGCTGGAGTCCATCAAGGACCGGCCCGATGCCCACGTGATCCAGATGGTGATGCTGCGCTCCCTGAGCCAGGCGGTCTACAGCCCGGAGGAGCGGGGCCACTTTGGTCTGGGCTTCCCGCACTACACCCATTTCACCTCGCCCATCCGGCGCTACCCGGACCTGGTGGTGCATCGGGCCATCAAGTCGGTGGTCCACGGCGACGAGGCCACCGACACGGTGGTCAAGCCCGCCAAGAAGGACCCCGAGCTGGCCCATTATCCCTACGACCTGGCCCAGGTCGAGCAGCTGGGTGAGCACTGCTCCATGACCGAGCGCCGGGCCGATGACGCCACCCGCGATGTCATGGCCTGGCTTAAGTGCGAGTACCTGCGTGATCACGTCGGTGAGGAGTTCGACGGCGTCATCGCCGCCGTGGTGCCCTTCGGCTTCTTTGTCGAGCTGAAGGACGTCTATATAGAAGGCCTGGTGCATGTCTCCACCCTCAGTGGCGACTACTTCCACCACGATGCCGCCAAGCATCGCCTGATCGGCGAGCGTACCGCCGTCAGCTTCCGGCTTGGTGACGAGGTCCGGGTGAAAGTGGTGCGGGTGGATCTGGAGGATCGCAAGATCGACCTGGAGCTGGTCAGCGAGCCCCAGCGCCGGCAGGCCGACCGGGATGCCCTGCCGGCCAAGCAGCGGGAAGCCAAGGGCAAGGGCCGCGGCAAGGACGACGGCCGCGGGAAAAGCGGCGCAAGCAAGAGCCGCAAGCCCAAGAGCGCCAAGGAAAAGCTGGCCAGTGAGGCGGCCCGGGAGGCCGGCTCGAAAGCCGCCGGCAAGGGCCGTGGCAAGGGTGGCAAAACCGGCGGGGGCGACGGCAAGAAGCCGAAGTCCGGCGGCGCCTCGCGCCGCTCCGGCAAGAGCTCCAAGTCGGGGAAATGATCGGTGGCTGATGACTTTGTGTTTGGCTGGCATGCCGTGGAGGCTGTGCTCAAGCGGGAGCCGGCGCGGCTGCAGCAGGTCTGGATCCAGACCGGCCGGCAGGACAAGCGGGTCCAGGCCATAACCGCTGAACTGGATACCCTCGATGTGCCCTGGCAGGTGGTGCACCGGCGTGAACTGGACAGTCGCGTCGCCGGTGTGCACCAGGGCGTGGTGGCCCAGGTGGGGGAGAGCCGCGAGTGGCAGGAGGCCGATCTGCTGGCGACGCTGGGGGAGTCTCCGCAGCCGCCCCTGTTGTTGGTGCTGGACGGTGTCACGGATCCCCACAACCTCGGGGCCTGTCTGCGCACTGCCGATGCCGCCGGCGTGCTGGCGGTGGTGGTGCCCAAGGACAAGTCGGCGGCACTGACGCCCACGGCGCGCAAGGTGGCCTGCGGCGCCGCCGAAACCGTGCCGCTGGTGCGGGTCACCAACCTGGCCCGGTGTCTGAAGGCGCTGCAGGATGCCGGGGTCTGGCTGATCGGCACCGCCGGCGAGGCCGAAGCCAGTCTGCACCAGGCCGATTTCAGCGGCAGCGTGGCGCTGGTGATGGGTGCCGAAGGCAAAGGCATGCGGCGCCTGACCCGGGAGCGCTGTGACCAGCTGATCCACATCCCCATGCAGGGCCACGTGGACAGCCTCAACGTGTCCGTGGCCACCGGTGTCTGCCTCTACGAGGCGGTGCGCCAGCGGCTCGCCAGCCGCTGAGGCGGCAGGTTTTTCACCGCATTCCTTGCATAGCCCCTTGGAGGCGCATAAAATGCGTCTCCCCCTTTCTCCGGGGGCGGTGCCTTATTGCCTGAAAGTCTTTCCTGCAAACGGCGTCGTACTGAAGAAAAATCAGTAAAACCGGCAGTTATCCGCTGCCACCTCCTTGCTTCTGACCGCGTACGCGCTGGCGGAAGCTGTTTAAACCGTAGGGAGAACTCATGCGTCACTACGAAATCGTATTCATGGTACACCCGGATCAGAGCGAGCAGGTGCCCGCGATGATCGAGCGTTACACCAACACCATCACTGAAGATGGTGGCAAGGTGCATCGCCTGGAAGATTGGGGCCGTCGTCACCTGGCTTACCCGATCAACAAGATCCACAAGGCTCACTACGTCCTGATGAACGTTGAATGTTCCCAGGCCGCGCTGGACGAGCTAGCCCATAACTTCCGTTTCAACGACGCCATCATCCGTGACCTGGTCACCCGTTGTGATGAAGCCGTTACTGAAATGTCACCGATGAAAGCCTCTGAGTCCCGTGAAGACCGGCGCTCCGGCGGCGACGACCGTCCCCGTCGTTCCGCTGAGTCTGACGATCGCCGTCGCAGCGAAACCCAGGACGAAGAAGAGTAAACCACCACCGGAGTTGAGGAGTTATTCATGGCTCGTTTTTTCAGACGTCGCAAGTTCTGCCGCTTCACGGCAGAGGGTGTGAAGCAGATCGACTACAAGGATCTGGACACCCTGAAAGGTTACATCACTGAAACCGGCAAGATCGTGCCCAGCCGTATTACCGGCACCAAAGCACGCTACCAGCGTCAGCTGTCCAGCGCCATCAAACGCGCTCGGTTCCTGGCTCTGCTGCCGTACTCGGACAGCCACGACAACTAAGTAACAACAGGATTCGGGACCATGCGGGCATTGGCAGAATTCGTGATGCGCGGTCCCCTGCAGGCAGCCGGGGTCGCCGTCATTACGATGGCAATACCCCTGCTGTTCTGGATCGGCGCCGCCGTCATCGGGCTGGTGATCCTGAGGCTCGGCCTCAGGCAGGGTGTCAACATTGGCATCTGGGCCAGCCTTCCAGGCCTGGGCTGGGCCATCGTCGGTGGCGATCCGACGGCTCTGTCGGTGCTGGTGATGGTGATGGTCATGGCGGCGGTGCTTCGGGCAACGCAGTCCTGGGAGCGCAGCCTGGTGGCGGGCAGTCTGGTCACCGTGCTGATTGGCGTACTGCTGCCGGTGCTCTACCCGGCCATGCTGGATCAACTGGTGCAAACCGGTGTGTCCTTCTACCAGCAGTACAATGCGGAAGTGGCACAGGAGCTGGGTGACCAGCTTGAGCCGGTGATTCGCCAGACCATGAACGCCAGTATGGCGGGCACGTTTCTGGTGACGGCGGTGGTGCTCACCATGCTGGCCCGCTCCTGGCAGGCGAAACTCTACAACCCCGGTGGTTTCCGGGAGGAGTTTCATGGCTTCCGGCTCTCCGGCCCCATGGCAGTGGGTCTGCTGGTTGTGATGGTGGCGGGACCGTTCCTGGGACTGAATTCCGTCCTGGTGGTCTGGGCCGCCGGCCTGCCGATGGTGGTGGCTGCCATTGCCCTGGTGCATGGTGCGGTTGGCCGCCGGGGCATGGGAACGCAATGGCTGGTGATGTTCTACGTTGCCCTGCTGATTCTGGGTCCGAGTCTGTTGTTGTTATTGGTGGCTTTGGCATTTTTGGATAGCTGGCTGGATATCAGGAAGCGCATCACGCCTTCCGGACCGGCTGAATAAAGCACGAAGAGGTTAACGAGATGGAAGTTATTCTGCTCGAGAAAGTGGCAAACCTGGGTTCCCTGGGTGACAAGGTAAAAGTAAAGTCCGGTTACGGTCGCAATTTCCTGGTGCCCTACGGCAAGGCCGTTCCGGCCACCAAGGACAACCTGGAAGCGTTCGAAGCCCGTCGCGCCGAGCTGGAGAAGGCCGCCGCTGAAAAGCTGGCCTCCGCCGAAGCTCGCGCCGAGAAGCTCAACGGTGCCTCCTTCACCATCAGCTCCAAGGCCGGTGACGAAGGCAAACTGTTCGGCTCCATCGGTGTCCGTGACATCGCTGACGCCATCAGCACCAGCGGCACCGAAGTGGAAAAGAGCGAAGTTCGCCTGCCGGAAGGCCCGCTGCGCGCCGTGGGCGAGTACGACATCGAGCTGCAGCTACACTCGGACGTAACCGCCGAGGTCAAGGTGACCGTAGTCGCCGAGTAATCGGCTCTGGGTCGGCCTCCGCGCCGACCCGCAGACATCGTCCCTGCCGCCGCCATGGCGTCGGGACGGACAGACAGGCCCGGAGTTGCGTGAGCGACTTCCGGGCCTGCCTGTTTCTGATATGCTTGTAGCCCTGATCCGGCACCCAGCCGGGGCAGGGTCCGATTCTGTCAGCCCGTACAACCACCGAAGAAGCAGTCATGGCCAATCCCAACCTCAAGCCGGCGCCGTCCGACACCGAAACCAGTCGCATCAAGGTGCCACCCCATTCCATTGAGGCGGAGCAGGCGGTGCTGGGCGGCCTGATGCTGGACAACCGGCGCTTTGACGAGGTCTCCGAGATCATCACCGCGGACGATTTCTATCGCCAGGGCCACCGGCTGATCTTTGGTGCGGCGGAGCGCCTGGCGGCGGAGAGCGAACCGCTGGACGTGGTCACCCTGGCGGAATTCCTGGAGCGGGCCGGCGACATCGATGACGCCGGCGGCCTGTCCTACCTGGCGGAACTGGCGGAGAAAACCCCGGGCGCGGCCAACATCAAGGCTTATGCCCAGATCGTCCGGGAGCGTTCGGTGATGCGCCAGCTGGTGGAGGTGTCCGGCAACATCGCCGATTCCGCCTTCAATCCCCAGGGCCGTACCAGCGACGAGCTGCTGGAC
>NZ_JAWVZL010000076.1:0-15043 GCF_033722195.1 Marinobacter sp.
GAGCCCGCCGAACCCGGCGTCATGTACATCTGCCCGATGCATCCGGAGGTCCGCCAGGAGGGTCCCGGTGACTGTCCTGAATGTGGTATGGCTCTGGAGCCGGAGCAGGCGAGCCTGGTGGAAGGTCCGTCTGAAGAGCTCAAGGACATGACCCGGCGGTTCTGGATCGGCCTGGTGCTGGCCCTGCCAATGGTGGTCCTGGAAATGGGCGGGCACTTTACCGGCCTCGACCAGGTGGTGCCATCCCATATCTCTCACTGGATACAGTTGGTACTGGCCACGCCGGTTGTGCTCTGGTAAGGCAGCGAGCATCCCCTGGCGCAGGCCATCCTCGACAAGGCCAAGGACATGGATCTGAAGCTGCCGGACGCCAAGGATTTCGACTCCCCCAACGGCAAGGGCGTCACCGGCAGGATCGATGGCAAGCAGATACTGGTGGGCAACCGCCTGCTGATGGAATCCGAGGACATCGACACCGCCGACTTCGAGGATGAGGCCGACCAGCTTCGCCAGGACGGTGCCACCGTCATCTTTGCGGCGGTGGACGGCAAGGTCTGCGGCCTGATCGCCATTGCCGACCCGGTCAAGGAAACCACCGGGGCGGCCATTTCGGCGCTGCAGAAAGACGGCATCCGGGTGGTGATGCTGACCGGTGACAACCGCACCTCCGCCGAAGCGGTCGCCCGCAAACTGGGCATTGACGAGGTAGAGGCAGAGGTACTGCCGAAGGACAAGGGCAAGATCGTCGAGCGCCTGCAGAAGGAAGGGCGGGTGGTGGCCATGGCCGGGGACGGTGTCAACGATGCCCCGGCGCTGGCCCAGGCCGATGTGGGCATTGCCATGGGGACCGGTACCGACGTGGCCATCGAGAGCGCAGGTATTACGCTTCTGCGGGGCGACCTGATGGGCATCGCGGAAGCCAGGAAGCTGTCCCTGGCCACCATGCGGAACATCCGCCAGAACCTGTTCTTCGCCTTTGTCTACAATTCAGCAGGGGTGCCGATTGCGGCGGGTGTGCTTTATCCCTTCACCGGTATCCTGCTATCGCCCATCTTTGCCGCTGCGGCCATGTCGCTGTCGTCGGTGAGCGTGATTGGCAACGCCTTGCGGCTCAGGCTGGTCAAGATTTCGGGAGAGTAGTTTCGGGCAAGCAACTCAAGGAGAGCAACTTCAGGCCTTCGATTCTTCGGGCAGAACTCATCAGACGACTGAGCGAACAGGAGGAAGGATTTGGATAATTTCGTCACTCTCTGGCATGAGGCTGCAACCACAAGCCTCGGTTTTTTCTGGATGGCACTGTGGGCGTTCATCCTCGGTTACATCATCAGCAGCCTGATCCAGGTTCTGGTTACCCGAAAGCGCATGCAGCAGGCCATGGGCAAGGACGGCCCGCGCAGTGTGGCCCTGGGCACCTTCTTCGGTTTCCTCTCGAGTTCCTGCAGTTTCTCGGCTTTGGCCACTACCCGGGCGATTTTCAACAAGGGTGCTGGCCTTGCCCCTTCACTGGCATTCATGCTGGCCTCCACCAACCTGGTGATCGAGCTGGGGATGGTGATCGCCGTATTCCTGGGCTGGCAGTTCGTCGTGGGGGAGTACGTGGGTGGCATCCTGCTGATCCTGGTGACCTGGCTGCTGGTGCGGATCACCCGGCCCCGCCGCCTGGAAGCACAGGCCCGCAGGAAGATGGATGACGGCGACTCGGACGGCGACGGCGCCAGTAAAAGCTGGAAGGAGAAGATCAAGAGCAAGGAAGGCTGGCAACAGATCGGCCAGACTTATGTCATGGAATGGCAGATGGTGTGGAAGGATGTGCTCATCGGCTTCACCGTGGCCGGTATCATTTCCGCCATGGTGCCCCAGAGTTTCTTCGAGGCGCTGTTTCTCGGCTCGGGCGGCGAGAATGCCGCCAACCCCGGCTTCCTGGCGGTGCTGGCGCAGACCCTCGTGGGTCCGATCGCCGCTTTCTTCACGTTCATCGGCTCCATGGGCAACATCCCTCTGGCCGCGGTGCTGTTTGCCCAGGGTGTGAGCTTTGCCGGCGTCATGGCGTTTATCTTCTCCGATCTGGTTGTACTGCCGGTCCTGCGGATCAACGCGTCCTACTACGGCTGGAAAATGGCCCTGTACATCCTCGCGCTGATGCTGGTGGGTATTGTCACGGTTTCGCTGACCATGCACTACGCCCTGGCGCTGCTGGGCCTGCTGCCGGACTTTGGCAACCAGGTGGCCATGGGGGACCGGGAGTTCTTCAAATGGAACTACCAGGCGGTTCTCAACATCCTGTTCCTGGCCACCACAGTGGTGCTGGTGTGGTTCTACCGGGAAGGTCAGAAGCAGCACTCCCATCACCACTGCCATGACCATCACGATCACGGCGGCGCCTCGATGACCGACAAGGTACTTCGGGTGCTGGTGGTGATTGCGCTGGTGTGGCTGGTAGGCGGCACCCTGGCGCCGCTGCTGTAACGCGCACCGAAAAGTGTCCGGGCAGCCCGGTTTCAGCCCTGCTTCAGCAGCACCGGGGCGAAACCGCCGCCCGGCGTGCGAAGATTGGTGGCCTGGCCACGGTATAGCCTTGCCGCGGCCAGCAGAAGGCTGCCGCGATAGGTATACAGGCGCACATCCACCTTGAGCATTTCCGGCTCATCATCCACCAGAACCCGGCGTTCAGAGGGCGGCACGTACGCCTGGGCGATGTAGTCGCTCTCCAGAATGCGGGCGAATGTGCTCCTGGTCAGCTTGCTGCCCCGGTACACGCCTTTGCTGCCGTGGCCTGATACGGGCTTGAAAAACCAGTCCCGGCGTTGTTGCCAGAGATTCTCGGCGTCATCGGCGTTGACCCGTATTGTGGTGGGAATGCCTGAATGAAGACGTTGGGCGTGGTCCTTGCTGAGGCCCCAGCCCTCGAGGATCGCATGATCTGACAGTACCGCCAGGTTGCGTTTGTCGGCGAACAGGGCATGGGCAAAGGGATTCGGGGTTATGACAGCGCCACCGCCCAACCAGGCTGCGCGCAGGGCGGCGTGTTCGGGCGCGTCGAGTCCAAAATCCACCAGCCGGTTGTAGACCAGATCGATTCGCCGGTCACCACTGTAGAGGGCACCCGCGTCATATTTAAGCTCGGAGGGCGCAAGTATGAGCGCGTCCAACCCATGCTTGCGGAACATCTGCTGCGCCAGCCTGAACTCGGGGTAGAGATGCTGGCCGGTCGGGTCATCATCGACAATCGCCACCCTTTCCGGTCGGCCGCTGCCTCGCTGGGCGCGCCACTCGCTTTCGAACTGACCAATCACCGCGGCATCGAAGTCCTCGGCCCGGGCGGCCCGGGTGGAGCCGCCACAGCATTGCACCTGGGCCCTTGCCAGCTCGGCATTGAGGAAGGCGCCCCCGGCATTGGTGTTGATTTCGATGAGGCGGGGGCCGTCCTCGCCGAGGTGAAAATCATAGCCCATGAAAGCGCCGGCGGGCCCGGGATTGAGCTGGCCACTGGCCGGCGCCCAGGACCGCACCTGCTGTTGATACTCGGGGAGAGAAGCCGCTGCCTCCACCGCCCCCACAATTGCCTGCATCTGCCCCAGGTCGTCGCCGGAAACAAAGACAGCAACATTGGAGAAGAACTGCTGCCAGGCGTCGCTGGACAGGATTTCGTCGGCTTTTTCCCCAAGCTGGTGGGCCAGGTTGCGAACAATGGCCGTCCGGTCGAGCGTGACGCAAACGCACTGCTGGTTCAGCCTTGCCGCTTCCGACTTTGCTGAATAGTCACTGGTTCTTTCCAAGAGTGGCCCTCTGTTTGCGATTGCCTTGCCGGTCAGGAGATATGCCATGGGACTGGCAGGAATTGACGTGAGTTTAGCAAGGATGGAGCCCCAGAATCCCCTGGAGTTCAAGGTTTCCCATCTGGTTTCGCTCAGTGGAATGCCCTGGTCAACTGGTGAGACCTGGCGATGGATACTAGGCTTAAAGGGTTTGGCCAGCGAGCCCGGGCCGCGAAAACATGATGATGGGAGAGATTGATGATTAACCTGACCATAAATGGAGAGCAGCACGAGCTGGATATTCCTGACGACATGCCCTTGCTTTGGGCCATTCGGGATGTTGTGGGATTGAAAGGCACCAAGTTCGGGTGCGGTATCGCGCAGTGCGGAGCCTGCACCGTTCACCTCAATGGCTCGGCGATTCGCTCCTGCGTAACACCGGTATCCGCCGCTACGGGCGAGATCACCACCATCGAGGCCATGGCCGAGGATGCGGTTGGCAACAAGGTCCAGCAGGCCTGGCTGGACCTGGGGGTGGCCCAGTGCGGCTACTGCCAGGGCGGCCAGATCATGAACGCCACGGCACTGCTGAAGAGAACGCCACAGCCGGACACCCAGGAAATCATCGACGCCATGGCCGGCAACCTCTGCCGATGCGGCACCTACAACCGCATCCTGGCGGCCATTGAACGTGCCGCGGACGAGGAGACCAGCTCATGAGCCGATCAGACGACAAACTGCTGCTGGCCAATGTCAGCCGCCGGGGACTTCTCAAAGGCATCGCAGGCGCTTCCGCCCTGTTGCTGGCTGCGCGTTGGGACCTGGGCTTTGCCAATGAACAGGCCCAGTTTGGCGCCGGCGCCATGCCCGGCGGCTGGGTGGACAACCCCAACGTCTTTATCCACATCGATACCGACGGCCTGGTTACCATCATCAACAACCGGGCCGAAATGGGGCAGGGCATCCGCACCAGCCTGGTTATGGTGGCCGCCGACGAGTTGGGCGCGGACTGGGACCAGGTCCGGGCTGAGCAGGCCAATGCGGACCAGGACAAATACGGCAACCAGAACACCGACGGCTCCCGCAGCATGCGTCACTGGTATGACCCCATGCGCCGGGCAGCAGCATCCGCCAGGCTGATGCTGGAGCAGGCCGCCGCCAACCAGTGGGATGTTCCCTTGCATGAGGTCAAGGCGGGGGTCCACAAGGTGGTACACCAGCCTTCCGGCAGGGAGCTGGGCTTTGGTGAACTGGCCAAAGCGGCCAGGGAACTGGATGTTCCCGGCCGGGATGCCCTGGTGCTCAAGTCCGACAGCGAGCTGCGCTTCATCGGCAAGGAGTCCGGGCTGATCAACGGTGAACTCAAGTCCGCCTACCCCAAAGCCATCGATGGCAGGGACATAGTCACCGGCAAGGCGGTATTTGGCGCCGATGTGGACCTGGAGGGCACCCTTTACGCGGTGGTGGCCCGCCCGCCTGTCTATGGCGCGAAGATCAGGAGCGTCGATGACAGCGAGGCGCTCAAGGTCCCTGGCGTGAAGAAGACCGTTCGCATTGAAACCGCCGAGCAGCCGGCGGCATTCAGCCCGCTGGGTGGCGTGGCGGTGGTGGCGTCCAACACCTGGGCCGCCATGCAGGGCCGCAAGGCGCTGAAGATCGAATGGGACATGGGCGCGGCCGGCGATAACGCCGATTACACCTCCGAGGCCTACCGGAAGTCCCTCGAGAAGGCGGCGCAATCCCCCGGCAAGGTCATCCGCCAGAATGGCGATGTGGAAGCCGCCCTGAAATCCGCTGATAAGCGGGTTTCGGCCACCTACTACATGCCCCATATGGCGCAGGCGCCCATGGAGCCGCCGGTGGCGGTGGTCCTGGTCAAGGACGGCAAAGCGGAAGCCTGGGCCCCGGTCCAGAATCCAAGGGCCACCCGCGAGGGTATCGCGGGCATACTGGGGGTGGACAAGGAGAAGGTCACCGTCCACCAGACGCTGCTGGGTGGCGGTTTCGGCCGCAAGTCCAAGCCGGATTTCGTCAATGAGGCGGCCCGGGTGGCAAAGGAATTCGAGGGTCAGCCCATCAAGCTGCAATGGTCCCGCGAGGATGACATCCAGCACGCCTTTTTCCACGCGGTCTCGGTGGACCACCTGGAAGCCGGCCTGGACGGGCAAGGCAAGGCCACCAGCTGGCGCCACCGCACCCTGTCCCCTAGCATCACCTCCCTGTTTGCGCCGGACCCTGAGCACAAGGCCGAGTTCGAACTGGGCATGGGCTTCAATACCATGCCCTTCCACATTCCCGCCATCCGGCTGGAGAATCCGCCGGCCCCGGCCCATGTCCGCATTGGCTGGTTCCGTTCTGTTTACAACCTGCCCCATGCCTGGGCCATCCAGAGTTTTGCCCACGAGCTGGCGGTCGCCGCCGGCAAAGACCACCGGGACTATGTGCTGGACCTGCTGGGGCCGGACCGGGAGATTCACAACCTGACCGTGGGTGACGGCTGGAACTATGGCGAAGATCCGGACATGTACCCCATCGACGTGGCCCGCATGCGCCGGGTGATCGAGCGCGCTACCGAAGAGGCCGGTTGGGGACGTGAGACAGGCAAGGGTCGGGGCCTGGGTCTGGCCTTCCACCACAGTTTTGTCTCCTACACCGCGGTGGTCTTTGACGTGGAGGTGGACGACAAGGGTGAGGTGACCATCCACAGCGCGGACATTGCCTTCGATTGCGGCCCCCAGGCCAATCCGGAGCGGATCCGGGCTCAAATGGAGGGCTCGGTGATCATGGGTATCGGTGTCGCCCTGCAAAGCGAGGTGACCTTCGAGGATGGCGTCGCCCAGCAGGACAACTTCGACAAGTACCTGATCCCGCGCATGCCCAACGCGCCGGAGGTGGTGCGGGTGCACCTGATCGACAACCCCGACGACGCCATGGGTGGTGTCGGTGAGCCGGGCTTTCCACCAGTGGCGCCCGCCCTGTGCAATGCCATCTACGCCGCTACCGGGAAGCGCATACGCCGACTCCCGGTGGCTGACCAGTTGAGCGCCTGACCATGCAGAACCTGGATTACCGGGTGCTCGACCAGGCCATCGAATGGCTCGGGCAGGACAGGGTGGTGTGGCTTTGTACCGTCCTGTCCACGTTTGGCTCGTCCCCAAGGGAGCCCGGCTCGATGATGGTGGCCACCGGGAAGGGGGAGCACCTGGGTTCGCTGTCTGGCGGCTGCGTGGAGGAGGACTTCCTCGAGCGCCTTACCGCGGGAGAATACGACCAGCCGGCGCTGGTTGTGCGTTACGGTGAACCCGGCGAAGTCGCCCGGAACAGCCGTGTACGCCTTCCCTGTGGCGGGCGTCTGGACGTGCTGGTGGAGCGCCTGGCGCCGGATTCACAAAACCTGGCCCATCTGGATGTCGTAAGAGCGGCGCTTGGCGGTGAAGGGGACGTGATCCGTCATGTGCTGCTGAGCGAGGGCCGCATCTGGCTTGAGAACGCCGGCCCGAACGGACCACGGGTACAGTGGCAGGCAGGGGAGGAGGTGATCCGGATTCGTGTGGGGCCGGTTGCCCGGCTCATCTTGGCGGGTTACTCCTCGGTGGCCGAGGCCTGCGCCAACTTCGCCCTCAGCCTCGGCTACCAGGTCGTTCTCTGTGATCCGAGGGAGGAGGTCACCAAGACCATGACCTTGCCCGAGGGTGTCGACTTCCTTCCGCTGCTGCCCTCTCTCTATATCGCATCGGAGGGCGCCTGCAATGCATCGACCGCCGTCGTGGCCGTCACCCACGACCCGCGCATTGACGATCTGGCGATGATGGCGGCGGTCAAGACGGCCGCCGGCTACATTGGTGTGATGGGCTCCCGGCGCACCTCCGGGGCCAGGGCAGAGCGCCTGCGTCGCACCGGAGGGCTGAGTGATGCGGAGATCGAGCGGATCCATATGCCGATAGGCCTGGATCTGGGCAGCAAGACACCGGCGGAGATTGCGCTCGCGATCTTGGCGGATCTGGTCCGGGTACGACGGGGACGAATGCCGGTTGCCGGCTGAACGGTTTCATTCGCCGACAGGCAAGGCTCAGGGAGGTCTGCAATGGCAAACAAGACCAGGACCGCGGGAAAGCATCTGATCCGGGAAGCGGTGGACGAGGACCTCCCGGTACTGGTGGAGTTTCTCGCCAAGCTGGCCCTGCATGTTTCCGGTGCGCCGCCCCAGAGCCTGGAGGAGAGTGAGCGGCAGCGCCTGCTGGGCGTGCTGCGGTCATCACTGACCGATCCTAATAAACAGCTACTTGTGGCGGAGGTGCCGCAGGCCGGTCTGGTCGGAATGGGCTATATCTATGTTATGCGCAACCAGGGGATCTGGGAGCAGACCCGGCATGTGGAATATCGCTCCGGCATCATTGATGATGTCTGGGTGGAGCCGGAGTTCCGCAAGCGAGGCATCTTCCCGGACCTGCTGCGCAGGCTGGTGGCGTTTGCCGAGAGCCGCGGGGCCTATGAGCTGATACTGGAATACTCTGCGTCGAACAAGGAAGCCAAGGCGGTCTGGACCCGGCTTGGTTTCAAGACCGTCGGGGTGCGCGCGGCGGCGTTCACCAGCGCGGTGCAGGAAGCCCTGGCAAACCGGCCCTGACGCAGGGGCCGGAAGGCAAAAACATGACCGGGACGCAAATCGTAAGAAGGAGGCTGCAGTGTTAGGTGACCGATCCGTGAACGTCTTTTATGACCAGGCCATGCTGGGCCACAATCCCGAGGTGGATCTTCCCTACATGCCCAGCCGTGTTGAGAAGCGCGTGAGGAACATCCTGCAGGGCCTTGATTTCAAATGGAGTTATCCCGAGCATCCAGGCCGGCTCACCGCCATCATGAAGTACCTGGAAGAGCATCCGGTCGAAGGGGTGCAGTTCAAGTCCGGAGCCGGTGCCACCTACAACCAGCTGGCCCGGGTGCACACCACCTCCTACCTGGACCATGTGTTTTCCCTGGCGGGCAAGAGTGCCTGGCTGGATTCCGACACCACCGCGGTCTCGCCGGACAGCATCACGGCCGCCCTGTCCGCGGCGGGAAATGCCATTGCCGCAGTGGAGAGCGTGGTCAACGGCGAATGCCAGAGCGCATTCGCCCTGGTGCGTCCCCCCGGTCACCATGCTGAACCGGTAAGGGCACGAGGCTTCTGCCTGCTTAACAACGTCGCGGTAGCAGCGGCCCACGCCCAGGCAAAGCTGGGCTGCGAGCGGGTATTGATCGTCGACTGGGATGCCCACCACGGTAACGGCACCCAGGACATTTTCTGGGCCGATCCGGACGTGCTCTTCTTCGATACCCACTGCGCCGCGCCTTTTTACCCGGGTTCCGGTGATCTTGAGGAGGTGGGCGCGGGATTTGGTGAGGGCTACACCATCAACGTCCCCTTGCCGGAGTCCGCCGGCGATATCGCCTTTGAAAAAGTATTTCGCGAGATTCTGGTGCCGGCGGCGGAGCATTTCAAACCGGACCTGGTGCTGGTCTCCGCCGGCTTCGACCCCCACCGCAACGACATGGCCCTGAACCTTTCCTATGACGGTTTCAAGGTCATCACCCGCATCGTCCAGGACATCGCCGACCAACATTGCAATGGCAGGCTGGCACTGGTTCTGGAAGGGGGCTACAACCTGACCTCACTGTCCCGGGGCGTCCACGCCGTGCTGGAAACCCTGGCCGGTGGCGATGTCCCGGAGTTGATGGAAACCGGAGTGAAGGAGGCCGCCGAGGCCGCCGAGTTCCACCGCTCCGCGTTCAGCGACGAGGACGAGGACGGCGCGGCCTGACAGCGGCGCCGTTCACCCGACCACCGCCCGCTGTAGGCTTTCCGCGGCTGTCATGGTACCTTCCCGCCAGCAAACTTTGTTCACCGATTTCCGAACATTCAGACTGGCGAGATTAGCTTATGAACGTGATCATTATCGGCGCGGGGATTATGGGAACCACCTTTGCCACCCTGGCAAAAGAGCTGGCGCCCGAGTTGGATATCACCATCCTTGAAAGGCTGGACGGCCCCGGCGCCGGCAACTCCTGGGTCTTCAACAATGCCGGTACCGGTCATGAAGCCAATTGTGAGCTCAACTACACTCCGGTGGACGAGGAGGTCATCTCCGTCGAGAAGGCGCTGAAGATCCACGCCCAGTTCAACGTGGCCAAGCAGTTCTGGGCCCACCTGGTGGAAAAGGGCGCCATCCCCGACCCCAAGACCTTCATCAACCAGACCAAGCACTGCACCATTGTCTCCGAGCCCTCCATTGACGAGTTGAAGCTGCGATTCAGGGAGATGTCTGGCCATCACTTCTTCGAGCAGATGCGCTACTCGGAGGACTTTGATGAAATTGAAAGCTGGATTCCCTACTGCATGGAGGGCCGCCCGCGCTCCCAGAAAATGGCGGCCACTGTCATCGAGACCGGCACGGATGTGGACTTTGGCGCGCTGACCGAACAGATGGCGGCCCACGCCGTGCAGGACCTGGGGGTCAAGATCGAGTACGGCACCCACGTCCGGCGCGTACACCGAAGCCCCACCGGCCGCTGGATTATCGAGGCCGAGACCCAGGAAGCGTCGCTCCAGTACAAGGCGGACGTGTTGTTCGTGGGCGCCGGCGGTGGTGCCTTCCCGCTGCTCAAGAAAAGCCATCTGCCGTTCCGCAGCCGCTTTGCCGGCTTCCCGGTGGGCGGGCGCTTCCTGCAGGCCTCCATAACCGAGGAGCAGGCCAGTCATTACCGCGCCAAGACCTACGGCAAAGCCAAAGTGGGTGCGCCGCCCATGTCGGTGCCTCACCTGGACCTGCGGGTGGTGAATGGCAAGCACTACCTGCTGTTCGGGCCGTTTGCGTCCTTCAAGCCGGTGCTCGAGAAGGGCCGGGGCTTCTTTGATTACCTCAGCTCCATGCGCCTGCACGACATTCCGGCGCTTCTGAACGTCGCCCTGGAGCATTTCCCGCTGGTGAAGTACTTGGTTTCAGAGACCTTCAAGGGCGAGAAGAGCATGTTCGAGGAACTCGACGAGTTCGCGCCGGGGCTGAGCGAGAAGTTTGACTGGAAACCGGTTCAGGCCGGCCAGCGGGTGCAGATCATCAAGGACGGCGACCTGCAGATGGGCACCGAGATACTGGTGTCCAGCGACAAGACCTACGGCACACTGCTGGGGGCCTCGCCGGGCGCCTCGGTGTCACCCGAGGTGATGCTGCGCTGCCTGGAGCAGCTGATGCCGTCGATCTTCGACTCCGATGAGGCCAAGGAGAAGAAGAAAAAGATCTTCCCGGAGGACAACCTTGAGGCCCTGATCAAAAACGCCGACCGCTACCGGGAGATCCGGGATAGCGCCAACCAGCGCCTGGGCATCAGCGCGAGCGGCGCGAAGTAAAACCCTGGGCAGAGCTGCCTGTGTGGCAGCTCTGCTATCCTGAGTCAGGGATCTGACGGGCGGTCGCGAAAGGCCATATCAAGGGCCTCGGCGCCGCTCTGCACCATGGGTTCGAAATGAGCGGGCTCTCCCCGGGTGAGATCGGTAACGCGGCGGCGACGGTAAAAGGTGAACGTACCCAGCCCCGCTAACACGACCGCGATGTAAAGGGGCAGGGCATGGCCGCCGGCCATGTTCATCAGGGTGCCGGCCAGAATCGGGGCGATGGCGCAACCGGCGCCATGCAGCATCAACATGGCCGAGGAGCCGCCAACCACTTCATCTGGCTGGAGCTGGTCGATCAGTTGCGCGACCGATAATGGGTAAAGGCAGAACGCCAGACCGCCCCAGACAAAAAACAGACCCATCAGCACAAACGGCTGGGTGCCCAGCGGCATCGCCAGTGCCATTGCGGCGGCCGCAAAGGTGATCACGTTCATCACCCGAGCCCGGTCGTGTCGGTCGGAATAACGGCCCACCGGCAGCTGGAAGAGGGCGCCTCCCAGAATGGTAAGACTCATCACTGTGGCCACCGCCCCGATATCAAAACCCAGCCCGATGATATAGATCGGCGTCATAGCCCAGAACGCGCCCATGGCCAGCCCTGACAGGAAGGCCGAAGCCACCGGCAGGGGCGCGAACCTGGCCAGCTCAAGAAGGTTGGCCTGCGGCCGCTCGGAGATCTCCGGCTGGGGCTTGCTGGTGAGGGTAATGGGTAACAGCGCCCAGCAGATCAGAATCGACACCACGACGAAGAGCAGGAAACCCTCAGTACTGCCGAACCGGAGGATCTGCTGGGCGAACGCCAGGGCCCCGAGATTGACCACCATGTAGATGGCGAACACCCGTCCTCGCTCAGGGCCACGGGCCTGGCTGTTGAGCCAGCTCTCGATCACTGTGATCAGGGTGATGTAGGAAAGCCCGTAAACAAATCTGAGCACCAGCCAGACCCAGGGATCGATGAACACCAGGTGCAGCAATGCTGCGCTGGCGCAGAGGGCGGCACAGAACGCGAATGTCCGAATATGGCGCATCCGCCGGATCAGCCGTCGGCTCGCCCAGGTGCCGCAGATAAAACCGACAAAATAGCCGGACATGATCACCCCAAGGAAGGCGCTGGAAAAACCCTCCGCCGTGCCCCTCAGTGCCAGCAGCGTATTGATCAGGCCATTGCCAAGCAGAAGCAGGGCGACGCTGACCAGGATCGATCGAATAGGCTTAAGGACCGAAAATGTGGGCATCGGAGTCTCCGCATGTCTGTGCATCAGACATCATGCAGTAACTACGCCAGGGAGTCTGCCTTAACTAAAAACCATCTGATGCATCATCCGCCCCGGCAGCAGGGTGAGCGCACCAGTCAGTATGAGTGCCAGGAAATAGGTGAGCGCCATGGTAATGGCGTGGGTTCGGACCTTGCCCCTGCGAGCTGCGCGCACTCCAATAATCAGAACCGCCAGGGTGAAAATGGAGAGCCCGTGGATGGGGCTCCAGATACCCCAGACGCGCAGTTCGTGAATGAAGAAAGAGGTGAGGACGACGATCACCATGAACAGCACCCAGGCTCTCCCGGTCGCCCTGTGCAGTGGTGTTCCTTTGGGAAGTGCGAGCTGCAGACCGCCGGCAACCACAGCGCCAAACGCCACCAGGATGTGGGACTGAATGGCGAAAGGGGCCTCGGTGAAGATTTCAATGTTCATTCGTTGACCACCTGGCTATGCCGTTTCTCGAGTATGTGGTGCGGTGCATCCCAAGCTCCTCGCGCCTGCTTTTGCCAACCAATGTTTACAATGGTAATTTAAATATTAACGCTGTCAACATTATCCCTTCCGCGGTATGATTCCCGGCATGGCCACTTCAGACCGTAATAAAGACGACAAAACCTATCACCATGGCAACTTGCGGGCGGTGCTGATTGATGCCGGCCTGGCCATACTGGAGGAGGGCGAGCAGGAGCTGACCCTGCGATCGGTCGCCAAGCGGGTGGGTGTCAGCCACACCGCACCCTACAACCATTTCGCGGGCAAGGATGGGCTGCTGGCGGAGATTGCGATCCGCGGGTTTGAAGAGCTCCGGCGCGTCACCGATGAAGCGCGGCTGGCGGCGGGATCCGATGCGGACGATCAGCTTCTGGCCACGGGGTTGGCCTACATCCGGTTTGGCAGCCGGCGGCCTGCACTTTACCAGCTCATGTTCGGGCCCAGGAAAGCCGGTGTGTCCTCGGAGAAGGTGGAGGCTGCCGGAGCTGCTGCATTCGAGGTTCTGGTGGAGGTGATCCGCGGCGGGGTGGGCTCCGGCCGATTTCGCCAGGTCGACATTCGGGGGGCCGCGTTCTCATCCTGGGCGCTGGTACACGGCATGACCCAGATGGTTCTGGACAGAACCGGTGCGCCGGGAGCAGACAAGGGCACCGATATCGAGATGCGACTGCTGGCGGCCCACTCCATAACCATGAAAGGTCTGCTTAAGAGTTAAGCTTGAAGCACTTCCATTCCACCACGTTACCCTCCCTGTCAAAGCGCACGAAGCCTGCAAAATCATCTTCATCCCACCAGGCCTTGATGTGGCCCACGAGTTCACCTTCATTGCTGACCAGATCGAAGGCGGTGTTGGTGGCTTCCCGGGGGCGGCTGTCTTCGGAAGGTTCAGCGGCCCTCAGCATCAGATCCGGTACGAAGGGGTGGATGATAGAGATGAGGTTCGGGTTCATGGGGATACTCCGTAACGTCCATTGATCCAAAATCAATCTGCGTAACTGTATAACGACAGAGATCCTAGGGTGCCAATTTTTTAGCGTCTCATCAGACCAATAGCTAATAAGGGCTGGCTCCCCTAAAACCTGCACTTTTACCGGCGCTGACTCTTGCAATAATCGGAATACCAATCATCTGCAGACAAGCGCAGAAGTAGCTTGAAAATAAATGCACAAGATTCTGATATTAAGATTTTATTCAGGAGCTACCATCCGACCCTATGCCCCGAAAGCCGGAGCTACGGATCTGTTCCGAGCTTGACCAATGGGCACAGCATGACCTGCGAAGCGTTGCAGGGTCGTGACGGATTTGTGTCGTCGAAAGGCGAGGGGGGCGATCTCCTGCCCGCCAAGCTTGCCGAAATGGATTCAGCAGACGCTCCCGCCAGGTATCTTCCAGTGCTGGGACAGTCTGGGATAGCCCGGCGTATTGTCGAGATCTGTTCCGTTCACTGAAAAACGCGATACGATTTCCGAAGTACCCGCAGAAAAGTAAACTGAGGTTAAGCAATGATGCGAACTGAGTTTCTTCAGAATTTGATCAGACAGCTGTCACCGAGGCTGGACGAGACATCCTACGTTTACTGCACGGTGCCTAAGGCTCACTATGGCGAGTTGGAGCACCTCAAGCCGATTGTGAGTATCGCGGAACTGGAGGGCCTGACACTGGTAATTCCGCTTGAACAGGCAAAAGCGGAGGGCCTGGACTACTACCGTGTGTTCAGCCGCATAACTTTAGAGGGGCACTCAAGCCTTGAGGCGCTGGGCCTTACGTCGGTGGTCACGCGCGTGTTGGCCGAGCGCGGCATCACAACGAACGTGATTGCCGGGTTCTATCACGACCACATGTTCGTGCCGAGTGACCGCACGGAAGAAGCACTAAGAGCGCTTGAGGAGCTTGCCGAGAATCCGGGGGGCTAACTGAGCGATTGCGCCCAACAACTAGGTGTAGTCCATACCCAAGGAGGGGTGAGCTTCGGGTTTTTCGTGGTCTGGCTGACCTCGATTCTTGGCTTGGGTCGCGCGCTGAAATAACCTCTTCTTTATCATGACGGATCAAGGCGCGGGTCGCAGTACACTTAAAGTCATTTCTAGAATAGCTATTCTGTTATCAAA
>NZ_JAWVZL010000077.1:0-15034 GCF_033722195.1 Marinobacter sp.
ACAAAGGGCGGTGGTCGATTCGTGTTAACGGAAATTGGCGCATGACGTTCGAATTTCAGGACGGCAACGCCTACATTCTTGATTATGAGGATTATCACTAATGTCTATGCATAATCCGCCGCATCCTGGTGAATTCATTCGCGAGGTGTACCTGGAGCCTTTCGGTATCAGTTCCCGTCAGCTTGCCTCCAGTCTGGGGGTCTCTCCCTCCACTTTGTCTCGGCTGCTCAAAGGGGATAGCGGTATTAGCCCGGAAATGTCGCTTCGGCTATCCAAGGTTCTCGGACGTTCTCCTGAGAGTTGGTTGGCGATGCAAGATATGTACGATCTATGGGTGGCCCGCCACACGGTCAACCTGGATGGAATCCATCCCCTGGACTTCGAGGCAGCTTAACCAATGGCTGTTGTCGGAGGTGCCTGCGCTGGCGCTCCGGCACGCCGCAAAGCCTGGGCGTTAAATGCCCATGACCGCAAAATCCAAAGCCCCGACGATTTGGTCTCTGAAGTGGGAAAGGGTTCCAATTGGATCTTTGAGTTGCTTTACCGGGATCGAGGCTATTTGGGGCGTCATTATCAGAAGGGCTTCGTCATCAAAAGTAATCTCAGGAGTCAGTCCTTTCATCGCCTGACCGCCGAAAGAGCTCTTTTTGCCAAGCGGTATAATAATTCTGGTCGCCAGCTCAGCAAGATGGTCACTTTGGATATCAAGCAGGTAAGGATAGAAGGCTTTTGTTTGGCGGCTAGGGTTTGGGTAGACGTCAAACTGAGGCATCAAAACTCCCGGAATTCGTCGCCAAAACAGCCGTGGGTGTCGACAAAGTCGTTATAGGCCTGGATTGCAGCTTGGTTCTCTTCGGCCCAACGTTCCGCTTCACGTTTGGCAAGCTGTTCTTTCAGTGCTTGCTCGAGTGTTGCTGAAAGGTTGATGTTGAGGGCACGGGTTTTCGCCAACAAGTCACTGTTAACAGAAAGGTTGGCTGCCTTTTTGGGAGCATTAGGGTCATACAATGTTGTCATAGTGGCCTCCGTCCGACACCAACTGTCTAAACTGGGATGTTATGCGCATCTGAGTGCGCACTCAACCCATTGAACCAGCGCATCAACAGGACTGTTTTTTTCCGCTGGTACTCCACAAATCGGCCCGTTGCGCCAGCGTTATGCATCAAGGAGGAAGCTGTGAAAGAACCCCCCAAGGTCGCCATGTTCAGCACCCATGACTTTGAACGGCCCCGGTTCGAGCGGCATGCTGACGAGCATCTTTCGATGACTTTCCACGAAACCCGGATGAGCAAAAAAACGGCCGCTCTGGCGGAGGGCCACGACGCGGTCTGCTGTTTTTCCGAGGACACTGTCGACGCCGACGCCATCGAGATTCTCGCCGATGCCGGGGTCCGGTTGATTGCCCTGCGCAGCGCCGGCTTCAATAACGTGGACCTTCGCGCCGCCGACCGCCATGGCATCCCCGTGGTGCGGGTGCCAGCCTACTCACCCCACGCCGTGGCGGAACACGCCATGGCGCTGATCCTGTGTCTGAACCGCAAGATTCATAAGGCCCATAACCGAGTGAGGGACCTTAACTTCTCCCTGGAGGGCCTGGAAGGGTTCGACCTCCACGGGAAAACCTTTGGCATTATCGGCACCGGCAAGATCGGTGAGCAGATGGCCCGGATCGCCCACGGCTTCGGTTGCAACGTGATCGCGTTTTCGAAGGAAAAATCCGAGGCGCTGGTTAAAGAGGGCTGGCTCGACTATGTGGATTTCGAGACGGTCATTGCTCAGGCGGATATTGTCAGCCTTCATGTGCCTCTGACACCTGAGACAAGGCATCTGATCGATGAACAGGCGCTGGCGAAAATGAAAACGCGCGCGATGCTCATCAACACCGGGCGCGGTGCACTGATCGATGCTCGGGCTCTGATCCAGTCCCTGAAAAAGGGGGATATCGGGGCCGCTGGCCTGGATGTCTATGAAGAGGAGGAGGGTGTTTTTCGTGAGGACCTTTCCAACCAGGTGTTGCAGGACGACACCCTGGCGCGCCTGCTGACCTTTCCCAACGTGCTGATCACCTCCCATCAGGCGTTTCTGACCCGCGAGGCCCTGGAAAACATCGCTGCAACCACCGTGGACAATATCCTCGGCTATTTCCGATCGGGAGACCTTACCAACCAGGTGAGTGCGGACAAGGATCTGGCTTAATTAAGAAAACGGGGGCTCCGGGGCCTGTTCATGGTCCGTGGGAGTGCCTCTTTCCTGACGCCCATGCCCAGAAACAGCGCCTGGCCCGGCCGGCGTTATGCTAACCTGCCTCGCTAATACAAGAACCGAACCCGCCGGAGACTTCTGATGAGTGCCAGAAAAGCCCTGATGCCCTACGTAGCGCGGGCCCTTTCGAGCCCTGGATTACGAAGGGCCAAACGCGGTGTGCACCAGGCCAGGCGTCGCGCATTGGGCGAACCGCGTCGGCTGAGTATTTTCCTGAAGGTGGACGACCCCTACAGCTACCTCCTGATTCAGGTGTTGCGGGAATTCCTCGGCCGCTTCGACGTTGTGGCGGACTTTTATACCGTGCGGCGCCTGCCGGATGAGATGTACCCCCGCCCCGAGATGTGGCGTGAGAACGCCGTGTACGATGCGCGGCACCTGGCCGGGCTCTATGGCCTGGATTTCCCGCCACCGTCCTGCAACCTGGACGAAGCACTGGTGGAAGGGGCGACCGCGGCCCTGGTCGCCGCCGAGTCCGAGGACGATTACCTGACCCGGGCGGAGGAGATTTTCGCCTGCCTCTGGGCGGAGCAGCCGTCGGCTCCGGCAGACGCCCCCGACTACCAGGACGCCATGGTCCAGGCCCGGCTTGTCGCCAACGAATCTGGTCTGGCCCGCGAGGGGCATTACCTCAGCGCCACCATTCACTACGGCGGCGAATGGTACTGGGGCCTGGACCGGCTGGATCATCTCGAGCGCCGGCTGATCGAGGAGGGTGCGGCCTTCGCTGAGACCGACTCTGTGCGTTTCGACCGCACCTACCGGGACTTCTGCACCACCAGCACGCCTCCCACGGCAGAGCCCGAGACGCCGCTGGTGATTTACTGGTCGGCCCGCAGCCCCTATTCCTACATCGGTCTGGAGCGGGCGGTCCGGCTCGCCCGGCAACACCAGCTGCCGCTTGAGATCAGACCCGTGCTGCCGATGATGATGCGGGGCATGAACGTGCCCACCACCAAGAAGATGTATATTTTTCTAGACACCAAGCGCGAGGCCGAGAAACTCGGTATGCCTTACGGTTTCGTTGCCGACCCCCTCGGGCCGGCGGTGGAGCGCTGCTACGCCCTGGTGGAATACGCACGCGCTCACGGCAAGCTGGAGGATTTCCTGCTCAGCTTCGGCCGGGCGGTCAATGCCGAGGGCATCCGTGCCGAGAGCGACAGCGGCCTGAAGCGGATCGTCGAGCGGGCGGGGCTGAGCTGGGTCGAGGCCAGGCCGCATCTGCAGGACGACAGCTGGCGCGAGTGGGCCCAGCACAATCTGGACGAGATGTTCGCCCTGGGTTGCTGGGGCGTCCCCAGTTTTCGTTATGGCGAGCTGCGGTTCTGGGGCCAGGACCGCCTGGGCATTATCGAGAACGCGGTCATTGGCCAGCGCAGGTTGAGGTCAACAGAGGCAGCGGGTCGGAACACAGCGGTGGCCCCCTGAGCGAAAATCCAAAGGTGGTCGCTCAGGCATTCCCGGAAAGGAACAACCCATGACTGAAAGACTCGATCGGATAGCGGAATTTCTGCTCCAGCTGGATGCACTGAAGTCGGTGGATCGCAGAACCTACATCAACGGCGGCGAGCGTCTCGAGAACTCCGCCGAGCATTCATGGCATCTGGCAATGGCCTGCTGGGCGTTCGCGGAACAGTCGCAGGAGGATTTCGACCTTTCGAAGTTGTTGCGGCTGGCTCTCCTGCATGACCTCGGTGAGATCGGCGCCGGGGATACCTTTCTGTACAGTGACCAGCGCAGCGACGCCCATCTTGAAGAGCGCAGGTACATCGGGGAGCTGGCCTCCCACCCGGGCAATCCCATCGGCGACCTGCCGGAGCTGTGGGACGAGCAGGAGGCCGGGGAAAGCAGGGAGGCGAGGCTTCTGAAAGTCATCGACCGGCTTTTGCCCTTCCTCCACAACCTGGCCAGCCAGGGCCGCGCCTGGAAAGACCACGGCATTCGCAAGAGCCAGGTCCTGAGGATGCACGGCTTTATCGAGCAGGAAAACCCCGAGGTGTACCGGTGGCTCCGCTCCAAGGTTGACTACGCGGTGGCTCAGGGCTGGCTGGAGAATGCCTGAGCCGGAGGCTCAAATCAGCCTATCGCCTTCCGTCCCAGCAACTCCCGCAACATGCTGTAGCTCAGACCCCAGATGCAGCAGTCCTGGTACCGGCAACAGGGCAGCTTGAAGGTGCCGATCGGGGTACGCCAGGATAATTTGCCCTGGTTTTCCCTGGCGGCCAGGTGGTCGATGGAAATCCAAACAACCCGTTCGACTTCGTGGTTCGCGGCCACTGCCGACGGGCCCTGCCAGCAGTACACATAGGGTGTCACCACCATCGGGCGCCAGCGGCTGTGATGTCGGGTTACCAGGTCCGAGAGCCTGGCCTCGAATCGGCCGTGGCGGGCGAGGTCCAGACCTGTCTCCTCCAGGGTCTCCCGTTCCGCCGCGGCCCGGGGTGTGGCATCTTCGGGCTGCATCCGGCCTCCGGGGAAGGCCATGTCGCCGGACCAGGGGTCGCCCTCCCGACGGGCCCGCTGGATAAACAGCAGTTCCGGATGACCGTCGTCACCTTCCCGATAGATCAGGGCAACCGCGGCCCGGGTGAGGTGTCGCCGGAAAGGCAGCTTGTGGGGGCGCAATGTCAGTGGCCGGCGATTGAAATCCATCGAATGTTGTCCGGTGTCCCTTGCTTACAGAAGCTTATCACTCCCAGAAGTTCCACCAGGCTTTGGCATTCTCGCGTTTCTTCTCGATGCCCTGTTCGCTGCCGCGTTCACCGGGATTGGCCTGCTCGGGCATGGATTTCTCGCTACGCTCGGCTCTCTCGTTGGCCTGCTCCCGTTGGCGCTCAGCTCTTTTCTCTGCCTGCTCCCGCTCGCGCTCAGCATGCTCTTTCGCCTGCTCGCGTCTGTCCTCGGCATCTTCCTCGGCCCGTTCGCGGCCAGTGTCGGCGCGCTCAAGCTCGCGTTCCTGCTGCTGTGCTGACTTGTCCTTGCCCTTTTCCTTGGCCTTTTCGGCTCGCTCCTGACCTTTGCCCTTCATGGCCTCGCCCTGCTGGCGCGCCTGATTCGAGCGTTTTTCCTCCAGCATTTTTGCACGCTCTTTTCCGTTGTCGCCGGCATCGGCTGCCGGAAGAGGCGAGGCGGCCAGCGACAAGGTGAGGGCCGTGGCGGTCAGCATGGCTTTTTGGCATTTATTTAGACTCATTTGGTTTTCCTTTATTTTTGAGGTCATCGAAATGAAACATGCCGATAGCGTCTTTTCAACAAACTTGGGGATTGCGCTGGAAATCAGGACAGAGTTTGTCCCCCCTTCGATAATCTGGCCGGCAATGAATCGGGTCTCCGTGGTCTCCGATCAGGGTATCTCCGGGCAGGTGAAAGCAGGGCAGGCTGACACAGATCGGCCTTGCGAAGGTGTCAGGTCGTCGGGAAAGTCTTTGGACCCGATTTTGTTGGCGCAGGCCAGGGCGCGATTGGCAGCCTCGCTGCAGCCTGCCTTGGCGAGGGCGTGGGCAAGGTTGTTCCAGCCTGCGGACAGACTGGGGAAGCGTTTCACGGTCTCCGCGTAATGAGCCGCGGCCATCTGCCAATCCCCCCGTTGGTAGGCAATGTTACCAAGGCCGAGTCTTGCGGCGGGCTGGTCAGGCCAAGTCCGAAGCGCCGTCCGGTATGCAGCCGAGGCCGGCTCCAGATTGCCAGTCAGCTCCAGCACGCTGGCGGCCGTCAGATACCTCAGCGGTTCGGCAGTTGCCGGTAGTACGGTAGGAGGCAGCATCACAGCGGCCCATCGATCAGCCCGGCTCCAGGTGCGCTGGAACAATGCCGCTGGCTGGTTGCTGGCCTCGCGGGTATCGGTATGAAGGATGAGGCTCTGCTGACGGGCATCGAACCCCACCACCACCGCGAAATGCCATTGCGGAAACCAGTCGAATCCGAGGTTTTGCATGACCAGCACGGGATGTCCTGCCGATACTTCCGCCAGGATTGCCGCGAGCTGGCCGTCAAGAGGATAGACAATCAGTCCGTAGCGCCGGGCGGCCGCCACCAGCTCCACCTTCAGGCTGCCCCTACGCTCCGGGAGGTAGACCTGGTCTACCAGCTCAGCAGGATCCGTGTTCCGCCCCTGGCTGTTGAGCATGCTGGCCAGGGCGGCCGGCCCGCATTGATAGCGTTCCTGCGCGTAGAAGGGCACCTCCTCGAGAAAAACAGGCTGCTCGCTGCCGGTGTTGCCAGGCCAGGGTGGCATGCTGGCGCAGCCGGTCAGGATCAGTGCCAGCAGCGCCCCCAGTCCAGGGGCACCGGAGTGTCTAAGGAACTGCAAGATTTATCGTATACAGTTGATAAAGCTGAAGATATTGGTGGCGCACAACATGTCGGTGACAATGAAAACCAGCAGGAATAGAACAATAATGCCAACAACGTCCTGGCCCACCGGCGCCTCCGCCAACTGCTGGTTGAACTCGGCCAGCTCAGCGGGTGTCAAGCTCTGAACGCGGTTTTCCACCTCCGCCTCGTCAACACCCATGCTAGCCAGAGCCTCTTTAACCTCCTGGCGTTCAAGCATCGACATAAGCGCCTGGCGGTCCACATCGGCATGCTGCTCCGTCAGCACGTCGGCTGTACCTACCAACCCTGCCGTTGCTGAGGATGACCCAATCACGAGCATACTCATGGTGATGATCATCAGAATGGATACCTGGCTCAGATAACGACGGATGGCCTGCATGTGAATGCTCCTTTGCCGGACGAATGTTGGAACCAATAGACTAGCCCAGAATCGATTTCAGTGTAGATCAGTCTGGCACGAGGTTCTCCCAATGCAATGCGGTCCCTGGGGTAAGGCTATTGTAGATTTGCACATGGGGTGGAGGTTCACCGCGCAGGCACCCGATTTGTCGCGACAGAAGATCGGGCTGAACCCGTTCTCCTGTCTCGAGGAATCTCAGGCCCCGGCGGGCAAATAACGGGTTGTCTGCTCGGAGTGTGGCAGCCCACTTTTCAGCAGGCGGGAGGAGCCATCCGTTGTTAAACGGCTGCACATGGGTACCCTGGACACTGACTTGCAGGTGAGCAACCCGTATCATGCCCACGCTGCCTCCGAGGCCAGTTGGTATGAGATTAAAGGCAGCTAACACCAATGCCCTGACCACATATCCAGGTTCGTGGGAAGGCGGTGAGTCCGGAACATTTCAAGCGAGGAGTCCATTTTGCCAGCCATCACTGTTGAGAAGTCCTGGGTTGCGGGCATTGCCAGTGCACCGCTGTACGTGGTGACGGCGGTTCTGATCAGCGGTCTGGGTCTTGTGCAGTGGTTTGTCGCGTTTCTTGGCGCGGTCATTGCCATCGCTGTGCTCTATCGCAAGTTTGTGGTGCAGACCGTGGCCCGAGGCCATAAACCCAGCGTGGTGCTGGCCTGGTGGGGCGCAGCCCAGATGCTGTTCATCGCCGCCTCGGTCGCCGTCATCCAGATGGCGTGACCGGGCTCTGGCTTAAAGGCCCGTATGGGCATCGCGTCAACGCAGGCATCCTGTTCCAATCCGGTAATTGATACACTTGTTTTCTCGCCCCGACGTCCGCGGGGCCGTTCCGTTTCCAACAATAAGGCCGAGGACCATCATGAAAGCTCTGCGAACCCCGGAAAGCCGTTTCCAGTCGATTGCCGGTTTTGACTACCAGCCCCACTACCTGCAGGTGGACGATTTCGAGGGCGGCGAGCTGCGTATGCATTACCTGGACGAGGGTCCCAGGGACGCCCCCGTGGTGCTGTTGATGCACGGCGAGCCGTCCTGGTGTTACCTCTACCGCAAGATGATCCCGATCATTACCGCGGCCGGTTACCGGGCCGTGGCGCCGGACTTGATCGGCTTTGGCCGTTCCGACAAGCCGGCGGACCGTAAGGATTACACCTATGCCCGCCATGTGGGTTGGGTGCAGTCCTTTCTGGACCAGCTTGGGCTGACCGGCATACACCTGGTCTGCCAGGACTGGGGTGGCCTGCTGGGGCTGCGCCTGGTGGCGGAGAATCCGGACCGGTTCGCCTCGGTGGTGGCGGCGAATACCTTTCTGCCCACCGGCGACAAGGATCTGGGCCAGGCCTTCTACAAGTGGCGCCAGTTCTCCCAGGAGACTCCGGAATTCCACATCGCCGGGGTGATCAAGGGCGGCACGGTGACGCCCCTGTCTCAGGACGTGATTGACGCCTACAACGCCCCTTTTCCGGATGAGAGCTACAAGGAAGGCGCCCGCCAGTTCCCGATGCTGGTGCCGGCCAGCCCGGACGATCCGGCTGCCGAGCCCAACCGCAAGGCCTGGCAGGTACTCAGCCAGTGGCAGAAACCGTTCCTGACTGCGTTCAGCGACAAGGACCCGGTGACCGCGGGGGTGGAGAAGTATTTCCAGAAGTACATTCCCGGCGCCCAGGGACTTGAGCACGTCACCATTCGTGATGGTGGCCACTTCCTCCAGGAGGACCAGGGCGAGGAGCTGGCGAACGTGGTGGTTCGTTTCCTGGATGGTCTGTCGCGCCGCTAAAAGGCGCGCATCTGTTTGTTCCACACAGGAGAGTCTGCATGTTCCATTACCAGCTGGAGCCCCGGTTCAGTGATACCGACGCCCTCGGGCACATCAGTAACACGGCCCTGCCGGTCTGGTTCGAGGAAGGCCGCACGCCGGTGTTCCAGATTTTCCACCCCTCGCTGGATGTGAAAACCTGGCCCCTGATCCTGGCGCGGGTGGAAATCGACCTGATGGCGCAGAGTTACTGGGACCAGACCGTGGAAATCAGGACCGGTATCGGCCGTATCGGCAACTCCTCGTGCCGGGTCATCCAGCAGGCCTTTCAGGGCGGCCAGCAGATTGCCCGGGGCGTGGCGGTGCTGATCCACTATGATTACAGCAGCCAGAAGTCGGTGCCCATTCCGGATGAGATCCGGGCGCGGCTGGCGGAGCACAGCGTTGACGATGCCTAGCGTTGCGCTGCTCCCTGGCGGCTGTTGCCCCGGCGGCGTTGCCGCCATCGGGGCTGTCCCATTCAGACGGCTTCAGCAGGCGCGAGTGAAGTATGAACACAGCGGATGAGTCCCGAATCGTTGAGATGGCCTGGGAGGATCGCACACCCTTCGAGGCCATCGAGACACTCTACGGCCTGTCGGAGGCGGATGTGATCAAGCTGATGCGCCGTGTCCTCAAACCCGGCAGTTTCCGGCTCTGGCGGTGCCGGGTGTCCGGCCGCAAGACCAAACACCAGAAACTGCGGGACCCGGGCGTCAGTCGGGGTTACTGCCCGACCCAGTACAAGCCCCGCTGAGGCGCCACCAGGATTAATGGCGCGCCAATCGACCGGTTGGTCAGTGGGACTTTTTCAGCGCCGGCAGCAATAGCCCGCGCCAGACCGATTCCCGATACCGCTCGCGGAACCAGCCCAGGTGCCCGACCTTGTCCTCGCCAATAGCCTCCGGATCGATCCACTGGATAGTGACCGGGGCCTTGCCAAAGAAGCTGTGGATGGACTCGGTGTTGCGCCGGGACATCATTTCGTCATCGGTGAAGGCGATGGCGGTGATGGGCACCCGCACCCGGTTGAAGCCCTCTTCCAGCGCGACTCCCTCGACACCCACCGCGTAGTCCCGATGCAGACACCAGCGACGCCACTGTCGGATGACGTTGGGCGGCAGATCCCCCACCATGTTGAGGCGTTTGCCGGGGAAGTAACCCAGCACGCGGACGCTGACCGGCGCCACAAGGTACCAGAGCAGCCAGGCAATGCGCTTGGTGGGTGGTGAGTTCTCCCGCCAGTAGCCGCTGCCACAGGCAACCGTGATGGCGCTGTCCAGGTCATTCACGTTGGGTGTCATGCCAAGCAGTTGGCCCCCCACACTGTGGCCAATCCACTTGAGCGCCAGGTCCGGGTAGCGCTCGCGGGCGAAGTCGATCACCGCCCGGCCATCTTCCTGACCCCAGTCGGTCACCCGGACCGGGCAGTCCTTCAGATGGCCCTGGCTGGAAGCGCCGGTGCCGAAGTAGTCAAAAGTGATCACCGCAAAGCCCTGCTCCAGCAGGAAGCGGGCAAACTTCTCGTAGCAGTTCTGCACCACGCCCATGGCGCCGGCGACAAGCACGACGGCACGGGGCCGGTCGCCTTCAAACAGATGAAGGCTGATGCGATGCCCGCCTGGCGTGGTGAGCTCGACGTCCAGCCGGTCGGTGTCTTTCGGGTCGAGGTTGCGGGGCAGTTTTTCCTGGGCACTCATGGTGGGCTCCATCACTCAGAAGTCGTTGGCGAGATGATTGAGGAAGCGCAGGATGACCCGGGTTTCGCTGGCGCTGAAGCCTTCGGTCATACTGGCGTTCAGCTCCTGGATCAGCGGGCGGGCGCCCTCGATCTTGCTGCGGCCGTGCTCGGTCAGGAAGAGCCGGGAGGCGCGGCCATCGTGTTCACAGGGCCGGCGCTGGACCAGGTCTTTCTGCTCCATGCGGTTGGCCAGGCCGGTAAGGGCGGAATTGTTGAGACCGAGGCCTTCGGCCAGATCCTTGAGCAGGCAGCCTTCGTTGCCGGCAATCATCATCAGGGCGCCGAGTTGGGTCACGGTGACCCCGAGGGCATTCTCGCTGCGCTGCTCAGCGTGCTGGAACACCCGGTGGCGCGCCATATTGAGGAGGTAAAAGAGTCGCTGGTCCATGATCCCGCTTTTTATTTCACATGTGGATTAAATTTACTCCGCATGTGAAATAAAAAGCAAACAGCAACGGCCTCAAACTGGGAAAGCCGTTACTGCACCGTTTTAATCGCCGTTGAAATAGCGCTGGGTACCGCGGCTCGCCAGCGCAGAGGCGATGCGCTCCACGCTTTGCAGGTAGGCGGCAACGCGGTAGTCCACCTTTTCCTCTTCGGCCCGGTCAAAGCACAGCTGGGCCTGGCCCACCAGCTGGTCCGCCAGGCGCTCGTTGATGTAGCTCTCGGACCAGTAGTCACCGGTGCGGTTCTGGACCCATTCCAGATAGCTGACAATCACGCCGCCGGCGTTGGCCAGGACATCCGGCAGCACGGTGATGTTCTTTTCGTTCAGGTGCTTGTCGGCCTCGGAAGTCACCGGGCCGTTGGCGATCTCCAGGATGGCGCCGGCTCGCACCTTGTCGACGTTGTCGGCGGTGATGGCGTTCTCAAGGGCGGCCAGCACCAGTACGTCCACATCCAGGGCCAGCAGGTCGTCCTTGCTGATCTGGTCCACATCGTTCTCGGTGCAGACCGAGGACTCGCAGTAGACCATGCCCTTGAGTTCGCGGGTTTCGTTCTTGTGGCGCCAGATGGGCTCCGGGTCCAGCCCCTGGTCGGCGTGGATCGCGCCCTGGGAATCGGACAGTGCCACAATGCGGTAGCCGGACTCCTGGGCCAGGCGGGCGAAATGATAGCCGGCGTTACCAAAGCCCTGGACGGCGATGGTCAGGTCCTCCGGGTTCTTGCCCTTGCGTTCGGCCCATGCGTCCAGCACATAGAGCGCACCGCGGCCGGTGGCAGCGGCGCGGCCGGCCGAACCGCCCATGCCCGGCGGTTTGCCGGTGATGATGGCGGGCACTTTCATGCGGGTGATTTCGGCGTATTCATCCGCCATCCAGCCCATGACGGTTTCGTTGGTGTTCACATCCGGTGCCGGGATGTCCCGGTCCGGCCCGATGACGTCGTAGAAGGCGCGGATGTAGCCTCTGGACAGCCGCTCCAGCTCCAGCCGGGACAGGGATTTCGGATCCACCTGGACACCGCCCTTGGCACCGCCGAAGGGCAGGTTGACCACCGCGCACTTGAGGACCATCCAGAAGCTCAGGGTGGCCACTTCGTCGGCGTCCACATCCGGATGGAAACGGATGCCGCCCTTGCCGGGGCCCCGGCTCTGGTCGTACTGGATGCGCCAGCCGTTGAAGACCCGCAGGCTGCCGTCGTCCATGCGGACTGGGATGGCGGCCTCGTGGATGCGACTGGGCTGCTGGAGCTGGCGGCGGACATCCTCGTCCACCTCTAGGCGGTCGTAAATCCCTGCCATCCGCGACTGTGCATCCTTCAACAGGCCTGGCTTCTCACCCATAAACAATCCTCCTCATCCACTTCCAATATAAACATAGTCGTTATGTCTACGTTGGGGACGGATGAGAAGGATCTCCAGGGCCGGTTACCAGCGGTAGGACACGCTCCCGACCACGCTGCGGGCCGCGCCGTAGTAACACCAGTAGTCGCAGCTGGCCACGTACTCCCGGTCGGCGACGTTGGTAACGTTGAGCTGGGCCTGCCATTCCGGCGTCAGGGCGTACTGGGCCATCAGGTCGAACACGGTGAACGAGGGGACCTCGGTGGCGCCGTCCTCACTCTCACCCACGAAGCGGGCGCCGGCGCCCACTTTCAGGCCGGGGGCCAGGTCGGTGAAGCGGTAGTCCAGCCAGGCGGAGGCCTGGTGGCGGGGAATCAGCGGTGCCTGGCGCTCGCTGTCGGGTGTGGCTTTCTCGCGGATCTTGGCGCTGTTGTACGTGTAGGCGGCGGTCAGCTCGAGCTGGTCGGTCAGATAGCTGACGCTTTCGAGCTCGAAGCCCTCGGTGGTGCGCTCCCGGTCCTGGATCTGGAAACCACCCTGGCTGGTGCCCAGGGAGTTGTCCTCCTCGATGCGGTAGACCGCCGCGGTGATGTAACCGTCCAGATCCCGGGGCGCGATCTTCACCCCCAGCTCCAGCTGCTGGCCCTCAAGGGGCTCGAACTGGTTGCCGTTGCCATCGGTCCCGACGAGAGGCTGGAAGGACTCGGTGTAGGACAGGTAGGGCGAGAAGCCGTTGGGGGCCAGGTACATGATGCCGCCGGACAGGGACAGCTCCTCCACATCGGTTTCCTGACGGGTGCCGGCAGTGCGGTTGATGCTGTCGGTGTCGGCCTCATCGTAACGGGCGCCGGCGAGGAACACCCAGCGGTCACTCAGGCGCAGCTGGTCCTGCAGGTACAGGCCCACCTGCTGCTTGTCGTTCTCCTGGACGATCAGGTCGGCCGGGTCGACGGGGGTGAAGTTGCCGTACTGGGGGTCGAACAGATCGATAGGGCCGCCGAAGAAGGTGAAACCGCCGGCGGTGTTCTGTTTACCCCTGTTGTTCAGATCCTGGTAGTCGACGCCCACCAGCAGGGTGTTCTCGGTGCGCTCGGTGAACCATTGGCCCACCAGGCGGTTGTCCACGGTCCAGCTGTCGATTTCGCCGTCCCGGTAGACCAGGCCGCGCTGGCCTTCGCGGGGACTGGTCTGGAAGAAAATAAAGCTGCTGCGCAGGAAGAGATCCAGCTCGCTGTAACGCAGGTCCTGCTCGAAGGTCCAGGTATCGTTGATCTGGTGGCTCAGGGCATAGCCGATGGAGGCCTGGGTGCGCTCGTTGGTGTCGTAGCTGGGCTCACTGTAGTTGGTGGACGGATCCACCTTGCCGAAGGGTGTGCCCTGAACGGTGCCGTAGGCCAGCTTGAAGCCGTTGTACGGGAAGGCGTCGTCCTTCTGGTAGCTGGTCAGCAGGGTCAGGCTGGTGCGATCGGAGATATCCCAGGTCAGGCTGGGCGCAACGTAGTAGCGCTCGTTCTCGGTGAAGTCGAGCTCCTCTTCGCTGTTGCGGTACAGGCCCACCAGACGGTAACGGAGGTCCTGCCGGTCGCCCACCGGACCGGAGGTGTCCACACCGAGCTGGCGGTGCTCGTGGGTGCCGGCCTGGATGTCGATCACGCCCTGGGCGGTATCGGTGGGCCGTTTGCTGATGGCGTTGATCACCCCGCCCGGAGGCGCCTCGCCGTAGAGGATGGACGCCGGACCCTTGAGCAGCTCCACCCGCTCCAGGCCGAAGGGCTCCGGCAGCCACTGGTAGAAACCTTCCCGATAGATGCGCAGGCCGTCCTGATAGGTGGCCTGGTCGAAACCGCGGATCTTGAACCAGTCGGTGTCGTTGTCGGCGCCGTAATGGCCGGACAGCACACCGGCCCGGTAGCGGAAGGTTTCATCCAGCGACTGGACATTGCGCTCCTCCAGCTCTTCCCGTTCCACCACGGAGGCGGGTCGTGGCGTCTCCACCAGCGGAGCTTCCACCTTCAGCGCAGTGCCGGACACCACCAGTTCTTCCAGCAGGATGGGGTTGTCACCGTTGTTCTGTGCCATGACGACGGCCGGCAACCCCAACAGGGCGACCGGAAGGCTACGACGGATAGCCCGGACCAGCGGGCGGGGAGAAATTGGCATGAAGGAGGCCTCAAACGGATATCAGTGAATGGCGAAATTGGCATGAACAATCGTTCATCGTTTAAGGCGCATGCTAGCGGCTCCGTCTATTTAATACAAATCACTCTCATTAAGTTTAATATTGATGGCTCGCTCAGTGGCAGTGGCCGCTGGCGGCCGCCTCTGTGTCCCGGGGGTCCGCCATGCCACCCTTGAGCCCGAAATGGATCAGCAGCAGGTTGGCGGGCCAGGCAGCGAACAGCCCCAGCGACAGGGAAATATACAGCGACGCCCAGAACAGGGCGTCGCCCATGGTGGCGTCGCCCCCCAGGTGAAGGTCCACGGTAATGGCCACGGCCTCCATCACCGTGATGCTGATGGTCTCGGCGAAGAACGCACCCTTAAACGCCTCAAGGAAAGGGGTGCCAGCCTGCATCATGGGGCCGAGGTTGAGGGCAAAGCCGAAGATGTAGGCCAGGGCGAAGGTGATGCCGGCGGCCCAGGCGGTACTCATGGCAAAAATGCCCACGGTGATGATGACGCCCAGGATTTCGCCGATGCCGCAGCCC
>NZ_JAWVZL010000078.1:0-15014 GCF_033722195.1 Marinobacter sp.
GATGATCAGGGTCACGAAGGCGAAGATGAAGTAGCCCTTGTTCCAGGCTTCCCAGCGCCGCAGGCGCTGATTCTGTTCCGGGGTCAGGTAGTTGTCTGCCATGGTGCTCCGCTGTCTGGGGGGTCTACCAACAATGAGGTTCGGCACGGACGGGCTCAAGGCCCATGTCAGTGGGTATACGGCGTATGTGGCTGTGGGATCAGCCGGGGTCGCTGGCGTCCTCGAACACCAGACCACGGGCAATCAGGGCTTCGAGCTCGACGGCCGGGACGGGGCGGCTGATCAGGTAACCCTGGGCCAGGTCGCAGCGATGATTCTTGAGGAAATTGAGCTGGGCCTCGGTCTCGATGCCCTCGGCGGCCACCTGGATGCCCAGGTTGTGGGCCAGGTTGATGACGGCCCGGGTGATAACCGCATCGTCGTGGCGGTCGGCCACCCGGGTGATGAAGGAGCGGTCGATTTTCAGCAGGTCCACGGGGAAATCCCGCAGGTAGGCCAGGGACGAGTAACCCACGCCGAAATCGTCGATGGCTAGGTGAACGCCGAGTTTGTTGAGGCGGGTGAGCTGATCCAGGTTGCGATCCAGGTTGGCGATGAAAATCTCCTCGGTCAGCTCCACCTCCAGCCGGTCCGGCGGGATCTCGTAGCGGGTCATGCTCTGCTGGATGGCGTCCACCAGGCCCTCGTCGTCCAGCTCCCGGCCGGACAGGTTGACCGCGATGCGCAAGTGGGCCAGGGGCCCGTTACGCCAGCTGGCGAGCTGACGGCAGGCGGCCTGCACAACCCAGCGACCGATCTCGGTGATGCGGCCGCTTTCCTCGGCCAGCGGAATGAATTCCATGGGGCCCAGCAGGCCCCGTTCCGGATGCTGCCAGCGTATCAGGGCTTCGACACTGCCCACCTGCATGGTGGCCAGATCCAGCTGGGGCTGGAAATAGAGCACGAACTCGTCCAGGGCCAGGGCCTTGCTGAGGTCCTTGTCCAGCTCCAGGCGCAGCACCTCGCGATCCTGCATGCCCTCGGTGTAGAACTGGTAGTTGTTGCGGCCGGCTTCCTTGGCCCGGTAGAGGGCTATATCGGCGTTGCGCAACAGGGTGTCGGCATCCAGCCCGCTCTGGGGGTAGATAGCCACGCCCATGGTGGCGGTAATGCTGTGCTGCTGGCCCTGAACCTCGAAGGGTCGGGCGAAACACTGCTGCAATTGACCCAGCAGATGAATGACATCGTCGATTTCCTCCACCTGCTGCTGGCAGACCATGAATTCGTCACCGCCGGAGTAGGCCACCAGGACACGCTCGTTACTCAGCCCGCTGAGCCGCTGGGATACCTGGATCAGCAGTTCGTCGCCAAACTGGTGGCCCAGGGAGTCGTTGAGGGTCTGGAAACGGTCCAGGTCGATCATCACCAGGGCAAGCTGGCGCATCTGCCGGTCCGCCACTCCAAGGTTATGGGCCAGGTCCTCGACAAAGAAACGGCGGTTGGCCAGGCCGGTGAGGGCGTCGGTGGTTTCCAGCCGCACCAGGTCCTGCTGCACCGATTTGCGCTGGTCGATCTCCAGTTGAAGCTCGTTGCGGGTCTGCAAAAGGTCCCGGTTGCGCTTGAGGATCAACTGCGCCAGCAGGGTGGACAGGCTCACCAGCAGGCCCATCACCGCCAGGGTGGCAAAGGTCAGCGAGGCCCAGCCGCTCTGGTGTTCATCCACCCAGCGTTGGTTGGGGGTGAGCTGAAGGCTCCATGCCACATCCGGCAGGTCGGTGGGAAGCGCCTGGGCGAAGCCGTCGACAGGCTCACCCCGCGCCGGCTGTCGGTAGGCGGGCTGGCCGTTTTCCAGCACCGTGAGGTGGAAACTGTCGCGAAGTTCCGGGGTATGGACACTCTGCACCAGCTTCTCCATGTGGAAGACGCCGGCGATAAAGCCCCGGTTGTTGGCGCCGGCGCCTATGGGCTCGTAGAGCACCACGCCGGTGCCACCCTGCTTGAGTTCGATCACCCCGGAGGTGTCCAGTTCGCCGGTGCGCGCCGCCTCGGTGAGAGCCTGGCGGCGGGCCTCGGAAAACGCCACGTTGAAACCGAGGACATCCTCGTTGCCGGCGATGGGTTCCACCCAGCGGATGTTGAAGTCCGGGTCGATCCACTCGATGGCCTGGTAGGTGCCGAAGTGCTCCAGGTAATTGTTGGCATCGGCGCGCCAGGTGGCTTCGCTCATGTCGGGCTGGAGCTTGCGGCGCTCCGCCATGCGCTTCAGTGCCAGACGATGGGCACGGAACTCCTGCTCCAGCTCCCGCACCAGCGCCTGGGCCCTTACCGCCACATCGGCCCGAACCTGCCGGTCTTCCTCACGCTCGATGCCAAACTTGAGCACACTGGCCAGGACCAGGAATATCAGGAAAATAACGAACGGCAGGCCGGGGCTCAGCAGCGCTCGAATCAAACCGTGTGTCAGGGGTCTGGCCTTGTCCAAACTGGACTCCGGTACGCAGAAGGCTCATCGGACACCGGTGGATGTCATGGGCCGGAACACAAAATTGACAAGCTGGTGAGCAGGGCCGCACGGAGAACACCGTGGCAACCGTCGGGACGCGGCGGTTCCGCATTCGGGGGGCGACCCGGCTCGACAACAGGATTGTCAGCCAGGTCAATAATATAGGGGATTGGCGGCGGTTTGTCTGCCGTCGATGTGTTCGGGTTCAAGGTTTCAGGAGTTCTGCGTGGCAGGCGGCCTCGTGTGGCGGCCCTGTCAGCCCGCCACAGGGGCCACCAGGGGCACCCCCAGACGGGGAATGTCCTGCCTGGGGCAGCGGTCCATGACCACAGTGACTCCGGCGGCCTCGGCCCGGGCCGCCGCGGCTTCGTCCACCACGCCGATCTGCAGCCACAGCACCCGGATGCCGGCGGCCACAGCCTCATCCACCACCGCGCCGACCCGCTCCGGATTGATGAACAGATCCGCCATGTCCACCGGCTCGCGGATGGCTTTGAGGTTGGGATAGACCCGCTGCCCCAGCAGATTCCGGCCCGCCAGCCGGGGGTTGACCGGGATCACCCGGTAGCCCCGGCCCTGCAGATAGGCCATGACCTCGTGGCTGGGGCGGCGGGGCTTTTCGCTGGCGCCCACCAGGGCGATGGTACGCACGCCCTGCAGGAGCTGGCGCAGCTGTTCGGGGTTGGTCAGCGGCATGGCATTACCTGTAAGGAGGGATCAGGACAAAGATTCCCGGTGCGCTTCCAGCGTCACCGAAACCGATTCGGCGTAGCGTAGCGCGTGTGGTTTGTCGATTTCCACCTGTGCCCACTGCACCGCCTCGTGACCCATGACGATATCGAGCACCTCGTGGGTCATCCGCTCCAGCAGCGCGAAGCGATTGCCGTCAACGTGCTGGATGACCTGCTTGGTGATGGTGCGGTAATTCAGCGCCGAGGCAATCTCGTTCTGGTTGACCGCGGCGGTGGCGTCGTAGGTCAGGCAGATGTTGATCAGCACATCCTGCTGGTTGTTGATCTCCTCTTCCTTGATGCCGATGTAGGTACGCAACAGCAGGTCCTTGATACGGACCCGGGCCTGGTGGCCGCCCACAGGTGATGACATGGATACTCCTATCGTTTCTGGATCAGGTTGAGGAACTCAGTGCGGGTGGCCTGGGAGGAGCGGAAGGAACCCAGCATCATCGAGGTCTTCATCAACGAGTTCTGTTTTTCCACGCCCCGCATCATCATGCACATGTGCTGGGCCTCGATGACCACCGCCACGCCTTTGGCGTTGGTGACGCTCTCGATGGCGTTGGCGATTTCCCGGGTCAGGTTCTCCTGGATCTGCAGACGCCGGGCGTACATGTCCACGATACGGGCAAATTTCGACAGCCCCAGCACGCGCCCCTGGGGAATGTAGGCGATGTGGCATTTGCCGATGAACGGCAGCAGGTGGTGCTCGCAGAGGCTGTAGAGCTCGATGTCCTGCACCACCACCATTTCGTCCATCTGGGACTCGAAGATGGCGCCATTCACCAGATCCGCCAGACTCTGCTCATAGCCTTTGGTGAGAAACTGCATGGCCTTGGCGGCCCGGGTCGGGGTGTTCTGCAGGCCCTCACGCTGGGGATCCTCCCCCAGGCCATCGATGATGGCGCGGAAATGTCCGGCCAGTTCGCCGGTGCGATCGGGTTTCGTCATAATGTTCACTCTTGGCGTGCACGCTGAAGGTCAGTGCCAATGTTACGAGTGCCGGGGGTAAAAAGACCAGTAACGCCGCCTGGGTCACACTCGCGGCGTCGCCCGGTCCCCGGTTCTGGTGTCCCATCGGGCTTTGATTTACAGTGCTCGGGACGATCCACCCCGGGGGCCTGGCTGCCAGCACGCAGTCGGACGAGGCCCGGATCCTCGGCACAACGCAGGCAGACCCAATGGAGCAGGTCCTCCCCCACTACGGCGGCCGTACAGGCGCAGGCACTTCCCTGTCCCCTGAACAATGGCAGGAAACCGGCAAGTGGTTCAGTTATGGCGAGCACGCCATTTTCAGCCGCATGGCCGGCGAGGGCGAGGCCCTGGTGCTGGTCCATGGTTTTCCCACCGCGAGCTGGGACTACAGCCGGTTCTGGCCACTGCTCAACCAGCAACAGTACCGGGTACTGACCATGGACATGCTTGGCTTCGGGTTCTCCGACAAGCCGGTGAATTACGCCTACAGCATCCAGGATCAGGCCGACCTGCACGAGGGCTGGATCGAGGGCATGCGGCTGAAGAGCGTCCACCTGCTGGCCCACGATTACGGCTGCAGCGTGGTCCAGGAACTGCTGGCCCGGGAGCAGGAGGGGTTGCTGCGTTTCCGCATCGCCAGCGTGTGTTTTCTCAATGGCGCCCTGTTTCCCGAAGTGCACCGTCCGATGATGATCCAGCGGCTGTTGTCCAGTCCCCTTGGCGGCCTGATCAGCCGCGGCCTGACCCGCCGGGTCTTCGACACCAATTTCTGCCGCCTGTTCGGCGCCGATCGCCACCCCAGTGCCGGTGAGCTGGACAGCTTCTGGCAACTGCTCACCTACAACAACGGCCGTGGCATCCTGCACCGGCTGGTACATTACATGGAGGAGCGGCGCTGCCACCGGAACCGTTGGGTCAGCGCCCTGCAGAATGCCCGCCAGCCCATGCGGCTGATCTCGGGTACCGCCGATCCGGTGTCCGGCATTGCCATGGCCATGCGCTACCGCGAGCTGGTTCCCGATGCCGATGTGGTGAGCCTGCGGGGGGTGGGTCACTATCCCCATTACGAATCCCCGGCCGAGGTCTACCGGGCTTTCCGGGAATTCCAGCGCCGCTGCTGAGAGCAGCCGCCGGCTAGCCCATTGTCATGTTGTCATCCACTGCTTCCGCCAGGGTGTCCTCCAGACTGCCCCGCACCGTCACCAGACGATTGCGGCCCTGGGCTTTGGCGGCATAGAGGGCCTGGTCGGCGCGGTTGAGCCAGGTGGACCAGGTCTCGCCCTTCACCACCTCGGTGACGCCGGCGCTGGCGGTAACCTGGACATTTCCCAGGAAGGGGCCGGCGCTGACAGTCGTAAGCAGCTGGTGGGCCAGGGTTTCGGCGTCCTTCTGACGGGTTTCCGGCAGTACCAGCATGAACTCCTCGCCACCGATCCGGAACAGCTGGTCGCTGTCCCGCAGGCGGCGGCGGAACCGGGTTGCCACTTCCTGCAAGACTTGGTCGCCGGCCACATGGCCCCAGCGGTCGTTGACGTTTTTGAAGTGGTCCAGATCGATCAGCACCAAGCTGGACACCCGCTCGTAGCGTTCCCGCAGCTGGATCTGGCTGTTCAGGATGTCGGCCAGCTGGGAGCGATTGAGACAGCCGGTCAGGGGGTCAGTGGTGGCGAGTCGGGTAAGTTCCGCCTGCAGCCGCCCCACCAGCCAGGCAAACACCAGTACGAAGATCGCGGTCAGTCCCAGGGAGAACAGGATCCGCCAGAAATCCGCCTCCGGGAAGCGGTAGAAGGACACCACCGCCATGGCGCCGATGAACACGATGTTGCCGATGGTGGCCTCCCGCAGGTTCAGCAGGAAGAAGCCCGCCGCCAACGCCGGATAGGCCCAGTACAGTCCTGCGTGGCCGTTTATGCTGGTGGAGTAGACCGAGCAAACAGTGGCCAGCACCACAAAGAAGCGCCCCTGGAACAGGTAGATGTCGCGCCAGCGCAGGAGCAGGATTACCAGCACCGCGTTGATGCAGAAGCCGAGCAGCAAAAGTGCCAGCAGTTGGTTGTCCTGGCTCCACTGCACCATCACCAGCGGCGCGACCGCGACCAGCGCCCAGAAATGCAGGTGATAGACGATCTGGCGACGAAAGCCCAGTACCGCCAGACTCGGATTACTGGCCTTGATTGAGGCGGCGGTCCAGTTTTTCAAAGGATGTACCCCGGGGTGTCCATACTTCTGTAACTTCCATGCAGGCTTTTGTTGAGTCTAGCATGCAAGTTAAAACGCGAAAGCCGATCAGTTTTGAGAGGGTTTGAAGGACAGTCCGCCCTCCACGTAGTCCAGAAAATGGTTGAACAGGGTGGCGTCGTCGGGGCGGATGTCGCCAAACGGGGTATTGGCCAGCAGATCGATTTCGGCGGCGCCGTGAATCAGGTTCACAAAGGTGAAAGCCAGGCGGATCCGCAGGGTATTGCGGGACAGCTCCGGCAGGGCCCGGTGCAGCTGCGCCTCGATACGCTCCACTTCCGGCTGGAAGTGCCGGTTCAGCAGCTTCATGACCTCCGGGGTGTTGTCGGCGTGCAGGTGGGCCATGAAACGCAGTGCCGAGGGCCCCCAGGGAGTGGCCGGCATCAGCAGCGACAGGTACGGCAAGGCCGTGGCCCGCACAATGTCCCGCAGCGACGGCACCGGCGCCGCCTCCAGCGCCGAAATGCCGTTCTCGAAGCGGGGCCGCAGATGATCGGTGATCATGGTCAGCACCGCCTCGATGACCCCCAGCCGGTTGCCGAAATGATAGTGGGCAGCGGCGGAGTTGCGGGTACCCGAGGCAGCGCTGATGGCCCGCAATGAAACCCCGTCCAGGCCCCGTTCGGCATAGAGTGCCAGCGCGGTCATCAGGATTTTCTGGCGGGTGGTGTCACCGCTGGTGGTGGGCATGGGTAGGCTCGTTCCGTAACAGCTCGGCGGATGGTCGACAGCCAGGAGTATACCTGAGTCGATGGGGCTTCGGCCCTGGCCGGCAACGCCGGTTTTGGGTAACATCCTGAAAATTTTTGCAGGGTACCGCCATGACCGCCAACTTCCACCGGGCTCCGGCGCTGACCATCCTTGCCGGGCGCCGCGCCATCCAGCGCATCCGCGAGGAGGGCCTGCGGCCGGAGGATGTCCACGTCATCCCCGGCGCTGCCGGTGGACCCAAGGCCCTCGGCATTTCCGGGCTGGATCGTGCCATCTTCGGCGACTGGCTGCTGCGGGCGCCTCAGCAGCGGGCCCTGATTGGCTCCTCCATCGGCAGCTGGCGTTTTGCCGCCGTGGCCTCGGGGGATGACCCCGGCGCCCAACTGGCGCAACTGGCGCAGCTGTACACCTCGCAGCGCTTTGCCAAGGGCGTCAGCGCTGCCGAAGTGACCCGCAAGAGCCGGATCTTCCTGGATACCCTGCTGGCCGGCCGGGAAGACGCCATCCTCAAACACCCCCACTACCGTCTCAACATCCTGGTGGTGCGCAGTCGCGGCCGGCTCGCCGAAGACGCCCGCGGTGCCCTGACGCTGGGCCTGATGCAGGCCATCAGCGCCAACATGGTGGGCCGGCGCCATCTGGGCCGCTTCATGGAGCGGGCCATCATCCACGACAGCCGGCATCAGACACCGGTGGACAAGCTGGTGGACTTTCCCAGCCACGCTGTGGCTCTGACCCGGGACAACCTGATGCCGGCCCTGCTGGCCTCCGCCTCCATACCCATGGTGATGACAGGCGTCCGGGACATTCCCGGTGCCCCCGCCGGGGTCTATCGGGACGGCGGCCTGCTCGACTATCACCTGGACCTGCCTTACCGGCAGCCCGGGATCGTGCTCTACCCGCATTTTACCGACCGCATCGTGCCGGGCTGGTTTGACAAGGCCCTGCCCTGGCGCCGGGGTGACGTCGGGCGGCTGCAGGACGTGGTGCTGGTGGCGCCGTCCCGGGCCTACCTGGCCGGCCTGCCGGACCGCAAGCTGCCGGATCGAAAGGATTTCGAACGTTACCTGAACGACGATGCCGGCCGGGAAAAGGCCTGGCAGGTCGCGGTGGCGGAAAGCCAGCGGCTGGGGGACGAGTTCCTGGAACTGGTGGATTCCGGCCGCATCGCCGAGGTGGTGCAGCCGCTGGGCCCGGCCCGCTGAGGCTCAGGTCTCCCTGGGCTGGCCGGTGAGGCGGTAGCCGGTGCAGCCGCTGAGAGGCTCGATGATGGCCGCCACCCGCACGGTGATTGGCACCGGGTCGTCGTCGGCGTCCAACAGGTGCAGATCGATCCGGCTGACGGTTTTCTCCCGGCGGGCGGCCTGCAGGGTCGCTTCAAAGCGGCCCCGGTCGGAGACCGCCACCAGGGTCTGGAACGGCTGGTCCGCCAGGTCGGTGGGGGCCCGGTCCAGCAGGTCGGCCACCTGGGCCGACAGATAGGCCACGTGCTGGCGCTCGTCCAGCTCGCAGACAAAACCCCCACTCAGGGCCACCAGGTCACGGCTGCGCTGCTCGCTGTTGATCAGGGCCTGGCGCAGGATGCTCTTCTCCACCTGCCGATTGTCCAGCTGTTGCTGCAGCCGCGCGCCCTGGGCCTCGGCCAGCTCCCGGTGCCGCCAGGCCTGTCGCAGGCGCCGCCCCAGCAGGGCCAGGCCGGCACTGGCCAGCGCCGTCAGGGACAGCCCGGCCAGCCACACCGGCGGTTGCAGGTCGGCGCCGGATTGTTGCAGGAAAGCACGGGTCGGCGTGGAGGTCACCATCCACTGGCGGTCGCCGAACAGGAACTCGGACCGCAGCGCCTGAGCCGGTAATGTTTCGCCCCGGGCGGGCAGGGTGACCAGCGCGGTCTTGACCTCCTGACTGAGGTCGTGAACGGTGATCTCCACAGCGCCGAAATGGTTGTCCGCCAGCACTGCCTGAAGCCAGGCTTCGGGGCTGATCACCAGGCTGGCCAGGGCGTCGCCGCTGCCGGGTACAAAGAGTCGGAGGGCGCTGCTGTGGCGGCCGTTACGATGCAGGTTGGTGCGGCCGGTGGCGGTGACCACGCCCTGACCCAGGGTACGCAGCAGCGGATTCTGCCAGTGGGGCACGCTGTCAGCCACCAGCCCCGGGGCGGCGGCCAGGTGCTCGTCCCCCTCGACCCAGCGCACGATCAGATACTGTTGGGCCGGTTCCGCCGGCTGCATCGGCGGTGGCCAGGCGTTAAATTGCGAGGGCCAGCCGTCGTCGTTTCCGGGCGCCTGCGCCAGGGCCAGCCGCTGGGTGTGGCTGGCGATCTGCAGGTATTCCACCGCCGCCAGTCCGGCCACCTGGTCCAGTAACTGGCGGGCCCGCACCCGGAACGCCTGTTCGCTGGCCGGTGCCGGCCGGGCCAGCAGCCGCCCGGTCACCATCAGCTGGTCGATGCGCTGATCCAGCAGGGCTATGACGCCCCGGTGCTGCTCCGACAGGACATGACCCATGACCCGGGTGCCGTGCCGGTCTGCGGCCAGCGCCAGCAGCCAGGTGACGAGCAGACCGCCGGCCAGCATCGGCAGCCAGAGCCAGGGCAACCAGCGCTGACGTGCGGGGGTTTCCATATCCGCCTCCAGAAGCCCGGCCGGACGGCCATCGGGCTGAGTCCTGTACTGACTCTAGCCCAGGGAGGTGTGCCCGCCAAGGGCCGGGTCAGGCCCGTTGGCGGGGGATGGTGGCGTAGGTGATGGCGAAGAGGGCGAACGCGGCCACCACAATGGAAGGGCCGGCGGGACTGTTCCAGTGCCAGGAGGCAGACAGGCCACCGGCCACCGCCAGCATGCCCACCGCCATGGCCAGCACCACCATCTGTTCGGGGCTTGCCGCCAGGCGGCGGGCGGTGGCGGCAGGGATGATCAGCAGCGCCGTGATCAGCAGTACGCCGACAATCTTCATGGCCACCGCGATTGCCAGCGAAAACATCAGCATCAGCACCAGCCGCAGGCGCTCCACCGGTACTCCCTCCACCTTGGCCAGTTCCTCGTGCAGGGTACTCATCAGCAGGCCACGCCAGAGCCACCACAGCAGCGCCAGCACTACCGCGGCACCGCCGTAGATCCAGGCCAGGTCCATCCGGCGCATGGCCAGCAGGTCACCGAACAGGTAGGCGCTCAGGTCCACCCGCACATCCGGCATGAAGCTCAGGGCCACCAGGCCGATGGCCAGGGAACTGTGGGCCAGTATGCCCAGCAGGGTGTCAGTGGCCAGGGACTTGCTGCGGGCCAGCAGCACCAGCAGCACCGCCAGGCCTGTACAGGTCAGCGCGATGGTCAGGTTCAGCGGCAGGTGCAGCAGGAACCCCAGCGCCACCCCCAGCAGGGCGGAATGCGCCAGGGTGTCGCCGAAATAGGCCATCCGGCGCCAGACCACGAAACAGCCCAGCGGGCCCGCCACCAGTGCCACGCCAAGGCCGCCGATGAGGGCGCGCCAGAAAAAGTCCCCCAGGATCTGGTCAATGATGGTCATGCTGGCAGTGCTCGTGCTCGTGCTGGGAACGGGCCTGGTCCGGGGCGATCACTTCGCCGCTGAGCCCGTGACTGTGATTGTGGTGATGGTGGTAGACCGCCAGGCTGTCCGCCACGGAACGGCCGAAGACCTCGACAAAGCCCGGGTCGCGGGAGATGTCCTCGGGATAGCCACTGCAGCAGACATGCTGGTTCAGGCAGATGACCCGGTCGGTGGCCGCCATCACCAGGTGCAGGTCGTGGGAGATCATGATGACGCCGCAGTTGAGCCGGTCCCGTAGCCGGCGGATCAGCTCGTACAGTGAGGCCTGGCCATTGATGTCCACGCCCTGGGCGGGTTCGTCCAGCACCAGCAGATCCGGTTTGCGGGCCAGCGCCCGGGCAATCAGCAGGCGCTGCATCTCGCCCCCGGACAGACGGTGGACCGCGGCCTCCTGCAGATGCTCGACCCCGGTCTCGGCCAGGGCGTCGCGGCAGACCGCAGCAGGCTCGCCGGTGGTGGCCATGAAACGTTTCACCGACATCGGCAGGGTCAGCTGCAGGTGCAGGCTCTGGGGCACGTAGCCAATGGTCAGGCCGCGCTGGCGCCAGAGCTTGCCGTCGCTCAACGGCTGCACGCCGATGATGGCCTTGATCAGGGTGGTCTTGCCGGCACCGTTGGGACCGATGATGGTAATGATATCGCCCCGGCTGACGGTGAGATTGACCCGGTCCACCACGGCGGTGCCCTCAAAGGCCACGGTGGCGTCTTCCAGTTTCACCAGGGCATCAGTCATGGTCGGCTTGCTCTTGGCAGGCCGGACAGAGACCGGCCACTTCCACGGTAATGTCCTCGGCACTGAAGGCCTGGCCGGTGCTGGCGCGGGTCAGGGCTTCGGACACCGTCGGATCGGTCAGTTCCAGGACGTTGCGGCAGACCCGGCAGATCAGGAACAGGCCGTGATGGTGTTTGTCGGCGTGGGCGCAGCCCACGAAAGCGTTCAGCGAGGCGATCCGGTGCACCAGGCCGTTCTGCAGCAGGAAATCCAGCGCCCGGTAGACGGTGGGAGGCGCCGCGTTGTGGCCGTCCTCCGCCAGCAGGCCCAGCAGGTCGTAGGCGCCCAGGGGTTTGTGGGATTGCCAGATCAGCTCCAGCACCCGCTCCCGGGTCGGGGTCAGCCGGGCCTGACGGTCCCGGCAGATGCGGCGGGCATCACTCAGGGCCTCATGGACACAGGCATCGTGGTTATGGGGACGATAGGGTAGCGCGCTGGCGGACATGACAACACCGGTTGGCAAAAAAGATGCAACATTATAACATTATGCCGACCGGTCGTCAGCCCGGGCTTCAGGCTGCGGTTTTGCCCAGGGCAAGGGATTCCAGGTACTCGAGGTTGGGGATGTGGGCGGTATGGCCGTCCACGTCCACCACCATCAGGTCGGCCGGGCCCACCTCGGCTTCCAGCGGTCGGATCTGATCCTCGGTGAGTCGAGCCTGGCTGGGAATGCCTTGGGTGACGATGGCCATGAACGGCAGTTCGGCGTGGTGCTGGCCGATGGTGTTGAGCACGATGATGCGGCCCCGGTTGCCCTGGGGAATCACCGCCCGGCCGCCGTTGGCGGCGTCATAGGAGATCACCGGCAGGTCCAGGCCGCGCCAGTTGAGCCGGCCCAGGATGTACTCCGGGGCGTCCCGGTCGGGCTCGGATCCGACGTAATCCACCACCTCGGCGATGGACACGTTGGGCAGCAGCAACTGGCGGTCGATCATGGGAATCATGACACAGGGCAAAAGTTGGCTGTTGTCACTCATGCTTGCGGCTCCTCGGGGTGAATCCGCTGCTGCTTGCGGGCGAGCAGACAGGACGCTTCAATCGTTTTGACAAGTTCACGGGCCAATTGCTCCGGACTGCCGGTAAAGCTCACGCAGCCGGTCTCGGCGATCGAGTCCGGCATGGAACTGTTGCCGCAGCTGGCACTGCTCTGGACCCAGATCCTGCTGCCGTAGGCTCGCAGCATCGGGGCCGCCAGGGCGCCGTCGTTACCCATGCCGGAGAACAGGATGGCATGGCAGCGGGCGCCGTAATAATCGGCCACATTGAGCAGCACCTGGTCGATGGAGGGCCCGTAAGGTCCCGGCCAGGGGTTGCCCTTCTCCATCAGGGCGCCGTCCGGGTCGAGTCCCCACTCACGCTCCACCGGCAACAGGATGACATCACCGTTGCACACCCGCATGCCGTTTTCGGCCCGGGTCAGGCGGTATTGGGCGTGGCGGCCCAGAACCCGGGTCAGCACGTCGGTGAAATTGCCGTCGATGTGCTGGGCGTAGACAAAGCCCACCGGCAGGCCCGCGGGCAGATGATCCAGAAACGCCTTGACCGCTGCCGGACCACCCAGCGACGCACCCAGTATCCAGACCTGCTCCGCCGGCTCGCCGGGCACCCCGGGGGTGATCCAGTGGGGCAGTCTCGGGTCCGGCCGCGGCGGCTCAGGCCTGACCGCCAGTTCCGCCAGGGTGGCTTCGGTGTCGAACTGCTCCAGGGCGCCCAGCTGCTGCACCAGTTTGTCGTGCAACCGGCGCTCCCAGCGGAAATAGTCCACGCCACCGGTGGTGGGCGCCGGGTCCATGCCGAACAGGATGGACGCGTCGGTATTCTCCAGCAAGTGGTCGAACAGGGCCGGGTGATCGGCCTCGTCCTCCAGCGTCACCAGCCACAGGCCCACTTCCGGCAGCACCGCATAGCCCAGCAGGCGCTCAGGCGCGCCTGAAAAACGCGTCTGGAGGCCGAACTTGGCGGCGGCTTCCTGCAGCCGGTGACGCTGCAGGGCGCTGTCCGAGACGATCCCGACCTGGGGCCGACCGGTGGGCCCGGACATCAGCTGTTACCGGTAAGCCGCTGGATGGTCTCCAGCAGCTCGGTTTCCTGGAACGGTTTGCCAAGGTACTCATTGACGCCGATGGCCAGCGCCCGCTCCCGGTGCTTTTCACCGGTCCGGGAGGTGATCATGCAGATCGGCGTGTCGCTGAGGCTGTCGTCGTGGCGGACGAAACTTGCCACTTCGAAGCCGTCCATCCTTGGCATTTCGATATCCAGCAGAATGATATCGGGGCGGTGGTCCTGGAGCTGGGCCACGGCATCCAGACCGTCCTTCGCGGTCACCACTTCCATACCGTTGCGTTCCAGCAGGCGTGAGGTGACCTTGCGCACCGTCACCGAGTCGTCCACCACCATGACCAGGGTGGGCCGCTCCTCCAGACGCTGCAGCTCGGCACTTGCCTGCTGCTGGGCCAGACGCTGGCGCTCGGACAGGATGTCGGAACGGATCATGGCGGGCAGGTCAAGGATCACCACCACGTTGCCGTCACCCAGGATGGTGGCACCGGAGACACCCCGCACCGAGGTGAACTGGGGGCCGAGGGATTTCACCACGATCTCGCGGCTGCCCATCAGGCTGTCCACCTGCAGCGCCATGGGCTGCTCAGCACCGCGCACCAGGATCACCGGCAGCGGCAGGGCCTGGCCCTGGAGCTTGGGATGATGGTCACTGTGGAGCAGGCCGCCCAGGTACTGCAGGCGGTACTGCTGGCCGGCGTATTCGTATAGTGGGGCGTCCGGCTGGTAATACTCCTCCAGCTCATAGGTGCTGACCCGCACGATGCCCTCGATGGTGTTGAGGGGGATGGCGTAGAAGTCCTCACCGGTGGACACCATCAGGGCGCGGTTGACCGACACCGTGAACGGCAGCCGAACGGTGAAAGTGGTGCCCTGGCCCAACACCGAGTCGATGTCCAGGCTGCCGCCAAGCTGCTTGATCTCGCTGGCCACCACGTCCATGCCCACACCACGGCCGGAGATCTGGGTAACCTGGGCGGCGGTGGAGAAGCCGGGCTGGAGGATGAACTGCAGGATTTCGCGATCGCTCAGCTCCTCGTGCTCGCCCAGCATGCCCTGGCGGATGGCCTTGTCGCGGATCACCTTGGTGGGGATGCCGGCGCCGTCGTCCATCATCCGCAGCACCACTTCGCCGCCCTCACGGGTCAGCGACAGGGTGACTTCGCCGGTGTCCGGCTTGCCGGCCTTGAGACGGTCCTCGGGCTTCTCGATGCCGTGGTCCAGGGCGTTGCGGAGCATGTGCTCCAGCGGCGCGATCATGCGTTCGAGAATGTTGCGGTCCATCTCGCCTTCGGCGTTACGGACGTCGAACTCCACCTTCTTGCCCAGCTCGCCACTTATCTGCCGCACGATGCGGCGCAGACGCGGCACCATGGAGGCAAACGGAATCATGCGGGTCTTCATCAGACCCTCCTGGAGTTCCGTGTTGATGCGGGACTGCTGCACCAGCAGGGTCTCGGTGTCGCGGACCCGGTCGGAC
>NZ_JAWVZL010000079.1:0-14815 GCF_033722195.1 Marinobacter sp.
ACCATTGACCTCGGCGTTGAAAGTGCCATTCAGCGCTGGGATGCCCCAGACCGCTTCATCAGCGGCGTTCGGAATTACAGTGTCGCCTTGAACTTCAGAGAGAAGAACACTTGTTCCGATGGTATTCAGATTACCAACAAAGTTGATGGGATCCGCACTGTCGAGTGCTGCCTGGAACACATTGAAATAGGTTTCAAGGTTGGCATCACCCTGTTCCAAGCCAGCCGCCTGCTGCAGGCCCAAAAGGATCCTTGGGGCGAACGACGGTGAGTTCTCAAGCAGCCTGACGATTCCACCACCCGGTGTCAGCATGCTTGCGGCATTGATATCGTTCGCAGCCACTGTGCTATCGAGTGCCGAAGTTTGGTTTGCATTGACCGCCGCGATATACGGAGTTCCGGTTATGGTCCCAAGTGAATGGCCAACGAAATAGACAGGCGTTGAGTCAACAATACTAACCACATTGCTGGTGACCGTGGGGAGATTCAAGCCTGAAAGACTCGCTTGAAGGTTCATCTGGTCAACAGCGCTCTGGCGATTGTTGTCACGGGAAGTCAGGAAACCTGTCAGGTTGATGAACAGGCTGCCGGAATCACCCACGCCGTTCTCGTAATCCAGCGGAGCTGGCACGCCAGGTTGTGCGGCATAAAAGCCGAAGTGACGTTCGTTGCCAATTTTCGGAGCGAGGCCTGGAATGGTACTGCCAGCATTCGCGACGGTGTTTTCGATTGATACCAGACCTGCCATAGAAGTTGCCGCTTCGGCACCGCAGGCACTACCAATTACCTCTTGGATAGCGGTTGCGTCGTCACTACTCAGAGTGCAGCCTCCGCTACGGAGTTGCGCAAGCAGACCGAGAGATAGCTGACCATTGATCAGAGCAGTTCGGTTTGTCTCGTTGACCTCGAGCCCAGCTCCCGCGAGAAGCCTATCAGCTAGCGCTTCCTGTTCCGCAGCAGTGAAAGGCGCTACACCATGTAAAGGCTGATCAATGGCGATTACAGCGTAACCCTGGGTAGCCAAAGCGGTCCCGAAAGTGAGAGCAGCGCTTCGATCAGTAGTAATACCGTGCTGATATAGAACTACTCCATTAATCGTTCCGGACGACGGATAGAGGGCGAGCATCGGTACGTCTACCACTGCCTGCCGCTTGGGGAACGGGAATATGTAATTGACGGCGGTGGATACCGAGGGGTCGGCCTGTGGAATTGCCAAACCAGCATCCGCAAAAGCCTGGTTCAGCTGCTGAGCCAAAGCATCGTCAGCCACCCACGAATCTTGAACGAGACTGGCGCCGCTCGTGCCCAAATAGTATGGCAAGCTAACCGTGCCCTGAGCCGCTGTCACGGCCGTGTTGGAAGCGCCAAACGCAGTAAGGATGCCGCTTGTGACTGCAGATAACAGAGGTACCGGTTTAATCGAGCTCGAGTCGAGGCTGATATCGGCTGAGCTTCTTGCAGACTGATTTGGTAGAAGAGGACTGAAGTTGGTAGCCAGTGCTACCCCAGCGCAGGTAACTGCGATTTGGCCAGAGGTGCCCTCGCAGGGCTTACCTGACCCGAACAGATCAGGGAGATTCGCGGCAAATGTTTGAGTGTTACCAAAAGCTCCGTCTACCGTCGTTTTGACAGCATCATAGGAATTTGCTCCACCCGTAATGGCACTGCGCGCCACGGAAACCTTAATCAAGGTCTCAATCTGATCTGAGAACCACGCGGCAGGTTCGGCAATGTACTGAAGAACTTTTTCATCATTGGATGTTGTGAAGCTATAGGTAAGAGCTATGTCGTCGGCTGACAGCTCTGCTCCAACTGCACCAAAATAGGCTGCGGAAATTGGCTCCCAAAGCTTATTAATCAGGGTTCGAACCGGCGCGAGGCCGCTTGAGCCCAAGGGCTGAGTCTCGTCCGTCAGGTTGTTATAGGACGGGGACTGAATGATAGCCTCACCATTAATATCCTGGATGCCTTTGGTGACCGCCACTACATACCGCTTTCTCGGATCCAGAGGCTCCAGCGGCAGAATTCGGATAGCAGAGGTGCCGTCCAAGGTCTCAACATCAGCCCGAAACTTTGGTAGACCCGCAGGTCCGGTGACGGCCAGTTCTAGCGTTGGCGGCTCGCTAATGTTTAACGCTTGGACTGGATCTCCACTCGCGTAGCTGAGTTCGATCAGGAAAACGGTCTGATTTGCAGCAACAGTAGCGGGGTCGATCTGGCCGTTGAAACGAACCACCGCTGGCGCGACGGTTGAGGCGCCACTCAGGGAATTCAGGGCAGTGGTAACAGGAGGAGATGTATCCGCCACACGGAAGGTGCCGTCTTTGGCCACTGAATCAAAAATCAGGTCGTTCGGAATCGGCAGCTCGCTGGTCACCGGATTGAAAATCGGCCAGGTCTTACCGTCAATCTCGGGGTTATTGATGTTGTACTGGGGATTTGCGTTCTTTCCGACGGAATCGCCACCGAGGCAGCCGGTCAAGCCCACGGAAGACGCTACGGCGAGACTTATTAGAGTTTTCTTGAGCATGGGTGGAACCCTTTCCTGTTGTTGTGTCGTTATTGGCGGCTTCTGACGGGGCCGGTGGGTGCCGGTAAGCCCGTTGTCAGAGGCCGGTTTTGTCTGTTGGACTGGCCAGCGCTCTTAGCCACTTCTTTCCAAGGAACCGATCAAAGACTCCTTCATCCTCTGACTATAGCGAAAGACAAAGCAACCTGTTGATCGCTCTAAAGTGTGATTCTTGTGCACACGCCCCGTACCACCGCTCCCGCCGCCTGCCGTCAGCGCCGGCAGGTTCCGCCGGGAGGGGGTACCTCAGTGAAAAATAGTGGCTGGCCCAGGCTTTGTCGAGCGGCGCTGAAACAGCATCGGGCCGGGGCTACCGGAAGCCCGAGAAGTCCGGTTTGCGCTTCTCGGCGAAGGCCTTGAAGGCTTCCGCCGCCTCGGGGGATTTCAGCCGCTGGCCGAAAAGTTCGCCTTCCTCCAGCATGGTGGCCTCCAATGCCTCCAGGTTGGCGCGGTTGAGCAGATTCTTGGTGGCGCGGATGGCGGCCGGCGGCTGGGCTTCCAGCTGCTGGCAGGTGAGCAGGGCGGTGGTCTCGGTGTCGGCCGGCTCGCAGACCTTGTTGATCAGGCCCATGTTGCGGGCATCGCTGGGGGTGAAGGCGCCACCCAGCATCAGCAGTTCCGCCGCCCGCACGCGGCCCAGCCAGGTGGGCAGCAGCAGGCTGGAGCCGCCCTCCGGGCAAAGGCCCAGGTTGGCGAAGGGCATCTGGAAGCGACTGTTGCTGCCCGCGAAGACAAAATCGCAGTGCAGCAGCATGGTGGTGCCGATGCCCACCGCCGGGCCGTTCACTGCGGCCACCACGGGTTTGGTGGCCCGGGCCAGGCCGAACAGGAAGCGGCCCACCGGGGTGGTGCGGAAATCCTCTGGCAGCCCGGCGGCGAAATCCCCCAGGTCGTTGCCGGCGGTAAAGCACTCCTCGCTGCCGGTGAACAGGATGCAGCGGATGTCCGCATCGGCATGGGCGTTCTCGAGGGCATCGGCCATGGCACTGTACATGCCGTGGGTGAGGGCGTTCTTGCGCTCGGGCCGGTGGATGCGAACCACCAGGGTGCGCTGTTTTTTCTCGATCTGGATCAGGTCTGTCACGGGTGTCTCCTGCTTTGCCCTTTGGCTACCGCCGCGGGCTCTATTTTCTGGTAAACTCGCTCAAATTTTTGCGGGATTCAATAGCTTCCTACGAAGACTCCTAGAAAAAACCATCTGGATGAGAGATCTATGCCGACCATAATCCGCCAGGACGACCTGATCGAGAGCGTAGCGGACGCGCTCCAGTTCATTTCCTACTATCACCCCAAGGATTTCATCCAGGCCGTCTACGAGGCCTACCAGCGCGAGGAGTCCCAGGCGGCGAAAGACGCCATGGCGCAGATTCTGATCAACTCCCGCATGTGTGCCCAGGGCAAGCGCCCGATCTGCCAGGACACCGGCATCGTCACCGTGTTTGTCAACGTGGGTATGGATGTGCAGTGGGATGCCGACATGCCGCTGGACGACATCATCAATGAAGGCGTGCGCCGGGCCTACACCCACCCGGACAACGTGCTGCGGGCCTCCGTGCTGGCGGACCCGGACGGCAAGCGCGCCAACACCAAGGACAATACCCCGGCGGTGATCCACTACAAGATCGTACCGGGCAACACCGTGGACGTGCACGTGGCGGCCAAAGGCGGCGGCTCCGAGGCCAAGTCCAAGTTCGCCATGCTGAACCCGTCGGACTCGGTGGTGGAGTGGGTGCTGAAGATGGTGCCCCAGATGGGCGCCGGCTGGTGTCCGCCGGGCATGCTGGGCATCGGCATCGGCGGTACCGCCGAGAAGGCCATGGAGCTGGCCAAGGAGTCCCTGCTGGACCCCATCGACATCCACGACCTGAAAGCCCGCGGCGCCAGCAACCGCGCCGAGGAGCTGCGGCTGGAGCTGTTCGACAAGGTCAATGACCTGGGCATCGGTGCCCAGGGCCTGGGCGGCCTGACCACAGTGCTGGACGTAAAAGTGAAGGATTACCCCACCCACGCCGCCAACAAGCCGGTGGCCATCATCCCCAACTGCGCCGCCACCCGCCACGCCCACTTCGTGCTGGACGGCTCCGGCCCTGCGCTGCAGACCCCGCCGAGCCTGGAAGACTGGCCGGAGATCACCTGGGAGGTGGGCGACAGTGTGCGCCGTGTGAACCTGGATACCGTCACCCCGGAAGACGTCAAGGACTGGAAGCCGGGCGAGACCGTGCTGCTGTCCGGCAAGATGCTGACCGGCCGCGACGCCGCCCACAAGAAGATGGTGGACATGATCGAGCGGGGCGAGCCGCTGCCGGTGGATCTGAAGGGCCGCTTCATCTATTACGTGGGCCCGGTGGATCCGGTCCGCGAGGAAGTGGTGGGCCCGGCTGGCCCGACCACCGCTACCCGGATGGACAAGTTCACCCGCACCATGCTGGAGAAGACCGGTCTCACGGGTATGATCGGCAAGGCGGAGCGCGGCCAGGTGGCTATCGACGCCATTCGCGACTTCAGTGCCGTCTACCTGATGGCGGTGGGCGGCTCCGCCTACCTGGTGTCCAAGGCCATCAAGGGCGCCAAGGTGGTGGCCTTCGAGGAGCTGGGTATGGAGGCCATCTACGAGTTCGAGGTGGAGGACATGCCGGTAACCGTGGCGGTGGACTCCAAGGGCTCGTCGGTGCACCAGACCGGCCCGGCCGAGTGGCAGGAGAAGATTATTGCCGCCAAAGCGGTGTGACCGCTGAGTTGTTGAAAAACGGGGCTTCGGCCCCGTTTTTTGTGGCCGGGATTTGAAGTTGGCGGTCCTTCCCCCTCTCCCCCGGCCCCTCTCCCGCCAGGGGAGAGGGGAGCTTATGGGTCTGGCTTCGGTGAAAGCTTTCGGCCACTCTGGCTGCAACACCTGTCGGCACTTGTTTTTGAAGCCCCTCTCCCCTGGCGGGAGAGGGGTTGGGGAGAGGGGGAGCCGGCTATTACCGACTCAGGAGGAACAACTGATGTTCAGATGCCGGCCCCAGTCCGGCGGCATGGCGGCATAGGCTTCGTTCTCCGGCTGCTCGTCGAAGGGCAGCTTTAATACCTCTAGCAACTTGTGCATGGGCTCGTAGTTGCCACCCTGGGCGTCCTGGATGACCTGTTGGGCCAGGTAATTGCGCAGGATGTACTTGGGATTGATGGCGCGCATGGCGGTCTCGCGCTCCGCGTCGCTGCGACTTTCTTCCTTCAGCCGCTCCTGGTAGCGCTCAAGCCAGTTGTCCGCCACCTGTCTGTCCACGAACAGGTCCCGTATCGGCGCCGGCCCTTTTGAGGCCAGGTTGCTGAGGCCCCGGAAGAACAGGGTGTAGTCCACATGATGCTCGTGGAGCATGGAGAAGGTCTCCATGATCAGGTCAATGTCCTTTTCCCGGGTTTCCGCCAGGCCCAGTTTGCGCCGCAGGGTATCGAGAAAGTGGTCGTTGTAGGCCTGTTCGTAGTGGCGCAGGGCGTCGAGGATGTCGTCCTCCTCCATCAGCGGCGCCATGGCCCTGGCCAGGAACTGGCAGTTGGTGAAACCGATCTGGGGCTGGCGGTTGTAGGCATACCGGCCACCCTGGTCGGTGTGGTTGCAGATGTAGCCGGCGTCGAAGTCGTCGAGGAAGGCGTAGGGGCCATAGTCGAAGGTGTCGCCGATGATGGACATGTTGTCGCTGTTCATCACGCCGTGGCAGAACCCCACCGCCTGCCAGTCGGCGATCAGCCGGGCGGTGCGCTTCACCACCTCCGCCAGCCAGCGGTGATAGCGCTGGCGCTCCGGTAGCGCTTCCAGGTCACTGAAATAGAGGCCGATGGTGTGGTCGGTGAGGGCCTGGAGCGCATCCTTGCCCTGGTGATGGGCAGCGAACTCGAAGTGGCCGAAGCGGATATGGCTCTGGGCCACCCGCATCAGGGTGGCGGCGGTCTCGATGGACTCACGCCGCACCGGGTCCTTGCAGCTCACCAGAAACAGCGCCCGGGTGGTGGGGATGCCCAGAAAGTGCATGGCCTCGCTGCACAGGTATTCCCGGATACTGGAACGCAGCACCGCGCGGCCGTCGCCAAAGCGGGAGAAGGGGGTCTGGCCGGCGCCCAGCAGGTGCCAGTCCCAGCGCCGCCCGTCCGGCCCCACCGTTTCCCACAACAGCAGGCCCCGGCCGTCTCCCAGGTCCGGGTTGTACATGCCGAACTGGTGGCCGGTGTACTTCATGGCCACCGGGTCCATGCCCTCCAGCAGTTCCTGGCCGGCTCCGATGGCGGCCCACTGCTCGGGCTCGTCGACAGCGACACCCATTTCCTCAGCCAGTGCCGAATTGAAGCACACCATGCGGGGCTGGTGCAGGGGAGTGGGATACACCCGGCTGTAGAAGGCGTCGGGCAGGTTCAGGTAGCGGTGTTCCACGCGAAAATCCGTCAGGGTGATCTCTCCTTCGAGGCGGCCGCGGCATCGGGCCCCGGTGTTCTCTACGCGTCGGCCGCCCCGGTGTGTCAGACTGTTGATACCATCTTAAAGCCGGGCTCGGCCCACGAGCAAACCGCCACCCGGCTCCAGGTTGGTACAGAATCTGCAAATCCCTCTCACGTGGACAGGAGGCAGAGCATCATCATGAGCGCATCCCAGCAGGTGGACGAACTGATTCGTCGCGAAGGCCTGCCACCGGAATACCAGACCACCGTCGCCGACTACATCCAGCCCCTGGCCCAGCGGGTTGCCGACTGGCAGCAGGCGTTGGCGCGGCCCTTGATCCTGGGCCTCAACGGTGCCCAGGGTACCGGCAAATCCACCCTGGCGCTGTTCCTGCAGACCCTGCTGGAGCAGGAGCACGGCCTGCGCTGTGCCCGCTTCTCTCTGGACGACCTCTACCTGACCAGGGCCGAGCGCGAAGGCCTGGCGGAAGGCGTGCATCCGCTGTTCGTGACCCGCGGCGTGCCGGGCACCCACGACCTGCTGCTGGGCCAGCAGGTGATCGATTCCCTGGTGACCGCCACAGCCGACCACGACACGCCGATCCCCGCGTTCGACAAGGCCGGGGACGACCGCAAGCCCAAGCATGAGTGGCCGCTGTTCCGGGGCCCGGCGAAGGTGGTGCTGATCGAGGGCTGGTGCCTGGGCGCGCGGCCGGAGCGTGACCCGATCAGGCTGGCGGAACCGGTCAACGAACTGGAGGCCGCCGAGGACAGCGATAACCTCTGGCGCCAGCATGTCAACGACCAGCTTCACGACGCCTACGCCTGGTTCTTCGACCAGATCGATCGCATGGTGATGCTGAAGGCGCCCTCCATGGAGCAGGTGATCCAGTGGCGCACACTTCAGGAGCACAAGCTTGCACAGCGATCGGGCGACGCACCAAAAAAGGGCGGAGAGGTCAGCCGGATTATGGATGACGATCAGGTCTACCGGTTTGTCATGCATTACGAGCGGGTCACCCGGCACACCCTGTTCGACCTGCCGCCCCGGGCGGATGTGGTGTTCACCGTGGACCCGTCCCACCGCATTGTGGGACAGACCATCAAAGAGCAGCTGGAAGGAGACTGGTTACGATGAGCCGACCCACCCTGCTGTTTTTCACCGACCTGGACGGCACCCTGCTGGATCATGACAGCTACGACTGGACGCCGGCCAAACCGGCGCTGGCGGAGCTGGAGCGCCACCGGCTGCCGCTGATCCTCAACTCCAGCAAGACCGCGGCGGAGATCCGGGACCTGCGTTCGGAGCTGGCTAATGAACATCCCTACATCGTCGAGAACGGCGCCGCCGCCATCATCCCGGCCGGCTACTTTGACGCCGGTCAGGATGAGGACGAAGTCATCCATTTTGCCCAGCCCCGTGCCAGGGTACTCGAGTCGCTGGCGCGCCTCAGAGAACAGGGCTTCCGCTTCACCGGCTTCGATGACATGAGTGTTGAGGAAGTGGCCCAGCACGCCGATCTCTCCCGGGACCAGGCCGCCAAGGCCAAGGATCGCGCCGCCACCGAGCCGGTGGTTTGGAACGGCGGCGCCCTGGATGTGGCGTCCTTCCGCCAGGCCCTGGAGCAGGAGGGCCTGCGGTTGGTGAAGGGTGGCCGCTTCCACCATGTGATGGGGGATTTTGACAAGGCCGAGGCCATGAAGGCCCTGATAAAGCGTTACCGGGCCCGGTATCCGGATTCAAAGCTGGTGTCCGTGGCCCTTGGGGACAGCCCCAACGACCGGCGCATGCTGGAGGCGGCGGATATTGCGGTGGTGATCCGCGGCCCTGAGCCGCTGACACTGTCCGAGGGCCTGAGCGTGATGTACTCCGATCAGCGGGGGCCCTCGGGCTGGAACGAATGCGTGCTCACCATCCTGGCGGGCAAGGGTTATTAGGGAACAGAGCCATGGGCGACTTTTACCAGAACGGCATCATCACCACGCTGCACAACCTCTGCCGCCGGCCGGTGGAGGAACTGGAACGGGAGCTGATGAGCTTCCGCAAGGTCCGCCCCATGTCACTGGTGCTGCCATCCCTGTATTCCGAGCTGGAGGGCCCGGCGCTGAAGAACATCGTGGCGGAGCTGGCCCGGGTGCCTTACCTGGAGCAGATCGTGATCGGGCTGGACCGGGCCGATGAAGCCCAGTACAGGCACGCTTTGGAATACTTCTCGGCGCTGCCCCAGCATGTGCGGGTGCTTTGGAACGACGGGCCCCGCATGCGGGCCATTGACGATCGCCTGCGCCAGGAAGGCCTGGCGCCGACGGAAATGGGCAAGGGCCGTAATGTCTGGTTCTGCTTCGGCTACGTACTGGCTTCGGACCTGAGCGAGTCGGTGGCGCTGCATGACTGCGACATCCTCACCTACAAGCGGGATCTGGTGGCGCGGCTGATCTATCCGGTCGCCAATCCGGCCTTCAACTACATGTTCTGCAAGGGCTACTACGCCCGGGTGGCGGACAGCAAGATGAACGGGCGGGTCAGCCGGCTGCTGGTGACGCCATTGATCCGCGCACTCAAGAAAGTCTGCGGCCCCAGTGATTTCCTGGATTACCTGGACAGCTACCGTTACCCGCTGGCCGGCGAGTTCTCCTTCCGCACCGATGTGATCAACGACCTGCGCATTCCCAGTGACTGGGGTCTGGAGGTGGGCGTGCTATCGGAGATGAAGCGCAACTACGCCACCAACCGCCTGTGCCAGGTGGACATCGCCGACACCTATGACCACAAGCACCAGGAGCTGTCGCCGGACGACGCCAGCAAGGGCCTGGCGAAGATGAGCACGGACATCAGCAAGGCGGTGTTCCGCAAGCTGGCCACCAACGGCGAGATCTTCTCCAACGAGAAGTTCCGCACCATCAAGGCGGCGTACTACCGGATTGCGCTGGATTTCATCGAGACCTACCAGAACGACGCCATCATCAACGGGCTGACCTTTGACCGGCATTCCGAGGAGCAGGCAGTGGAGCTCTTTGCCCAGAACATTATGCGGGCCGGCGCCTCATTCCTGGACAACCCCATGGAGACGCCGTTCATTCCCAGCTGGAGCCGGGTGGTGAGCGCCATCCCGGATATCATGGCGGACCTGGCGTCGGCGGTGGAGGCGGACAACCGGGAGTATGGTGGCGCGATTCAGCCGTGAGGGAGAGGTTCGGATGACCCAGGCGTTGCAGGACAAACTGGCGGGCATGCTAACGGTGGTGTATCCGGAAGTGGATACCGGCTACCTGGCCGGCCAGTTGATGGAGACCATGGGGCTCGGTGCCGACGCCAGCCCGCCACCGGCGCACCGCAACAACTGGGATCAGGGCGATGTGCTGTTGATCACCTACGCGGACTCCATCCGGCGGGAGGGGGAAAAGCCCCTGGTGACACTGGACCGCTTCCTGACCGAGCATCTGGCGGATACCGTGACCGGGGTTCATATCCTGCCGTTTTTCCCGTTCAGCTCCGATGACGGTTTCTCGGTGATGGATTACCTGGCCGTCAACGAGTCCCACGGCAGCTGGCAGGATATCGAGCGCATTGCCGGCCGGTTTCGCCTGATGGCTGACCTGGTGATCAACCACATGTCCGCCCGCAGCCGCTGGTTCGAAAATTACCGCAAGCGCATCGACCCCGGTCGGGACTATTTCTACGAGGGCGACCCGGCGGACGACCTGAGTATGGTGGTGCGACCCCGCACCTCACCATTGTTGACCGCGGTGCAGACCGAAGACGGCGAGCGTCATGTCTGGTGCACCTTCAGCGAGGACCAGGTGGACCTGAATTTCGCCAACCCCCGCGTGCTCCTGGAGTTCGTGGCCATCATCCGCGAGTACCTGGCCCATGGTGTGCAGATCTTCCGGCTGGATGCGGTGGCTTTCCTCTGGAAGGAGGTGGGCACGCCGTGCATCCACCTGCGCCAGACCCACGAGCTGATCAAGATCCTGCGGCTGCTGGTCGAGACCCACAGCCCGGACGCCATCATCATCACCGAGACCAACGTTCCCAACCGGGAAAACCTGACCTACTTCGGCAACGCCAACGAAGCCCATGTGATCTACAACTTCTCGCTGCCGCCGCTGCTGATCCATACCCTGGTGACCGGCAACTGCCGGCATCTTAAAACCTGGCTGATGAGCATGCCGCCGGCCCAGATGGGCACCACCTACCTGAACTTCATCGCTTCCCACGACGGTGTGGGGCTCAGGCCCACCGACGGCCTGCTGAGCGAACTGGAAAAGCAGGAGCTGGTGACCACCATGGAGGCGTTCGGCGGTAAGGTGTCCTACCGCCAGACCGGCATGGGCACCCAGCAGCCCTACGAGATGAACATTGCCCTCTATGACGCCCTGAAGGGTACCGCCGCCGGCGGCCCGGACCACTGGCAGCTGCAGCGCTTCATCTGTGCCCACGCCATCATGCTGGCGCTGGAAGGCATCCCGGCCCTCTACATCCACAGCTTCCTGGGCACCGGAAACGATTACGAGCGCCTGGAACATACCGGTCGGCTGCGCTCCATCAACCGCGCCCAGTGGCAGTTGGATCGCCTGGAAGCGGAACTGGCCAACCCCCTCAGCCACCATCGGGAGGTGTTCATCCAACTGAGGCGGCTGATCGATATCCGTCGGCGCCAGCCGGCCTTCCACCCCAACGCCACCCAGTTCACCCTGCACCTGGGGCTGCAGATCTTCGGGTTCTGGCGGCAGAGCGTACGGCGGGATCAGTCCATTTTCTGCATCAACAACATCAGTGACGAAGTCCGGCAAGTCGCCCTGACCGATATCAACCTGATCGGCACTGATGACTGGCGGGATCTCATTTCCGGTGAAGCGGTGGAGGAGCTGTCAGGGTCGCTCACCCTCAAGCCCTATCAGAGTGTGTGGTTGTCCAATCGGGGGTAGGGGATTGCCCGCGGCCGCCGAAGCCGGAATGTGGCACACTGAAGTCCATGAACGCTCCCTCGCGCCCCCGCATCCTGTTGCTCTCCGCCTACGACACCGGCAGCCATCGGCACTGGTGCCGGCAGCTTATCCAGCAGAATCCGATTTACGACTGGCAGCTCCTGAGCTTGCCCCCGCGGTATTTCCGCTGGCGTATCCGTGGCAATCCGCTGAGCTGGTACGACAGCCCCGAACTGGTCCAGCGCTGGGATCTGGTGGTGGCCACTTCCATGGTGGATCTGGCGACCCTGAAGGGGATCAGGCCCGCCCTGGCCGGCACGCCGACGCTGCTTTACATGCATGAAAACCAGTTTGCCTACCCGGTTTCCAGCGGCCAGCACCAGAGCCTGGACCCTCAGATGGTGAACCTTTACAGCGCGGCCGCGGCCGATCGGGTGGTGTTCAACAGTGACTGGAACCGGCGCAGCTTCCTGGACGGTGCCCGGGCCCTGTTCGCCCGGCTGCCGGACGCAACGCCGGAGCGTCTGCTGGCGGACATCGAGGCAAAATCCCGGGTTCTGCCGGTGCCGGTGGCGGATGTGCTGTTCGAGGGGCAGCCGTGCCAAGCCAACCACGCCTGTCCGCACCTGCTGTGGAATCATCGCTGGGAGTACGACAAAGGGCCGGATCGTTTGCTGGCGCTGTGCCGGGCCCTGGCGGATCGCGGCCAGGACTTCAGGCTCAGTGTGGTGGGGGAGCAGTTCCGTCAGCGCCCGGAGGCGTTTGACCAGATTCACAGGGCCTTTGCCAGCCGCATCCTGAACTGGGGGTTTATCCCCGGCCGGGCGGACTATGAAGCCCTGCTGCGTTCGGCGGATGTGGTGGTCTCCACGGCCAGCCACGATTTCCAGGGTCTGGCGATGCTGGAGGCTATGGCCGCCGGCTGCCTGGCGCTGGCACCGGATCGCCTGGCCTATCCGGAGTACGTGCCGGCGAACCAGCGCTATGCCAGCCATCCGGATAGCCCGGAGCGGGAGGTGCAGGCCGCAGCGGGGACCCTGGAGGCATTGCTGTCGGGCGCGGCGGCGGCAACACCGCCCCTGGGGTGGAGCGAACGGGCGTTGGCGCCGCGTTATCAGGCCTTGCTGGCGTCGCTGCTGGCTGAATCGTCCGAATAGACCACCACCCGGTTACGCCCGCTCTCCTTGGCCCTGTAGAGTGCCTTGTCCGCCTGACCGAGCCACTGCATGTAGTTCTCTGGCTCGTCGCCCAGCTGGGCAATGCCCATGCTGACGGTGTAGCGAATGTCGGCCACCGAGGTTTTTACAGTACTCTCCGCGATGAACTCCCGGATTCGCTCGCAGATGATTCTGGCACCGTTTGCGTCGGTTTCCGGCAGAATGATGCCGAATTCCTCGCCGCCGTAGCGACCACCCCGGTCCGACTGGCGCAGGGCGCTTTTGACGACCCCGGCGGTGTGGCGAATGACTTCGTCCCCGGCCAGGTGGCCGTGAGTGTCGTTGACCTTCTTGAAGTGGTCGATGTCGAACATCACCAGGCTGGTGGCGTTGCCGTAGCGCCGGTAGCGCTCGTATTCGGCATCAACCAGGTTCTCCCAGGTACCCCGGTTCAGCAGTCCGGTAAGCCGGTCGGTCATGCTGAGTTTTTCCAGCTGGGCGTTGGCCTTTTCCAGCGCCAGCCGCCCGGCCGCCACGTCGGTGACGTCGTAAACCATCAGGCAGATCTTGTCGATCTTGCCGTCCGGTCCGCTCAGCGGGCTGATGGTCAGGTTCTGGAACATGAATTCTTCGGTGCCGGTGATCGGCCGGGTGTTCCGAAAACGGAACAGGTAGGGTCGCTGCTCCCAGGAGGTAAAGGCCCGGGTGTTGAGCATTACCACCGAGTCCACCTTGCGCCTGAGCCAGGCCTCCGGCAGGTCGGGGAAGACCTCGAACAGATTGCGATCACGGATCCTGCTGGCGGTGATGCCGCTGTGGTTTTCCATGAAACCGTTCCAGACCTGCACCCGATAGTCAGTATCAATCACCACCAGCCCCATTTCCACCGACTCCAGCATGTTCATCAGCCAGTGGAAGGCATTGACTTCGTTTTCATTGACGGCCATCAGCTCACTCCATGGCTTGGTCTCACCGGCTCAGGTAGTCGAGGCTTTTCTCCAGGTGCGGGATGGAATCCTCGGTCAGCAACACCAGCAGGTCGCAGGAAATCGCATATTCCTCGATCTGGTAGTTGATCTCAATGGCCAGTAACTGCTCGGAGTACTTGCTGTGGTGCTCGAGCAAGTCGCCGATGCGGCGGTGCTGGCCGAGAACGGTGGGATGACCCAGGCCCAGGTGGAGGTCCAGTTGGTCGCCGAAACCCTTCAGGAAAGCGCCGAACAGAATGCTGGACATATCCATCAGCATTTCCACCTCGACGGCATCCGAATTCAGGTCGTCGTAGCGCAGCAGATGGGCCATGTCCCGGAAGCTGGCGTCGGAGAACAATAACAGGGCTTCCCCCGCCACGCCGGCACCGGTAAACCCCTGACAAACGGCGGAATAGGTGGTCTCCTCGGCGGCGGACAGGGCCATGCTCAGCTCCGAGCGCTCGATCATCGCCACCCGCGGTACCGGCAGCTGTACGAACACATTCAGCAGGCGGGCCAGCAGGTCGGCCGCCCGCCCCATGGCGACGTTGGAAATTTCCTGGAGGTAGTCGTGCAGGGTCAGGGTTGCACCCAGGCTGGCGGCTTCGGTATCGGGGCCGGCCTTTGCCTTTGCCTCGGCCTCGCCCGGCCGGTAGAGGCCGTAATCCTGCAGCAGTGCGGCCAGCATTTCCGGGTCAGTGGGCTTCTTGATGAAATCGATGGCGCCCATCTTGCGGACCCGTTCCCGGGCCTGGGGCTGGATGTCCCCGGAGACCACGATGG
>NZ_JAWVZL010000080.1:0-14608 GCF_033722195.1 Marinobacter sp.
AGCGAGTCGTACAGCGCCACCTGGTCGCGGGCCTGCCAGTCATGCCGCGGCGGCGCGGCACCGAAACCCGAGGCGCCGCTATTGGCGGGCTGACCAAACAGGCCGGCGGTGGGGCTCTGGCTGGGCATGCCCGGCCGGCTCCAGGCTTGCGGACCACCGTTGCCGCCGGCCACCGCCACTTCCCGGTCCAGGGACTGGGCTACGGCGCCACGCAGGTGATCGTCGGGCTTCACCTCCGCCAGCGTCCGGTGCAGGGTCCGGAAGATGAAGTCGTGCACCAGGCGACCGTCCCGGAAACGCACCTCGTGCTTGGTAGGGTGCACGTTGACGTCCACCGTGGCCGGGTCCACCTCGAGGTAGAGCACAAAGGCCGGATGCCGGTTGTTGTAGAGTACATCGCGGTAGGCCTGGCGCACCGCGTGGGCCACCAGTCGGTCACGGATCACCCGGCCGTTGACGAAAAAGTACTGCAGGTCCGCCTGGCTGCGGCTGAAGGTGGGCAGCGCGACCCAGCCCCACAGGCGCAAGCCGGTGGCTTCGGCGTCGATCACCACGGCGTTGTCGATGAAGGTCTGGCCACAGAGCGCACCGATGCGCCGCTCCCGGTCCAGGGGCGACTCCGCCGGCCGCAGGCTCTGCACCACCTTCTGGTTGTGACGCAGGGTGAACCCGGTGTCGAAGCGGCTCAGGGCCTGGCGCCGCAGGCATTCCTCGACGTGATTGAATTCGGTCTTCTCGGTGCGCAGGAACTTGCGCCGGGCCGGCGTATTGAAGAACAGGTCCCGCACTTCCACCGTAGTGCCCACCGGGTGGGCGGCCGGCGACACCCGCGCGTCCATGTCACGGCCTTCCACCTCAACCCGGCTGGCGGCTTCCATGTCGGCGGTACGGGAAGTCAGGGCCAGCCGCGACACCGAACTGATACTGGCCAGGGCCTCGCCGCGAAAACCCAGGGAGGCCACCGCCTCCAGATCCTCGAGACTGACAATCTTGCTGGTGGCATGACGGCTCAGGGCCAGGGGCAGATCGGCCTCCTCGATGCCGGAGCCGTCGTCACGAACCCGGATCAGCTTGACGCCGCCCTGCTCCACCTCCACATCCACCCGGCCGGCGCCGGCGTCCAGGGCGTTCTCCACCAGTTCCTTGACCACTGAGGCAGGCCGCTCCACCACTTCACCGGCAGCGATCTGGTTGGCAAGGCGGGGGGACAGCAGCTTGATGGATGGCATGGGCGGTGCGGGGCCTCTCGCGTTTGCGGCTGATGAGCCGGACAGTCAAAACGCGATCATATCAGAACCGGACCGGCGGCCTCACCCCGCCGAGCCGATTCAGGATGCCGGAATGCGAAGGGTCTGGCCCACCAGGACCTGATCGTCACTGAGGCCGTTGTAACGCATGAGCTCGCTGACGGTGGTCTGGGTCTTGCGGGCGACGCCGGAGAGGGTGTCGCCCCGCTGGATACGGTATTCGTTACCGGTAAAGCCCTGGCCACCCTGGCGCTTCTGGTAGGCCAGCAGGGTGCCCGGCGGCGGGGTGTTCTGGAAATAGGCGTCGATGCCCTCGAACACGGCCTGGGCGATCTTGCGCTGGTAGGCATCGGTGCGCAGATTGCGCTCCTCACCGGGATTGGAGATAAAGCCCGCTTCCACCAGGATCGAGGGAATGTCCGGGGATTTAAGCACAGCGAAGGCCGCCTGCTCCACCCCCGGCTTGTGCAGCTTGGTCACGCGATCGAGCCTGCGCAGCACGTAATCACCGACACCGACACTGGCGTTGATGCTGGCGGTCATGGAGAGGTCCAGCAGCACACCGGCCAGGACGTCGTTCTTGTCGTCTAGGGACACGCCGCCAACACCGCCGATCAGGTCGGAGCGGTTCTCGCTGCGGGCCAGCCAGCGCGCGGTCTCGCTGGTGGCGCCACGCTGGGACAGCGCGAACACCGAGGCGCCGCTGGGCTGGGGCGAACGGAAGGCGTCGGCGTGCACCGAGACAAACAGGTCCGCGTTGTGCTTGCGGGCCAGCAGGGTGCGGCTGCGCAGATCGATGTAGTAATCGCCGGTGCGGGTCATGCGGGCGGTGTAGCCGGGCTGACGCTCCACCATGGCGGCCAGGGTGCGCGCCATGCTCAGCACCACGTCCTTTTCGCGGGTGCCCTTGGGGCCGATGGCGCCCGGGTCCTCGCCGCCGTGACCGGCATCGATCACCACCACGATATCCCGCTTGCTGTCCGAGTTATCCTGCAGCACCGGCTGGGCGGGCTCAACCTGCTTGCGCCCGCCTTCCTGGATCAGATCCACCACCAGCCGGTGGCCATACTGCTGGTTCGGCTCGAGCTGGAAACTTCGCGGTTTGATGTCTTTTTCCAGGTCCAGCACCACCCGCAGGTCGGTGCCGTTGCGGGGCGCGCTGCGGATACGGCGGATGGGGCTGCCGCTCAGGTCCAGCTGACTGAAGTTCGCCTTCAGGGCAGTGTTCTTGATATCGATGACCAGCCGGGCGGGATTCTGCAGGGTGAAAATACTGTGGCTGACATCACCACCGGTTTCCAGCACCAGACGGGTGTGGTCCGGCGCCGGCCAGATTCGCGCGCCCTGGATGACCGTGGCGGCGCTGCTCCAGGTGGCCACCAGCCAAAGCAGCAGCAGGCAGACCGTCCGCTGGCCCAGGTTGTGACTATGTCTTGGTTGCTTGCTCATGGTTGTTCCACCACCGGTTCATTCTTCCGTCTGCCGCGGCATTGCCTGCCGCAGCTCCTGAAGCGGGGGCAGCCCCCGCTCAGTGCCAGCCGCAAGGCGGATGGACCTGCCCTGCGCCTGTGCCTTCAATTCAATCACCAGGTCCGGCTCCGGCAGGACGCCCCGGCCCCGCTCCGGCCATTCCACCAGGCAGATCTGGCCTGGCTGCAGATAGTCCCGGATGCCCATGTACTCCAGCTCCTCCGGGTCCCCGAGCCGGTACAGGTCAAAATGGTAGACCTGCGGTACCAGGTGCTCGTAGGGCTCCACCAGGGTGAAGGTCGGGCTCTTGACGGCGCCCTGGTGCCCCAGGCCCCGAATAAGGCCGCGGCTCAGGGTGGTCTTTCCCATGCCCAGGTCACCCCGCAGAAATACCAGCATGCCGTCCTGCTGCTGTCGCAGCGCCTGCGCCAGCGATCGGCCAAAGGCCTCGGTATCCGCCTCCGCCGCCAGGAACCAGCGTGAGGTGGCCGCCGCCACGTCAGTCACTCAAAGCTCTCCGCCATCCACCAGTCCCTCAGCCACCGCCAGCAGGCGGGGCACCACCGCCAGCACGTCCATGGGCAGCAGGCCCATGTAACCCCAGTGGCGCGACGCCAGATTGGCCGCCGCCAGATGCAGGCCCGCCGCCATGCGGGCAGCGTCCATCGGCGCCAGGCCCTGGCCCATAAGCGCGCCAATCATGCCGGACAGAATGTCGCCCATGCCGCCGGTGGCCATACCAGGGTTGCCGCCATCCAGTACCCAGGGCCCGGACTGGCCGTCGGCCACCACTGTGCCGGCTCCTTTCAGAAGCGTTACCCCGCCGTATTTGCGCTGCAGCGAAGTGGCCGCGTCCAGGCGGTCCGCCTCTATGTCTTTTACCGAGCACTGAAGCAGCCGGGCGGCTTCACCCGGGTGCGGGGTCAATACCTGCTGGTCAAATTCGACCGGCTCCTGCTTTGCCATCAGGTTAAGGGCGTCCGCATCCAGCACCCGGGGCCTGCCGGACTTCAGCACCTGCTGCAGCATCTGCTGGCCCCAGGCGTGCTGGCCAAGGCCAGGGCCGCAGACAAGAATATCCGCGGCCTCGATCAGTTCCGCCAGCTCACTGCCATGGCCGATACCACGCACCATCAGTGACGGGCAGCGGGTCAGCGCCGCCGTCACGTGCTCGGGCCGGGTAGCCAGGGTCACCAGGCCGGCGCCGCAGCGGGCCGCCGCCTCTGCGGCCATCAGCCCGGCGCCACCAAAGCCATGGTCACCGGCCACCACCAAGAGGTGGCCAAAGCGGCCTTTGTGGGCGGTGACCGGCCGCCGTGGCAACTGACGGCGCAGACCGGACCAGTCGAACCGCAGAGCGTTGGGGGTCTGGCCGTGCACACTGGCCTCCACCGCCAGATCCAGTGCCTCGAAATCCACCCGGCCGGCGCACTCCGGCCCCTGCCCCAGAAACAGACCACTCTTGAGGGCAATAAAGGTGACCGTGACCGCGGCATGGATGGCAGCGCCCTCGGTGACGCCGGTGGTGGCGTCAAGACCCGACGGAATGTCCACCGCCAGCACCGGCGCACTGGCTTCATTGCAGGCTTCGATGATGGTGGCAACGGGCTCGCGGGGAGCGCCCTTGACCCCGGTTCCCAGCATGGCGTCCACGATCAGGCCGGCGCTGCCAAACAGCGCCTTGCGGTCGCCGTCATCCAGCTGATCCCAGTGATCGATACTGACGCCGTCGGATTTGGCCTTCTGGTAGGCGCTGGCCGCATCACCTTTCAGCTTGGCAGGGTCCTTGACGGCCACGCAGCGTACCCGGAGGCCGTGACGGCGAGCGGCGGCGGCCACCAGATAGCCATCGCCGCCGTTGTTGCCGCCGCCACAGAGCACCAGCAGCGGGGAGGCCTGGGGCCACTCCCGCACCAGTTGCCGGAAGGCCGCCGCGGCTGCCCGCTGCATCAGCTCGAACCCTTCAACCCCCTGATTTTCGATAACATACTGGTCAATCGCCCGCACCGATTCGGCGGAATACAACAAGGTGTTCTGGGAATTTGTTAGACTTGTGGCTCGTGTCGCGGACATGTCAACCAGGGCCTCGGTACAGAATCGGGTTTAACTAGTTTCGCCAGATGTCTGTAAAGAGTAGCAAAATCGGGCGAAAGGTCATAACTTAATCAATGGTAATCTGGCTTAGGGGTCGGTCATGACCCAAGACCTGTCTCAACTGCGGGAGCAGATCCGGCTCTGGGCCTCCGACCTGGGCTTTGGTGACATGGGCGTCACCGAGCCCGACACCGGCCCCCACGCCGACCGTCTCAGGCACTGGCTGGCGGAGGGCATGCACGGCGAGATGGCCTACATGGCCGACCATGGCAGCAAGCGCCACCAGCCCACCGAACTGGTGCCCGGCACCCTTCGGGTCATCTCTCTGCGGATGGACTACCTGCCCTCCCCCGACAACCCGCGGGCCACCCTCGCGCAGAATCAGAAGGCCTACATCTCCCGCTATACCCTGGGCCGGGACTACCACAAACTGATGCGCAAACGCCTGGCCATGCTTGCCAAGAAAATCGATGCCGCGGTCGCGGGCTATGACTACCGCGCCTTCGTCGACAGCGCCCCGGTGCTGGAGCGGGCCCTGGCGCAACGCGCCGGCCTGGGCTGGATCGGCAAGAACACCATGCTGCTGAACCGCAAGGCGGGCTCCTTCTTCTTCCTGGGCGAGATCTTCACCAGCGCGCCCCTGCCGCTGGATGAGCCCTACACCCAGGATCACTGTGGCAGCTGCAGCGCCTGTCTGGACCTGTGCCCTACCAACGCTTTTCCCACACCGAGGACTCTGGACGCCCGCCGCTGCATCAGTTACCTCACGATCGAGCTCAAGGGCAGCAGTCCCGAAGAGCTGCGGCCGCTGATGGGCAACCGGGTGTTTGGCTGTGACGACTGCCAGCTGGTCTGCCCCTGGAACAAGTTCAGCAGGCCATCGGCTGAGGACGATTTCCAGCCCCGGCACGGCCTGGATAACAGCGAACTGGCCCGCCTGTTCCTGTGGAGTGAGGAGGAATTCCTCAAGCGCACCGAAGGTTCTGCGATCCGCCGCACCGGCTACGAGGGCTGGCTGCGCAACCTGGCGGTGGGCCTGGGCAACGCACCCACCACCATCCCGGTGGTGGAGGCCCTGCGTCAGCGCGCCGACCACCCCTCCGAACTGGTACGCGAACATGTCCACTGGGCGCTGCAGCGCCACGGCATTGCTGCCTGACAATCCTTACAGGCGGAAGAAGTGCTCCCGGTAGTGACGCAGCTCATCGATGGAGTCACGGATATCGTCCAGCGCCAGGTGGCTGCCCTTCTTTTTGATCCCGCTGATGACGTCCGGCCGCCAACGCCGAGCCAGTTCCTTGATGGTGGACACATCGAGGTTGCGGTAGTGAAAGAAGGCCTCCAGCTCCGGCATGTACTTCACCAGGAAGCGCCGGTCCTGGCCGATGCTGTTGCCGCAGAGCGGGGACTGACCCGGCTCCAGGTGCTGGCGGAGAAATTCCAGGGTCTGCTGCTCGGCCTCGGCCTCCGTTATCCGGCTCTCACGAACCCGTCGGGTCAGGCCGCTTTCACCGTGGGTGCGGGTGCACCACTCATCCATGGCGTCCAGCAGGCTGTCGGGCTGATGCACCGCAATCACCGGACCCTCGGCCACCAGATTCAGGTCAGAATCGGTGACCAGGGTGGCCATCTCGATGATGCGTTCCTTTTCCGGATCCAGTCCGGTCATCTCCAGGTCGATCCAGACCAGGCGCTCGCTTGCTGCCATGCTTGTACTCCCCGTTGTTGGCAATGGAAACCCGTTAAGGGCGCCGCCGCTTAGGCGCGCCCGATGGAATCCCGTATGATGTTACACGACAGCACCCGGGAACTGGACGACTGAAACGATGAACCTGTGATATGGCTAAACGGCGACTGAACAAGCAACAGCAATGGCGGATCGAAAAGATCCAGGCCGAGCGCACCCAGCGGGCAGCCCGCAAGGAGCGCAGCATCGACCGCCAGCTGGAGGCCAGCGAGCTCGGCGACGAGCAGGCAGGGCTAGTGATCGCTCACTTTGGCCAGCAGCTTGACGTGGAAGCCCGTGAAGGCGAGAGAGCCGGCAAGGTGCTGCGCTGCTACGCCCGCGCCAACGTGGGCAACCTGGTCACCGGCGACCGGGTGGTGTGGCGCCCGGCGGCGGACGACACCGGCGTGATCGTGGCGCGGCAGGAGCGCGCCAGCCTGCTGCAGCGGCCAGACAATTTTGGCCAGCTCAAGCCGGTGGCCGCCAACATCGACCACATCATCCTGGTGATCGCGCCGGAGCCGGAGCCCCACCACAACCTGATCGACCGTTACCTGGTGGCGGCGGAAATCACAGAGATACCGGCGGTGATCCTGCTCAACAAGTGCGACCTGATCAACGACCGCAATCGTGAGCAACTGGAAACCCTGCTGGCCCGCTACCAGGCCCTCGACTACCCGGTGGTGCGCACCGCTGCCCGCCCCGGTACCGGCGCCCCCGAGGACAACCCCGAGTTCGAGGCCCTGGTGCGGGATCGCACTTCGGTGTTTGTGGGCCAGTCCGGTGTCGGCAAGTCCTCCATCATCCAGACCCTGTTACCCAACGAGTCCCTACGGGTGGGCGGACTGTCGGAAAGCACCGGCAAGGGCACCCATACCACCACCACCGCCAGGCTCTTCCACCTGGCCACCGGTGGCGACCTGATCGACTCTCCGGGTATCCGGGAATTCGGCCTCTGGCACATGACACCGCAGGAAATTGAACAGGGCTTCCGGGAGATACGGCCGCTGATCGGCCACTGCAAGTTCCGCAATTGCCGGCACCAGGGCGAGCCCGGCTGCGCCATCGAGGCCGCCGCCGCGGACGGGCGCATCAGCCCGGCGCGGATGCAGAGTTTCCGGCGCATCCTCTACGACATGGCGGAACAGCAGGCCAGGGGCCTGGGGGTCGTGGAGTAGGAGCGTCTGGGATCAGCTACCAGCTGACCTCGCCGGGGGTAGGCTCGGGCTTGTTCTGGCGCCAGTCGCCGCTCTCCAGCTGTTGGCGGGCCGCTTCGGACTCGGCTTCTGTAGGTGCGGTGAGGTCGATCACGGGCTCGTCGCCAGCGCCGCTGCCGGCCTTACCCTGGATGTCATCCATGGTCTTCTTGTTGAGCACAATGATGGAGATGCGGCGGTTTACCGGGGCCGTGGGGTCGTCCTGGTCGAACAGCACCGAGTCACTCAGGCCCACCACCCGGGCAATCTGCTCGCCGCGGACACCACCGGCCACCAGGGCCCTACGGGCCGTGTTGGCCCGGTCCGCCGACAGCTCCCAGTTGGTGTAGCCGGGCCGGCCGCTGAACGGCGTGGCGTCGGTGTGGCCGGTGATGCTCAGCTTGTTGGGCACCGCCCCCAGGGGCTTGGCCAGTTCGAACAGGATGTCCTGGGAGTAGTACTTGAGCTGGGCCCGGCCGCTGTCGAACATGGGGCGCTGGGAGCGGTCGACGATCTGGATCCGCAGACCCTCGTCGGTGATGTCGATCAGCAACTGGTCCTTGAACTCCTGCAGGGTCTCGCTGTTCTGGATCTGCTCCTGGAGGTCCTGGAACAGCTCCTGCATCTGGCGCTGCTCCAGGGTCTGGGCCAGCTCCTCGATGCGCCGCTCCTCGATCTTGATTTCCTCGCTGGCGATATCCTCCTGGCCCGCTTCCACCACCGAGGCGCTGCCTTCCAGGTCCACCGGGTTCGGCGAACCGCCCTCGGTAAAGCCCACCGGGTCCTTGAAGTAGCCTTCAATGGCCTCGCGCTGTTCCGGCGTGGTGTTGGTGGTGAGCCAGAGCACCAGGAAGAAGGCCATCATGGCGGTGGCGAAATCGGCGAACGCCACTTTCCAGGAGCCGCCGTGATGACCGGCGGCTACCTTCTTGACCCGCTTGACGATGATTGGCTGTTCTTCCACAGACTGACTCGCTCTGGCCCTTCAGACCGGGTTACTTGGACCGGACGTGGTCGTTGAGTTCCTGGAACAGGGGCCGCTTGTCGGTGGGAAGCGCCTTGCGGCCGAATTCGATGGCCATCTGCGGCGCCTGCCCCGATACCGTCGCCACGATGGCGGCCTTGACACACTCGTAGGCCCGCAGCTCGTACATGGCCTGGTGCTCGAGCGCCACCGAGGTGGGGCCGACAAAACCGTAACCCATCCAGATGCCCAGGAAGGTACCCACCAGCGCCGCCGCCACCTTGACCCCGATGACTTCCGGGCCACTGGACAGGAAACTCATGGTGATGACGATACCGAGAACCGCCGCCACGATACCCAGGCCAGGCAGCGCATCGGCGACCTTGTTGACGGCGTGGGCGGGCTCCTCCAGTTCGTGCTTGCGGGTCTCTATCTCGTTGTCCATCAGCCCCTCAAGTTCGTGGGGTGCCATGTTGCCGGAGCTGATGATGCGCATGTAGTCGGTGACAAAGGCCATCAACTCCTTGGATTTCATGACGGCGGGATAGCGGGTAAAGATCTGGCTGGACTCGGGATTGTCGATGTCCTCCTCAATGGACATCACCCCCTGCTTGCGGGACTTGTCGAATACATCGTACAGCAGGCTCAGCAGATCCATATAGAAGGCTTTGTTGAAGGGGGAGCCGGTAAGCAGCCGCATACCGCGGCCAAATACTTCCTTGATGGTGTGCATCGGGTTGGAAATGATGAAGGAGCCCAGCGCGGCACCACCGATGATCAGGATTTCAGTCGGCTGCCAGAGAACCAGCAGTTGCCCGCCATGAAGGACATAACCGCCCAGCACGCTGGCGACCACAATGATTGCACCAATAATCAACGCCATGAAATCTACTACGCCCTAGTCAGATGGATACTGCCTGGCCAACGCCGAACCAGCGACCGGCTCTGGAATAATAGCAAGCCCGGCCTGAGACCGCGAAGGCGACAAATTGTTTCATGGCCCGGACCCGGTTTTGTTAAACTCCCGGACTTTATCAGGAAGTGCCGCGCTCGTCCTGACCCATTTTGTAGCAGGCTTGTCACTGTACGGTGAAGCCGTGCCCGGAGATCCTTTGTTCATGCTGAACAAGTTGTTTGTCCTCAGCCAGTATGTCATCCCCCAGCTCACCATCACGCGTCTGGCGGGCAAGTTCGCCGACAGCGAGGCCATACCGACGGTCAAGAACAGCGTGGTGAAATGGTTTGTGCGGCGCTACGGTGTCGACATGAGCGAGGCGCTGGAACCCGACCCCACCGCCTACCCCAGCTTCAACGCCTTTTTCACCCGGGCCCTGAAACCCGGGGTGCGGCCGCTGGCGGAAGGCGAGTCCGTGGTGATCAGCCCGGTGGACGGCGCCATGAGCCAGCTCGGCCAGATCCGCGGCGACCGCGTCTTCCAGGCCAAGGGCCAGTCCTTCAGCCTGCTGGAGCTGCTGGGTGGCGATGTGGCCCGGGCCGAGCCCTTTGCCGAGGGTCAGTTTGCTACCATCTATCTGGCACCCAAGGATTACCACCGCATCCATATGCCGGTGGCCGGAACCCTGCGGGAGATGGTGCACATACCGGGCAAGCTGTTCTCGGTGAACCCGGTCACCGCCCAGAACGTGCCCAACCTGTTTGCCCGTAACGAGCGGGTGGTGTCGATCTTCGACACCGAGTTCGGCCCCATGGCCATGGTGCTGGTGGGCGCCATGATTGTGGGCAGCGTGGAGACCACCTGGGCCGGCGTGGTGGCACCGGGCGGCCGTGAGGTGACCGGCACCCGTTACGACACCCTGGAGAAGCCCATCCGTTTTGAAAAGGGCGACGAGATGGGCCGCTTCCGGCTCGGCTCCACTGTGATCCTGGTCTTTCCAAAGGGCGTGGCGCACTGGGATCCGGGCATGGACGCCGCCCGTAATGTCCGGCTGGGCGACGCCCTGGGTCATTGCGAAAAGGTCTGAGTGGAGAAGCAGCGAGCAGCCGCCGGTCAGGCCCGCTCGACGGGAAACGCCATCACCCGGGCAATGTCGTCCAGACCCAGCTTGAGCATCAGCAGACGGTCCAGCCCCAGCGCCACGCCGGCGCAGTCCGGCAGGCCCTCTTCCAGAGCCGCCAGCAGGTAGGCATCGGGTGCCATCTCGCGTTTGCCGGCCTGGCGACGCAGGGCGTTGTCCGTCTCGAACCGGCGGCGCTGCTCGGCCGGGTCCGTTAGCTCCCAGTAACCATTGCACAGCTCGATGCCGCGTACGTAGAGCTCGAAACGATGGGCCACTTCCACCCCATCCTCCCGTGAGGTGCGTGCCAGCGCGGCCTGGCTGGCGGGGTAACGGTCAATGAAGGTGGGCGGCTCGGCGCGCAGGGCCGGCTCTACGGCGTGGCTCATCACCAGGTCCAGGCATTCGTCCCGGCCCAGGGATTCGGCCATATCGGCACCCACCCAGACTTCGCAACGGGCCGCAAGCTCGCCACCGCCGATGGCGAACGGGTCCAGTCCGGCAAATTGCCGGCAGGCCTGGCGGTAGCTCAGCCGTTGCGGCCACGGCACACCCAGCCAGCCGCAGACCAGATCCGCCACCTCCGCCATCAAAGCGTCATCATCGAAGCCGGGCCGGTACCATTCCAGCAGGGAGAATTCCGGGTTGTGGCGACGCCCACGCTCGCCGTCCCGGAAGGCCCGGGCGATCTGGAAGACAGGCCCGGAGCCCGCCGCCAGCAGCCGCTTCATGTGGTATTCGGGGGAGGTCTGCAACCAGGCCCGGGTATCGGACCAGCCGGGCGCGCCATGCACCTCGGCGGCGATGCCGTCGAGATTGAGGTCACTGACCCCATGCCGTCCCAGCACCGGGGTCTCCACCTCCAGCACCCCTCGGCCCGCAAAAAAGCCGCGCACGAACGCGGACTGTTCGGCGCGGCTTTTCAGGGCCTCAAGGGAGGCCGTTGGCGACCAGTGGGACTGGAATTCTGCCGTCATCCGGCTCAGGTCTTGACCCGGTTGACGTATTCGCCGCTGCGGGTGTCCACTTTCAGTACATCACCGATATTGATGAACAGCGGCACGTTAACCACCGCACCGGTGGACAGGGTGGCCGGCTTGGAGCCACCCTGGGCAGTGTCACCCTTCATGCCGGGGTCGGTGTCCACCACTTCCAGTTCCACGAAGTTCGGGGGCGTGACCGACAGCGGCGCACCGTTGTACAGGGTCACGGTGTACACGTCCTGCTCCTTGAGCCACTTGAGCACATCCGCCACAGCGCGGGCGTCGGCGGGGTACTGCTCGAATGAGCCATCGGTCATCATGAAGTGCCAGAACTCACCGTCGGTGTAGAGGTACTCCATATCCTGATCGATCACGTCGGCGGCCTCGAGGGTGTCGCCTGACTTGAATGTCCGCTCCCAGACCCGGTTCGACATCAGGTTACGCAGTTTCACCCGGTTGAAGGCCTGACCCTTGCCGGGTTTGACGAATTCGTTTTCCAGAATCACGCAAGGTTCGCCGTCCAGCAAAACCTTAAGACCGCTGCGAAATTCATTGGTAGAATATGAAGCCATGAAAAAATCACCTGAGATTACGCTGTTGAGAGTCGGAAAGTCGCCATGATACAGCGAACCCCCACCCTGGTAGAAGCCCGCAACCTCGATAACCCGGAGCCGTCCTGGCAGGTCCTGCTCAGGGATGCGGTCACCGACCCCGAACTGCTGCTGCAGAAGCTTGGTCTGGATCCCCTGCGCTGGCTCAGGGGTGCCCGGGAGGGCCACCGGCTGTTTCCTGTGCGGGTTCCGCTGCCTTACCTGGAACGGATGCGGCACGGCGACCCGGACGATCCGCTGCTGCGCCAGGTCCTGCCCCTGGCAGAGGAAAACGAGGACAGGGGCGGCTATGTCAGTGACCCGCTGCAGGAGGCCTCCGCCACCCTGCGGACCGGTCTGATCCGCAAGTACCAGAGCCGCGCCCTGCTGATGGTCACCGGTCAGTGCGCCATCAACTGCCGCTACTGTTTCCGCCGTCACTTCCCTTACCAGGAGCACCGGCTGTCGCCGGCCCAGCGGGCGGAGGTGATCGACACCCTGGCGGCAGCGCCGGAAATCAACGAGATCATCTTTAGTGGCGGCGATCCACTGGTGGCCAGTGACCGGTTGCTGGCGCGCTGGGCCGGGGCCCTGGCGGAGCTGCCCAATATCCGCCGGCTGCGGATGCATACACGCCTGCCGGTGGTCATACCTCAGCGCGTCGACGAGTTGTTGCTGGCGTGGCTGGAGGCCACGCCCCTGCAGAAGGTCATGGTGCTCCATATCAATCACCCCAATGAGATCGATGGCGCCGTTCGCAAGGCCTGCGACCGTCTGCGGGGGGCCGGCGTGACTCTGCTCAATCAGAGCGTGGTGCTGCGGGGCGTCAACGACAGCGCCGACACCCTGGCGCAGCTGAGCGAGAGCCTGTTCGAGGCCGGCGTCATGCCCTATTATCTGCATGCCTTCGATCCGGTGGCAGGCGCCCACCATTTTGACACCGGCGACGACCAGGCCCGTGCGCTGGTGCGGCAACTGCTGGCCCGGCTGCCTGGTTTTCTGGTACCGAGGCTAGTGCGGGAACTGCCAGGAGAAGCCAGCAAGACACCGCTGCTGATCTGAGCCCGACCGGTGTTTTGTCAAACATTGTGAATGTTGTGGCAACCTGGCTTTTTGTGACCACTTTGCTATTTTAAAGTGCAACAGACTGTTACATATAAAGACCTGTAACATCTGTGTTTTCAGCTGTTCTAAGCAGACTCACGGTAACAGGCCACGGCGGGCGCCAGGGCGGCCGGCAGAGCAACGCTTGCGACGGCGCAACCAACGACGTGAGCTGTATGCGCAGTATGAACCTGAAGCCAGACCTGACTATTCCCGATCAGAAAATTGCCAGCCTGTCGTTCTGTGAGGCGACCCCGAAAGCCTTCCGTGACTGGCTCGGCAGCCTGCCAATGGCCAATGTCGGCGAGGTTTCCAGGCAGCTCTATCACGCCGTCATCGAGCTCAACCAGCTGTTCATCGCGCCGCCACAGCGGCTTCAGTTGCTTGAACTGATCCGGCCCCGTATCCGCTTCGTCTGCAATGAGCTGGCCCGCCATTACCTGGGCCTGGCAGTGGCTCTGCCGGAAAAACAGCGCAAGGTGGCCAATCTGTCCCAGGCGCTGCAACTGCACGTGGCCAGTGGCTACAAGACCTGCCTGCTGGAATTGATGGACAATGGCGGTGTGGACAAGCACCGAAAACTTGTCGCCACTGCCTCTCACCGCGCCATCAGCGAGCTCGGCGCCACCATTGTTCGCGCCCACCAGCTTTACTGTCCGAGCCCGGCCCGTAGCTGGCTGGAGTGCCACCGAATCTACCGCTTCGCCCATCGCAACAAGCTGCTCGACCAGACCGTCGAGGACGAAACCCTCAGCCACCGCAACAGCAGCAGCGTTGGCGACGCCTACAAGCGTATCCTGCTGCTGGGCTGCTCGCGGCCCAACCAGCTGCGTCAGAACGAGCTGATGCAGGTATACGAGCTGTTCGAGAACTGGACCGACATGGTCCACTGCAGCCCGGACCTGACCAGCAGCCTGTTCGTGGTGGATATGGAGCGCGATGCCGCACCGGTTTATCGCAGCCTGATGCAGACGGCGCCCGGCAACGACTGCTTCGGCTTTGACACCACCGAGCTTGCGGAGAGGATTACCGAACACCTCCAGGCCCGCCATGAACGTGCGGACACCGAAGACCGGCGGCGCATCCCGCTGCCCAGCGCGGTAACGGACACGCTGCTGACCCATCTCAGCCAGGCCCTGGGCATCCTCACCAAGCGCAACTTCAATCGCATTGTCAGCCAGGGCAGCCTGCACGTCTGCGTGGGCCTCACCTCGGCCCA
>NZ_JAWVZL010000081.1:0-14380 GCF_033722195.1 Marinobacter sp.
CTGCCGGTGACGCCCTTGCCGTTGGGGGAGTCGAAATCCTTGGCGTCCGGCAGCTTCAGATCCATGTCCTTGGCCTTGTCGAGGATGGCCTGCGCCAGGGGATGCTCGCTGCCTTTCTCCAGGCCGCCGACATAGCGCATCAGCTCCTGCTCGCTGAACGCCTCGGCGGCAACCAGCTTGGTCACCTGGGGCTTGCCTTCGGTCAGGGTGCCGGTCTTGTCCACCACGACGGTGTCCACCTTTTCCATGCGCTCCAGGGCTTCGGCGTCACGGATGAGCACTCCCTGTTGGGCGCCGCGCCCTACACCAACCATGATCGACATGGGCGTTGCCAGCCCCAGGGCACAGGGGCAGGCAATGATCAGCACGCTGACCGCGGCGATGAGAGCGTAGGTCATCGGCGGCGTTGGCCCGAAAATGGACCATGCGACAAAGGCGATGACAGCCACCAGGATGACCGCGGGCACAAACCAGCTGGCCACCTTGTCCGCCAGCCCCTGGATGGGCGCGCGGCTGCGTTGGGCGGCCGCCACCATCTGCACGATCTGGGACAGCATGGTATCGCGGCCGACCTTGTCCGCCCGCATGATGAAGCTGCCCTGCTCATTGATGCTGCCGCCGATGACCGGATCGCCCTGCTCTTTCTTGACCGCCAGGGGCTCGCCGGTAACCATGGACTCATCCACATTGGAGCTGCCTTCCAGAACTTCGCCGTCCAGTGGCACCTTGTCGCCGGGGCGGACCCGCAAGCGATCGCCCACCGAGACCTCGTCCAGGGAGACGTCCGATTCATTGCCCTCGTCGTCCAGCTTCCTGGCGGTTGCCGGCGCCAGGTCCAGCAGGGCCTTGATGGCCCCCGAGGTTTTCTCCCGCGCCCGCAGTTCCAGCACCTGCCCCAGCAGCACCAGCACCACGATGACCGCGGCGGCCTCGAAATAGACCGGCACCGAGCCATCCGCCTGCCGGAACGCGTCCGGGAATACCTGCGGCACCAGGGTCGCCACCAGGCTGTAGAGCAACGCCACGCCGGTACCCATGGCGATCAGTGTGAACATATTCAGCTTGCGGCTCACCACCGACTTCCAGCCGCGGACGAAGAAAGGCCAGCCACACCAGAGCACAACCGGCGTGGCCAGTACCAACTGTATCCAGTGAGAGATATGGGATGGCACCACCTGGTCGAGGCCGGTAAAGTGCCCGCCCATTTCCAGGACCACCACCGGCAGGGCCAGCACCAGGCCGATCCAGAACCGCCGGGTCATGTCCTTGAGTTCTTCAGACGGACCTTCCTCCAGGCTCGCCTGCTCCGGCTCCAGAGCCATACCACATTCAGGACAGTCACCGGGACCCTCCTGGCGGACCTCCGGATGCATCGGGCAGATGTACATGACGCCGGGTTCGGCGGGCTCGTCTGGCTGCTGGTCCTCCTCCAGGTACCGCTCCGGGTCCTTCTCGAACCGTGATTTGCAGCCGGACGAGCAGAAATACCAGGTCTCGCCTTCGTGCTCGCTGCGGTGCTTGGCCTCGTCCGGACTCACCGACATGCCGCAGACCGGGTCTTTTACCGTATCCTCTGCCTGATGCTGGCTGGAATGGTGATCCTGGTGATGGTCATGCTGGTTTTCACCCATTCTGGTCTCCCTTTCTGTTGGCAGGCCACTGCGAAAACGCGATGAAATAGAGCAACGCCAGGTTAAGGATGGGAACCAGTATCAGCAGCCCCAACCACCCGGGATATCCCACGCGCGTGCAGATTCGCCAGGCTGGGATGACCGCCACGATGGCAATAACCAGCATCCATAGCCAATGCCCGGCTCCCATGGGTTCCCCAAACATGTGATTGTCCATCATGACGCTGCCCTCCCTGCTCGTTTAAGAATATCAGCGGTGGTGAGTGTCGGATTTCTCAAGCTAATTTTTTGGCTGCTAATGATACTGCTTGAAAAGATGGTAGCTTCCGTCAGCTACAGAGAGCCGGGAGCCTTCAGTTGAAAGCGGGCCCAGGCGTGCGCCTGGAGCCCTTCACAGACAGGCGCGTCAGAAGCTGATCCGGGCGCCCACAACAGCAAACCAGTCCTCGGTACCGCCACCTTCGGCCTGGGCAAGGTCCGCGGTATCGCCGTAGACGCGCTCGTGTACCACGCCGATATAGGGAGAGAAGGAGCGGTCGATCAGATCGTAGCTTAGCCGCAGACCGGTTTCAGTGGAGACCAGGCCCTGGCCGACACCAATTTCCTGGTCTTCATCGAAGGCCAGGGTTGCTTCCACCGTGGCGGCGAGAATCCAGTAGTTGGTGAGCAGCAGCTCGTACTCCGCTTCCAGCCCGGCCGAGGCGTTGCTCTCATCGCTCAGGTACAGGTTGGCCTCGACCTCAATCCACTGGGGCGCCAGGCCGACCACACCGAGAACGGCGTAGGTCCGGTCGGGGCCCTCCGGGGTGTCGAACCGGACACCGGCCCTGGCATCGAAGAACTCGGAAATGGGGACCTGGCTCAACAGCTGGTTCTCCAGGCCCTCGTAGGCCTGCTCCTCGATGGCGTACTCGCCGGCACTGATCCAGAGGAACTTCAGGTCGTCGTTGCCATAGAAGATGTCGGCATCCCAGATGCCCAACTCTTCATCACTGTCGCTGTAGCGATATTCGAGCTCCCCTATCTCAACGCCCCAGACCTGCATGGCGCCATGGCCGCCGGCATGCGTGGACTGCTCCGCCAGGGCCTGGCCTGTAACCAGGCCAACAACCAGTATCAGCCCGGTTCCTAAGGTTTTTCCGATCACAGTGCGCTCTCCTCGGCGTTTGCCAACGAGGGCTCAAGGGCCGGACCGGCGCTCGCCGTCTCACCCGGGCCACCCTCAACGATGACCTTGCGGAACATGCCCGCAGCAGCATGGTAGGACAGGTGGCAGTGGAATACCCACTCGCCCGGCGCATCCACTTCGGTTTCCATGTACACGGTGGTGGCCGGCGCTACGCTGATCACGTGCTTGACCGGGTCCAATTCCCCCGCACCTACATCGAGAATGGACCACATGCCATGCAGGTGCATGGGATGGGTCATCATGGTCTCGTTGACGAACTTGAAGCGCACCCGCTCGCCGTACTGCAACACGATGGGGTCGGCATCCTCGTACTTGATGCCATTGATGCTCCACTCATAGCGCTCCATGTTCCCGGTCAGTCTGAGTTCGATTTCACGGGTCGCCTCTCGCTCCTCATACAGGGGCCTGTGGGCCCTCAGGTCCGCATAGGAGAGGAATTTGCCCCCGTTGCTGGCGGTGGGCACCAGGCCGCTGCCCTTGGCGTAGAAGGGGTCTTCCGGCGCCTCCGCTGCACCTCCGTGATCCATCCCTGCGTGGCCCATGGCGGAATGGTCCATTTCTCCGTCCTTGCCTTGGTGACCCTCGTGCGAGCCCTCCATGCTGTCGGCCTTCATGGAGCTGTGGTCCATGCCCTCCATACCCGGGTGGTTCATGGCGCCGTGGTCCATATCACCATGGTCCATGTGGCCCGCCATGTCCGCCATGGTCAGCAGTGGCGCTTTCCGCAGTGCCGGTATCTCGGCCTTCATGCCTTCCCGGGGTGCCAGGGTGCCGCGGGCATAGCCGGACCGCCCCATGGACTCGGCGAAGATGGTGTAGGCCCGCTCTTCCCGGGGCCGCACGATCACATCGTAGGTCTCGGCCACGCCGATGCGGAACTCATCCACGTTGACCGGCTGCACATTATTGCCGTCGGCCTGGATCACCGTCATTTCCAGGCCGGGTATACGGACATCGAAGTAGGTCATGGCGGAGGAATTGATAAACCTCAGGCGGACTCGCTCGCCAGGCTTGAACAGGCCGGTCCAGTTCTGGGCGGGCCCCTTGCCGTTGATCAGCCCGGTAAAGCCCTGGACGTCCTCGATGTCCGCTTTCATCATCCGCATCTCACCCCACATCAGGCGGTCTTTCAGGGTGGCCATGAAGCCGTTGTCGGACGATTCCCGGAAGAAATCAGCCACCGTTTGCTGCTGCCGGTTGTAGTAATCCGCCGAGGTCTTCAGGTTGCGCATGATACGGTCACCGGAATGGGAGTGCTTGTCGGCAAGCTGGATGACGTATTCCCGGTCGTAACGGAAGGGCTCACGGTCCTTGGGCTCGATCACAATGGCGCCGTAGGCGCCGTCCGGCTCTTGGAAGCCGGAGTGGCTGTGGAACCAGTAAGTGCCGGCCTGGACGATCGGGAAGCGGTAGGTAAAGGTTTCTCCCGGTTTGATACCCGGATAACTGACACCCGGCACACCGTCCTGCTTGAACGGCAGAATGAGCCCGTGCCAGTGCACGGACGTCATTTCATCCAGGTTGTTGGTCACATGGATGGTGACGTCCTTGCCTTCCTTGAATCGAAGCACCGGACCCGGCGATTTGCCATTGTATCCGATGCCTTCCTTGACGAAATCACCGGTGTCGATGGTTACCCGATCAACGCTCAGGTGGTATTCGCCGCCCCAACCGATGGCCGGCAGACACAGGGCAAAAACCCCAACCAGATGGCGTAATTTCATGCTATGCACTCCACTTCCTCAAATACACTACCCTGCGACGACCTGTCGCCGGGCTGAAAAAATCGCGCTCTCACAGGGTGTTATCACTCAAAATTCACGTCGCCGTACATACCAGCCTGGTAATGGCCGGGAATGTTGCAGGCAAACTCAATTTGCGCGCCTCCTTCAAAGGTCCAGACGATCTCCTTGCTCTGACCGGGCTCCACAAGCACGCTGTTGGGGTCGTCGTGCTTCATGGAGTGGCCGTCCCCCATGTCCATTTCCATCATCTGGTGGTTGAGCGTGCCGCCCTGGATCACGCCATGTTCCACCATCATTTTCATTTCCGACTGATGGGCCTCGTGCATGGCCGGCGTGCCGATGTTGAACTCGTGAACCAGATTGCCTTTATTTTCCACTACGAACCGGACCGTCTCACCGGGTTGCACGTTGATGGACTCGGGCTCGTAATAGTTGTCGTGCATTTCCACATTGATGGTGCGGCTAGCCTCGGAGGCCAGGCCGGGCTCGCCGATGGCGGCCCCGTGATGACCCCCGCTGTGTGATCCGGCACCGAGCACCGAGGCCGAAACCGTCAGCGCGGCAGTGGCTACAAGGAACTTTGTCGCGTTCATTTCATCTTCTTCCTTTGCACAGATGACACTTTGAAAGCTGGCGACAGCACCGGGGAACGGAGCCATGGCCAGGATTGCCTGTTACCATCGCTCATCAACCTGAATTCTTTCTGAAAAAAGGCGAACCATTTACAGGGAAGGAAACAACACATGCGACTACTGCTGGTGGAGGACGACCGATTGCTCGGCGACAGCCTGGCCAGCCAGCTGGGGAAAGCCGGTTTCAGCGTGGACTCGGCCGGTACCGCGCGGGAGGCATCCGTCCTTGGTGAGCAGGAGGATTACCGCGCGGTTGTGCTCGATTTGGGCCTGCCCGACGGCAGCGGCCTCGAGGTGCTGCGCAAGTGGCGCCAGAAAGGCGTCCACCTGCCGGTATTGATACTGACCGCCCGGGGAGACTGGCAGGACAAGGTGAATGGTCTGAAAGCCGGTGCCGATGACTACCTGGCCAAGCCATTCCAGACTGAGGAACTGATCGCGCGGCTTTACGCGATCGTCCGCCGGAGCGAAGGCCGGGGCCAGGCCCTGGTCAGGATCGGCCGTTTTGAACTGGACGAGAACCGGCAGAGCCTGAGGCTTGACGACGGCACCGAGCACAGCCTCACCGGCACCGAATTCCGCCTGTTGCGCTGCCTCATGAGCCGCCCGGGGCAGGTTTTTTCCAAAGAGCAGCTCATGGAGCAGCTATACAGCCTCAACGACAATCCCAGCGACAATGTTATCGAGGCCTACATTCGCCGTCTCCGCAAACTGTTGGGGCCGGAGACCATTTCCACCCGGCGCGGTCAGGGCTACCGATTCAATGACACTGTTTAGCCAACACAAATCGGTCAGGGGTACCTTGCTGGCTCTTCTGCTGCCGGCCGGCATCAGCCTCATGGCCTTGGCCTGGCTGGTCCATGGCCTGCTACTGGACCGGATGTCGCAAGAGTTCGTGGAGGGCCGGCTTAAGGACGAGGTGGCCTTCCTGGCCCACCAGATCCATGAATCAGGCGGCAATCTGGATGCTCTTCAGACCGGCGACTACTTCGAGGAAGTCTTTCATCACGCATTTGCCATCCATTCGCCATCACGTACGCTGATTTCGCCTCAAGCTTGGGCCCCGTTCCTGGAGCCACTCGTCAAGTCCACGGCAGCCGGATCTCTTCGTATCGAGGAGGCGGATGTCGCCGGCGCGCCTTCAGACATACTCGCCTACCGGGCTTCTGTCACGGTTGGCAAGACGCCGATTGTCGTGATTGTGGCCGAAGACCTTGCCACCCTGCATCGTAGCCAGAACGAGCTCCACATCTGGACCGCGATTGTGTCCCTGCTGTTGATCCTGCTGCTGGTGGCGGTGATTTGGCTGGGCATAAACCTCTCGTTGCGGCCCGTGATGGCCCTGAAAACGACCCTCAAGCGGCTCCAGGAGGGTGAAATCTCCCGGATCCAGGTCGACGCTCCCGAGGAATTCCGCCCCCTCGTGCTGCAGCTCAACCAGTTGCTGGACTCCCTGGATCAGCGCCTGGCCCGCTCACGGGATGCGCTGGCGAACCTGTCCCACAGCGTCAAGACACCCATTGCCGCGGTTAGGCAGGTGCTCGAGGACCCAGACCGCCCCTTGGATGCCCATCTCAGGCATCAAATCGCGGCCCGGCTCGGCGACATCGACCGGCAACTGGAGGCGGAAATGCGCCGCAGCCGATTTGCCGGCCCGCAAGTGGGCAGAAGCGCCTACCCTGTCCGGCAGGCCCGGGAGTTACTTTGGATGCTGGGCCGGCTCTATCCCGACAGATCCTTCGAACTCTCCACGTCGCTTGCGGACGAAACCCGCTGGCCGGTGGACGAGCATGATCTGAACGAAATTCTTGGCAATCTGCTGGACAACGCGGGCAAATGGTCGAGTCGATGCGTCGAGCTGGATCTTTCCCAGAGCCGCCGATGCATCCTTATCCGGGTAACCGATGATGGCGCGGGTGTCGGTGACCAGGAACTGGAACGCCTTGGCCAACGCGGCCTAAGGCTGGATGAGCAGACACCCGGTCATGGTCTGGGACTTGCCATTGTGGTGGACATTGTAGGGAGGTACGGGGGCCGACTCGCCTTCTCTTCGGGTGCCGGAAAGGGCCTCGTGGCCATGGTTGAAATCCCTCACCCCCTGCAAGAAGGCACCTGATAGCAACTCTCAGGGGCGCGGATCGGAACGGCGTCGTTCAAGCGCCTGCTGCACCTCCTGCTCGACGCGCTGGATATAGGACTCACGGACTTCTACCTCCGAGTGCAGCTTGAGTACCTCGGTGGTGCTGCGAAGGCTGCCAATGAACGACCGGCAGTGAGGGCACATGAGCAGGTGCATTCGCACCGACATCTTGTTCACGGTGCCCAGTTCATCATCAATATAGTCGCTGGCAATGGTCGCCAGACCCCGACAGCTCAGCATTCGCCTGTCTCCTGGAATTCCTCCACCATCAGAAAGATCTTCTGTCTGGCGCGATGGATCAACACCCTCAGGTTAGAGTGACTCACGTCCAGAATGTTACACACGTCTTCGGATTTGTGGTGGTGCGTCTCGTAGAGCATCAGCGCCGAGCGCTGGCTGTCGGGCAATGCCGACAGGTGCTTGTCCAGGCAGTCCTTGAGGGCATCATTCTCTATCAAGGCGTCTGCAGTCTCATCAGTTCTGAGGGTTGGCGGTTGCAACCATCGGCCATTGGGGCCATACCGCCTGTCCAGGTCCGGATCGAGAGCCTCGCTGAAGTCGGTATCCACTTCCCGCCGGGTGTTCCTGAGCCGATTCTTGGCGCGGTTGGCAACAATACGATGCAGCCAGGTTTTCAGCCCCGAACGGCCCTCGAATTTGCCGATGGCGTCGATGACGGCCACCCAGCAATCCTGGACCACATCCTCGGCGTTTGCCGGGTTCAGGTAGAAACGGGCCACCGCCATCATACCAGGGGTGTAGAGCCGGACAGCTTCCCGGTAGGCGTCGCCATCCCCCTGCCGCAGGCCCTGGATCAGGCGGTCTTCGGATTCCGGCAGGGGGCTTGCTGGCATTGGCGTTTCCTCACTTAAGGGACTTGGCTCTGGCGCTTTGCGTCAGTTTAACCACACTTGGTGCCGGGGGCGGGCTTCCTCAGCCGTTCTTTTTCCAGGCAAACTTCTTGAAGGGCTCGTCCACCGGTGTCTCGGCGATGTGATTGATGTAGTTGCTCATCACCTTCTGGGAAACCACCAGGACCACCTCGAGCACCTGCCGGTGCTTGTAACCGGCGCTGTAGAAGGCGTCCAGATCCTCCCGGTTCACTTCGCCACGCTTGCGGACCACCGCCAGGGTGAAGGTGCGCAGGGCTTCCAGTCTGTCATTGGGCAGCGCTGTCTCGTCCCGCAGGGCGTTGGTGATGTCATCGGACACTTCCATCATCTTGGCGATGCCGGTGTGGGCGGGTACGCAGTAGTGGCAGGCATGCTCCACGTTGATGGTCTGCCAGACCACGGTCTTCTCGTCGTTGTCGAAGCTGCTGTCGAGCACCAGCTGATGAAGCTTCTTGTAGCCTTCCAGTACGCCCGGCGCCTCCGCCATCACGGCGTGCAGGCTGGGAATCATGCCGAACACCTTCTTGGAATCCTCCAGTAGAGGCTTGGCATCCGCGGGGGCTGAATTCTGGTCGTGCAGGGGAAACTTTGACATAACCAACTCCTTTTTTTGAGTGATTGCTCATAAACTTCAGGCTATCTGTTATTGAGCATTCATTCAAGTTAAACTGTGACTTCATTCGAGGCAGTGGATGTTATGGGCAGGTTGGCAAAGTTTGATCGACAGGAAGCAGTGGCAAAGGCAATGGGCCTTTTCTGGCAACGGGGCTATTACGGCACTTCGATGAAGCAGATCGAGCAGGCCCTGGATATGCGCCCGGGCAGCCTGTATGCCGCTTTCGGCAGCAAGGATGGCCTGTTTGCCGAAGCCCTGAAACTGTACGCACAGCGCGGGGGTGAGGAACTGGCGGCACACCTGGAGGGCTACAACTCCATTCTGACCGGCTTGCAGGAATACCTCCGCAATCTGGCCACTGCTTTCTCGCCCAGCAGCGAGACGCCGGCCAGGGCCTGCATGATCGTCAAGACCCTGCTGGAAGTGAGTCATGAGCAGAACCCGCTGGGCAGGCAGGCCAACGCCATGCTCAGCGAGATCGAACTGGCGCTTGCGGATCTGCTGGCAAGAGCCCGGGCCCGCGGCGAGCTGAAAGCGGGCACCGACTGCAATCGTCTGGCGCGTCTGGTACAGGCCCAGATCATCGGCCTGCGCTCCTATGCCCAGCGGGACACCTCCAGCGAACACGTTAATGAGCTGGGGGACGACATGGCCTCAATGCTTGAGCATTACAGGGCGGCCAGCTAAGCCGCCCCTGCCCGCGCTCGTATCCTTGCCGGAATTGGTTCGTCCATCCGGAATCCTCCACTTCTGCTACCTCCATCACGGGCGGCCCCCTCAAATACTGATACTTTCAATTCTCAACCATTCTTCACCGGATGAAGACCAGGGAGGGAGTTGTTATGGGCAGGGTGACTGTTACCCGGACATTGGGCCGGTGCTTGTTGGGGGCGTACGTACTGCTGGGTGCCGCGGCCCACGGCGACACCGCGAAAGTGATCTTCGCCGCCGAGAACGCGCTCTATGGCGCGGGCTATGACATAGGCAAGGCGGATGGCTGGTTGGATGAAACGCTCAGAGCCGCCATCCGGCAGTACCAGACCGACACCCGGGGTCTGACGGTCTCCGGCAAGCTGGATGCGGAAACCCTGGCCGCACTGGGAGCCGTGGCCCGGCCGGAACAGACCCTGAGCACCAACTCAGTGGCAAGCCCTCGTGCCGCCATGGCGGCACTGGATCTGCCGGTGGCGGCGCCAGAGCGCCGCGAGGAGCCGGCATCGACAGCACGGCCGGTAGCGCGTGAGCCGGTCCAGGCGCCGCCGGCTCCAGAGCCCGAAACCCAAGCTTTGTTGGCCACTTCCAAGCCTCCTGTAGAACAACCGAAGCCCGAAACCCTGCCTGTATCTAAGGACCAGGCGATGCCGGCGAGCGCGGCTCCGGTCACTGTGGCCCGGGTAACCGAGCAATCCGATAACGGCGCTGGGATGATGGCATCGGTCACCGACGCGCCGGCGTCCGAGCCAAGGCCAGAGCCGGCGAGCCCAGGGATTGAACCCGAACCAGTGTTGACCGCCCAGAACCCGGTGAGCACTCCCGCACCCGCCACACCTGACCCGGCCGAGCCGGAGATGGCCCTGAGCGCCTCAGCCGTTACCGAGCCGAGCCCACAGGATGCCGCGCAGAAAGCAGAACCCGCGCCGGTCCCCGCCGAGGAAATGGCTGCGGCATCATTGGAAACAGCACCACCGACCCCGGTACGCACCACCTCGGCCAAAAGCTCCGGCGGCTTTTTCAGCGCCCTGTTCGATTTTCTTTTCGGCTGGCTGGTCTGATCCGGCGCCCGTGCGCCGGTCTGCACCGACGGATGGCTGCAGCCGGATTCACTGGTTCCGCACCCAGCGCCCACCCTGCTTGTGGTACTTCTCCTTGACCGCCGCCCAGGCGACCCGGTGGGCGGTCTCCTCCCGGCTGTCATCGCCACGGCGGTCCTCCGGATCCTTGTAGTCCTCCCAGGCCGAATTGAAGGCCTTGCGGTAGATTTCCCGGCCATGGGGCGGCAGGTTCTCACGAACGCTCTCCGGCAATTCGTCGTCCGATTGATAAGGCATTCCGGCGTCTCCGTGTGATGGCCTTTTCTGGAAGCCTAGCAAAACTTTCGAAATCAGCCGGTTTCTGTCACCGGTGCCGGCTGCCAGAGGCTCCCCACCAACCGGATGCAGGCGCGGTAACGCTCCCTGTCGGCTTTGTCGCGGTGCACGCAGAGGCTTAACGGCAGCTCCAGACGGGGACTCTCGTAAAGTCGCACGGCGCCCTGGCGGGCCCAGTTCTCGGCGAAGGCTCGCTCAACCAGCCCAAACCCCATGCCGGCCCGGATCATGGCGACGGTGGTGTGCTCATCTTCGGACGTGGTGACCCGATTGGCTCCTTTCCAGCCTTCTCCGAGAACCCGGGGCACCAGGCCAATGAAAGGGCAAGTGGCGGAGGGCCATATCCAGGGCAGCCGTGCCCGCTGGGCCATTGTCTCGGGCAATGCATCCGGGCCATCCGGCGGCCCCACCACGCAGACCCGGATTGATACGAGCTTGTGGCACACCAGCCGAGAGTCGGAGGACCAATCGCCGTAGACGAAGCCCATGTCCAGTGAACCCTCCGCCACCAGCCCGGCAATCCGGGCCGAAGCACTGGTGCGAAGCTCCAGGGAGAGCTGGGGAAGCGTCCTGGCAGCCTGTTGGATCAGCTGATCCACCTTCAGATATTCCGGCGGCGCATTGAGCCCTATTTCCATTGCAGTCAGTGGATTGTCGCCGAGACTTCGGGCCATTTCGAGAAGATTACCGACCTGACCCAGCGCCTTTTGAGCCGGTACCAGCAGGGCCTCCCCCGCCCGGGTCAGCTGCATACCGCGGGCGGAGCGCTCGAACAGGGAAAGGCCAAGCTGGCTCTCGAGTTGGCGAAGGTGCTCGCTCACCGCGGAAGGCGTGGTATGGCGACGGCGGGCGGCCCGCGTCAGGTTGCCTTCCTCTGCCACCAGCACGAAGGAGCGCAGCTGCTCCAGCTTGATGCCGGATACGTTCGTATTTTCCGAAGGCCTTGTTTCTGATTTATCCATGGACGCCCTGCTCTGCCGGCATTTCTAATAGTGCCATTGCTCGGCACCGTTCGATTTATACGACAGAGGAACTCACCATGTACAGCCTGTATATCGCCAACAAGAACTACTCGTCCTGGTCCCTGCGGCCCTGGGTTCTGCTCAAGGTCCTGGGCGTGCCTTTCGAGGAAAAGATGCTGCCGTTCGGCGACCAGAGCCTGTGGACGCCTTTTCGCGCCATCAACCCGAGCGGCAAGGTGCCCTGCCTTCTGGACGGTGAGATCACCGTCTGGGACTCGCTGGCCATTGTCGAGTACCTGGCCGAGAGCCACGCGGGTGTCTGGCCGGAAGACCGTCACCAGAGAGCCTGGGCGCGCTGCGCAACGGCGGAGATGCATTCCGGTTTCAGCGCCCTGCGCAGTATCTGCACGATGAACGTGGGGTTGCGTGTCGAGTTGTCCGAGGTTGCACCGGCACTGCGAAAAGACATCGATCGGGTCTCTCAGCTCTGGACCGAGGGTCTCACCCGCTTTGGCGGCCCCTACCTGGCGGGCAACCGCTTCACCGCGGTGGATGCATTCTTTGCACCGGTGGTGTTCCGGTGCCAGACCTACGGTATTGCCCGGGACGACCTGAGCCGGGGCTATGTCGAGCGGATACTGGCATTGCCGGCCATGCAGCAGTGGCAGGCGGAAGCTTTGGCGGAAACCTGGCGGGACGAATCCCACGAAGCCGAGGCCCTGGCAGTGGGCACAGTTCTGGCCGACCACCGGCAGCCCTACTGAGCCGCCTGCGCCGCCGCACCAGCCAAGGCCTTTGACAAACCGCTAATAACCCTGAGAGGTGCTACGCTATAGACTGGCAGTTCTGTTACACACGCGTGACCACAACACCGAAGAGTGAACGGGTGGCACTCCAGCGACGGTTGGGAACTGACTGAATGACCTACGCAAGAATCGCCGGCACGGGCTCGTATCTGCCCGAGAACATCATGACCAACGCGGATCTGGAAAAACTGGTGGACACTTCCGACCAGTGGATCCGGGAGCGCACCGGCATCGAACAGCGCCACATCGTGGACAATGGCCAGACCGCGGTGGACCTGGCCGAACAGGCCGCCCGCGAGGCCATCACCGCGGCCGGAATCGATGCGAAGGAAATCGACCTGATCGTCTTCGCCACCAGTACACCGGACAAGATCTTCCCCAGCTGCGCCTGCATCCTGCAGGCCCGCCTGGGCCTGCACGGCTGCCCGGCCTTCGATATCCAGGCCGTGTGCAGCGGGTTTGTCTACGCCCTGTCGGTGGCGGACAAGTTCGTCAGGACCGGTGCCAGCCGCAAGGCGCTGGTGATCGGCTCGGAGGTGTTCTCGAAGATTTTGAACTGGGAAGACCGCGGCACCTGCATCCTGTTCGGGGACGGCGCCGGGGCGGTGGTGCTGGAAGCCAGTGAGGAAACCGGCATCCTGTCCACCCACATCCATGCCGACGGCCAGTACGAGGACCTGTTGCGGGTGCCTTACGGCATTTCCGACGGCTTTGACCAGGTCAAAGCGGGCAAGGCGTTCGTGGAAATGAAGGGCAACGAGGTGTTCAAGATCGCGGTCAACACCTTGGGCAAGATCGTCGACGAGACCCTGGCTGCCAACAACATGGATAAGTCCGAGATCGACTGGCTGGTGCCCCACCAGGCAAACATCCGCATTATCGCCGCCACCGCCAAGAAACTGCGCATGTCCATGGACAAGGTGGTGGTCACCGTCAACAAGCACGGCAACACCTCCGCCGCCTCCATCCCGCTCGCGCTGGACGCGGCCGTTCGCGACGGCCGTATCCAGAAGAACGAAATACTGCTGCTGGAAGCCTTCGGCGGTGGTTTCACCTGGGGTTCCGCCCTGATCCGGTTCTGATCAGGGCGGCCACCCGGCCGGGCCGGCTACAGGCGGTTCTGACGAACCGCCCTCTCCTACATCAGCTCGATCGCAACGGCCGTGGCTTCGCCACCGCCCAGGCACAGGGCCGCGACACCGCGCTTGAGGCCGCGCTGCTTCAGGGCGTTGATCAGGGTCACGATGATACGGGAGCCGGAGGAGCCGATCGGGTGCCCCAGGGCACAGGCGCCGCCGTTGACGTTGACTTTGTCATGATCCAGCCCCAGTTCACGAATCGCCGCCAGGGTCACCACCGCAAAGGCTTCGTTGATTTCGAACAGGTCCACGTCGGATTTGTCCCAGCCGGCGCGCTTGAGCACTTTCTCAATAGCACCGATCGGCGCGATGGTGAACTCCGCCGGCAGGCGGGCATGGGTGGCATGGGCAAGAATCCGGGCCTGGGGCGTCAGCCCGCGACGGCTGGCCTCATCACCGGTGGTCAGCACCAGGGCCGAGGCGCCGTCACTGATGGAGCTGGAGTTGGCGGCGGTTACGGTGCCGTCCTTGGCGAAGGCCGGTTTCAGGGTGGGTATCTTCTCCGGCTTGGCGTTGCCGGGCTGCTCGTCAATATCCACC
>NZ_JAWVZL010000082.1:0-13990 GCF_033722195.1 Marinobacter sp.
GCCGGCAGTCACCGCGCCCGCCAAGCAGCCGCCAAAGACCCCCGCGCCCACCGCCAAGGAAGACGGCGGCTTCCGCTTCTACGACATACTGCCGGATTCCGAGGTGGTCCCCCCCAAGGTGGAGGAGTACAGCCCGGCCCCGGCCGACCCCAATACCAGCTACCTGGTCCAGACCGGCTCTTTCCGCAGCCATCAGGACGCTGAACGCCAGCGTGCCCAGATTGCCTTCCAGGGCTTACGAGCCCGGGTCGACCGTATCGACCTGGATAACGGCTCCACCTGGTACCGGGTCAACGTGGGCCCCTTTGACAGCCGCAGCCAGATGAATGCTGCCATCGACAAGCTGGTGGCCATCAACATCCAGCCGCTGGTGCGGCGCATCCCCAAGAAGCAGGGTTGACCGGGCCGGCACCAGGCCAGCTGCCTCAACTGTTGTCCGGAACGGCCAGGTCACTGACGGCACTTGAAAAACGCCGCCCTGGCGCCATTATCGATGGACCATTCATCCTCCGGCCTCTGGAGCAGACATGACCACGATTCTTTCGGTAAGGCGCGGCGATACCGTTGCCATGGGTGGCGACGGCCAGGTTTCCCTCGGCAACACCGTCATGAAGGGCAATGCCCGCAAGGTTCGCCGCCTGTACGGCAACAAGGTGATCGCCGGTTTTGCCGGCGGTACCGCCGATGCCTTTACCCTGTTCGAGCGCTTCGAAGCCCAGCTGGAGAAACACCAGGGCAACCTGACCCGGGCGGCGGTGGAGCTGGCCAAGGACTGGCGCACGGACCGGGCCCTGCGACGCCTTGAAGCCCTGCTGGCGGTAGCCGACAGGACCGCCTCCCTGATCATCACCGGCAACGGCGACGTGATCGAACCGGAGCAGGGCCTGATCGCCATCGGTTCCGGCGGCCCCTTTGCCCAGGCCGCCTCCCGGGCACTGCTGGAGAACACCGAACTGGGCGCCGCCGAGATTGTCGAGAAGGGCCTGGATATCGCCGCCGACATTTGCATCTACACCAACCACAACCGTACTCTCGAAGTGCTGTCCGCCAACGACTGACCCGGAGCAATCATGTCTGCAATGACTCCCCGTGAAATTGTCCACGAACTGAACAAGCACATCGTCGGGCAGGACGAAGCCAAGCGCGCCGTGGCCATTGCCCTGCGCAACCGCTGGCGCCGGATGCAGCTGGACAGCGAGCTCCGTGACGAGATCACCCCCAAGAACATCCTGATGATCGGCCCCACCGGTGTGGGCAAGACCGAAATCGCCCGGCGCCTGGCGAAACTGGCCGACGCCCCCTTCCTCAAGGTGGAGGCCACCAAGTTCACCGAAGTGGGCTATGTGGGCCGGGATGTGGAGTCCATCATCCGGGACCTGGCGGACATGGCGGTGAAACTGTTGCGGGAAAAGGAAATGCAGCGCCACAAGCATCGTGCCATGGACGCCGCCGAGGACCGCATCCTGGACGCCCTGCTGCCGCCTGCCCGTTCGTTCGAGCAGGACAGCAGGCCGGCCGAGGACTCCTCCACCCGTCAGCTGTTCCGCAAGAAGCTCCGGGAAGGCCAGCTGGACGACAAAGAAATCGAGATCGAACTGAAGAACCCCGGAGCCGGTGTGGAGATCATGGCGCCACCGGGCATGGAGGAGATGACCAACCAGCTCCAGAACATCTTCTCCAACATGTCCTCGGAGCGGCGCAAGACCCGCAAGATGAAGGTGGCGGATGCCATGGTACGGGTCCGCGACGAGGAAGCCGCCAAGCTGGTCAATGAGGAAGAGATCAAGCAAAAGGCCATTCAGGCGGTGGAGCAGAACGGCATCGTCTTCATCGACGAGATCGACAAGGTGGCCAAGCGCTCGGAAACCGGCTCCGCCGACGTTTCCCGCGAGGGCGTGCAGCGGGACCTGCTGCCGCTGATCGAGGGCAGCACGGTGAGCACCAAGTTCGGCATGATCCGCACCGACAACATCCTGTTCATTGCCTCCGGTGCCTTCCACCTGTCCAAGCCCTCGGACCTGATTCCCGAGCTGCAGGGCCGGCTGCCGATCCGGGTGGAGCTGCAGGCGCTGACCACCGAACAGTTCAAGCGTATCCTGACCGAACCCGACGCGTCCCTGGTCCAGCAGTACGAAGCCCTGATGGGCACCGAAGGCCTGTCCCTGACCTTCACCGATGACGCCATCGAGCGCATTGCGGAGGTGGCCTGGAAGGTCAACGAGACCACCGAGAACATCGGGGCCCGGCGTCTGCACACGGTGCTTGAGCGGCTGCTGGAGACGCTGTCCTTCGAGGCCGGCGACGGCGTCACCGACAGCTTCCAGGTGACCGCCGAATACGTGGACGAGAAACTGGGCGAGCTGTCCGAGGATGAAGACCTGAGCCGCTACATTCTCTGACCATACCGGGTTCCGGCCGGCGGCCGGAGCCTGCCCTACTGCCCTGGACCACCATCATGAGCGACACACCCCGCCCCGTTGACATCAAGATCCGCAAGCAGAGCCGCCTGATGCGGCTGGAATACACCGATGGCAAGGTGCACGAGCTGCCTTTCGAGCTGCTTCGGGTCTACTCCCCTTCCGCCGAGGTGCGCGGCCATGGCAATGGTCCGGGCAAGCTGCAGACCGGCAAGCGTGACGTGCTGGTGACCGGAGCGGCGATGGTGGGCAACTACGCCCTCAAGCTCACCTTCAGCGATGGCCACGACTCCGGCCTGTTCAGCTGGGACTACTTGAGGGAGTTGGGAGAGCGGCAGTCCGAGTTCTGGCAGGACTATCTGGAGAGGCTGGAACGGGAAGGCGGTCGCCGTGACGACGCCCAGGTCCTGAAATTCCAGCCCTGAGGCGCTGCCGGCCTGACCGCCACTGCGGCGGAGTCGGAGGTTACAACGCCTTCTGGATCAGCTCGGTGACATTGTCCAGACTGCTGCTGATCCGCCCTTTCTCGGCGCGCTTGCGCCGGCCCTTGGCCACGTAGAGCGGCAGCATCTCGCCATAGAGGCTGGTGCTGATGGTACGCTGCTCGTCCTCCAGCCGGTCCCGCCGCAGCTTGATGCCGTAGCGGGCCAGCCTGGGCTCGAGCTCATCGGCCCGCTCCAGCAGATCCCGCCGGGTCATCTGGTAGGCGTGCTCGCAGACCATGCGCCGGGACTGGAAACTGAACACGTTGGCGAAGAACAGCTTGGCGTCGTCCCGGGTGGGCTCGAACAGCAGGATATCCTTGTCCGGGTAGTCACGACCGTACTGGGCGATGCCGGACTGCATCCGCGAGTAGACCATGGTCCGGAACATCTGCGACAGCAGGTTGGGCATGCCGGAGCGGGTCAGAGCGCCGGCTTTCATGGAGCCGGAGCGCACCGCTTCGCTGGCGTCTATGGGCACCTGGGGGTTGACCGCGAACACCAGGTCGGCACCGTCCTCGAAGGCCACCGAGGCGTGCAGCCCCTTGCGCAGGGTGCCGTCGACATAATAGCGCCCATCGATATCCACCGGCACATAGAGACCCGGCGAGGCCATGCTGGCCTGGATCGCCTTGGAAATGGACACATGGTCAAAGCCCGGGGCGCCGAAGCAGACCGCCTCGGTGCTCTCCACATCCGCCGCCACAATATAGAGGCTGCGGCGCAACTGGCGGAAATCGTTGGTACGGCCCAGCATGGTGAAGGCGCGCTTGAGGTACTCGTGCAGGGCCTCGTTGTCGAACAGCCCGGCGGGCGCCGCCTGGGCCAGGATGGTGAGGGCTTCCAGCAGGCTCTGGTCGTAGGGATTGTTGACGAAACGGCCGATGGCGCTGGCCATCAGCCCCGGCACCGCCAGCAGACGGCTGCCGAACTCCCGCAGCGCCGGGCGATAGAAGACTTCCGGATGGAAGGGATGAACCTCGGCCTCGTTGCGCACGAAGATCCGGCACAGCTGGGCGGTGGTCATCTGGTTGGCCAGGTTGGCGGCCACGAAGGAGCCGGCGTTGACCCCTACGTAGACGTCGATGTCGTTGAAGTCGATGCCGTCCAGAGCCTCATCCAGGGCCCTCAGGGCACCAATCTCGTAGATTCCGCCCAGTGGACCACCGCCGCCGAGAGCGAGTCCGATCCGGGGTCTGGGTTTGATGTTTGTGCTGGCTGCCTTCATGGGTCGACCATCGTCAGAGGATTTGGCACCGGCCCACGTTGGCCGGCCTCAATACTTCTAGCCTAGCAATGGCTCCTAGAGTACACACCCTAAACTGCTAGGGCACCTGCTTTGGCGGCGGTCCGGGCGCCGTTACCCGCCCGGAAAGCCTACTGGGCCTGGCTGAGGGCGTCGGCGGAGCTGCGGCCCGGGCGCAGATAGCGGCCGAAACCGGCGCTGCGCAGGGCCAGATCGACACAGCTCTTGATCACGTGGGGCGAGTCCAGCAGCAGGATGTCCTCCAGCAGCTGGGCGGCCCAGTCGCGGCCGATACTGCGGATCACTGACTTGACCTTGGGCAGGCTGGCGGCGTTCATGGACAGGGCATCGTAGCCCATGGCCATGAGCAGTACCGCGCCGCCGGGGTCGCCCGCCAGCTCACCACAGATGCTCACCGGTTTGCCCACGGCATGGCAGTCGTGGGCGATACGCACCAGTGCCTGCAGCACCGCCGGATGGTAGGAATGATAGAGCTGCGCCACCCGGGGGTTGTTGCGATCCACCGCCAGCAGGTACTGGGTCAGGTCGTTGGATCCCACCGACAGGAAATCCACCCGCTCCGCCAGTTCGCGAACCTGGTAGACCGCAGCGGGTATCTCCACCATCACCCCCACCTTGGGCATATGGATGTTGTAGCCCTCCTCCCTGACCTCGTGATAGACCCGATAGATCAGGTGCAGCGACTCCTCCACCTCGGAGATATTGCTGATCATCGGCAGCATGATCTGCAGGTTGTTCAGGCCCTCGCTGGCCTTCAGCATGGCCCTCACCTGCACCAGGAAGATTTCCGGATGGTCCAGGGTGACCCGGATACCCCGCCAGCCCAGGAAGGGGTTCTCCTCGCTGATGGGGAAATAGCTCAGGGATTTGTCGCCGCCGATATCCAGCGTGCGCATGGTGACCGGGCTGGGCGCGAAAGCCTCCAGCTGTTCCCGGTAATACTCCCGCTGCTCCTGCTCGGAGGGGAAGCGCTCCTTGATCATGAAGGGCACTTCGGTGCGGTACAGGCCGATGCCCTCGGCACCGTGGTTCAGCGAACGCACCACGTCGGTCATCAGGCCGGTGTTCACCAGCAGCGAGACCCGATGGCCGTCGGTGGTCTCACAGGGCTTGTCCCGCAGTGCCTCGAGGCCGCGGAACAGGGCGTCTTCCTCTTCGCAGATCTCCTGATAGTAGGAGCGCAGCTCGGCGGACGGCGATGCGAAGATCTGGCCCTCGAAGCCGTCGACGATCATTTCCTTGCTGTCGAGCTGGTTGACCGGGATGTCCACCATGCCCATGACCGTAGGCACACCCATGGCGCGGGCCAGGATGGCCACATGGGAGTTGCCCGAGCCCCGTACCGAGACCAGACCCACCAGCTGGCCCCGGGGCACCTCGCCCAGCATCGCCGGGGTCAGCTCCTCGCTGATCAGCACCGTGCGTTCCGGGTAGGCCAGTTCCTGATGGTCGCCCTCCTGCAGATGGGCCAGCAGGCGCCGGCCCAGGTCGCGGATGTCGACAGCGCGTTCCCGCAGGTAGAGGTCGCCCATCATCTCGAAATGCCGCACGTACTGCTGCACCACCTGCTTCAGGGCGCCCTGCGCCCAGTTGCCTTCGCGGATCCGGTTGACCACCTCGCCCGGCAGAGCGTTGTCGTCCAGCATGCGCAGGTAAACTTCGAACAGCGCCTGCTCTTCCGGCCGCAGCTGGGAGGCAAGCCGTTCGGCAACCCGCTCGATGTCTTCACGCACCGAGGTAACGGCGCCCTCGAACAGGGTCAGTTCCTGGTCGATGTTCTCGGTCTGCTTGTCGGGTACGGCGTCCAGGTCCGCCGGCGGATACACCACCACGCCCTGGCCAATGGCCACACCCGGCGCCCCGGCAACGCCCTTGAAACTCACGTCCCGCGCTTCCCGGCCGGTCAGCGACAGACCGCTGATGGCCCCGGTGGCTTCACTGTGGGCAATCACACCGGCCAGCTGGGCCGACACCGTGACCAGAAAAGCTTCCTCACCCTCGTCGAAGCAGCGCGAGTTCTCCCGCTGCTGAACCACCAGCACCCCGAGCACCCGGCGATGGTGAATGATGGGCACGCCCAGGAAGGAACTGAAGCGCTCCTCGCCGGTTTCCGGGAAATAGCGGTAGCGGGGGTGCGAAGGCGCATCCTCCAGATTGATGGGTTCCTCACGGGAACCCACCAGGCCGATCAGGCCCTCGGAATGGGCCAGGCTGACCTTGCCGATGGCCTTTTTGTAGAGCCCCTCGGTGGCCATCAGGATGTAGCGGTTGGTTTCCGGGTCCAGCAGGTAGACCGAGCACACCTCGGTATTCATGGCGCCCTGCACACGGGAAACGATGATATCCAGGGCTTCCTGCAGGTCCCGGGCACCGTTCACTTCTTGTACGATACTTCGCAGTGTGCTGAGCATGCCGGCTTAATCCGTTATTGAAGGGAGCCCTTGATCAGAGAACCGGGTGCGCTGGCACCCTTTCTCTCCCGGGCTCCTCTGGGCCAGGAGACTTAGCGGCCGTCTGGGCGCGGCCATTGCTCCATGGTGCGAAACAGCCTGGGGGCCAGCTCTCGCAGGGCCCGCCGATAGACCTCACGTTTGAACGACACCACCTGACCCAACGGGTACCAGTAGCTGACCCACTGCCAGCCGTCGAACTCCGGTGTATCACTGCCGTCGACGCATACCTGCTCGTCCGGCGAAAGCATCCTCAGCAGGAACCATTTCTGTTTTTGCCCCACACAGACCGGGTGGGAGTTGTGTCTCACCATCCGGCGGGGCAGGCGATAGCACAACCAGCCACGGGTGCAGCTGATGATCTCCACATCGCCTGCGGTCAGGCCTACTTCCTCGGCCAGCTCACGGTAGAGCGCCTCCTCCGGTGACTCATCATGTTTGATGCCACCCTGGGGGAACTGCCATGAATCCTGTCCTATGCGCCTTGCCCAGAGGACCTCGCCCCTGTGGTTGACCAGAATGATCCCGACATTGGGTCTGAAACCGTCTGAATCGATCACGGCACAGTCCTCTATCAAAAAGTCGGTCTTATCTCCAAGTTGCCTTCATTCTTACAGAAACACCAATCTTCGGCAAACACAGCTGATCGCTTTTCACCGTGCTAGTATGACCATCCTGTAAGCCACTCCCAGCCGTCCATCCCCAGGAGGAGACACCGTTGACGCTTGCGATTTTTGATCTGGACAACACCCTGCTGGCCGGCGACAGCGACCATGCCTGGGGCGAGTTTCTCGTTGAGGAGGGCATCGTCGATGCCGAGCACTACCGCCAGGCCAATGACCGCTTCTACCAGGAGTACCTCAACGGCGGGCTGGATATTTACCGCTACCTGAGTTTTGCCCTGGAACCCCTGTCCCGGCACGAGCCGGAGCAGCTCCAGCAGTGGCGCGAGAAGTTCCTCGACGTCAAGGTCCGACCCATGATGCTGGCCAAGGCCAAGGACCTGCTGGACGATCATCGCCGCCAGGGCCATACCCTGCTGATCATTACCGCCACCAACCGCTTTGTCACCGAGCCCATTGCCACCCTGCTGGAGATCGACCATCTGATTGCCACCGAGGCGGAAATGGTCAATGGCCGCTACACCGGCGCTGTAGCCGGCGTGCCCAGTTTCCAGGAGGGCAAGGTGACCCGTCTGCGGGAATGGCTGGAACACCACCAGGAGACCCTCAACGGTGCCTGGTTCTACAGCGACTCCCACAACGACCTGCCCCTGCTCAAACAGGTCAGCCACCCGGTAGCCGTGGACCCGGACCCCACCCTGGCGGACTACGCCCGTGACCGGGGCTGGACCATCCTGTCGCTGCGGGACTGAGCAGACGTTATGACCAGACTGATTGCAGGCACTCTTGCCCTTGCCGCCACCGCCCTGCTGACCGCCTGCAGCGAGGAGCCGGCATCGCCGCCGGTGATTGCGCCACCGGTGGATATCCAGGCCCCGGAAAGCCTGCAACAAGCCGTTACCAGGGAGACCGATGCGGCCTGCGAGGCAGCGGGAACCCTGCGGGGCGCGATCACCCGCTTTCTGGAAACACCCACCGCTGAGCACCTGGTGGCGGCCCGGCAGCAGTGGCAGGCCTCCCACCAGAGTTACGGCCAGGCACTGGTGGCCTACCAGCTGGCCCACATGAACCCGCCCCAGATCGCCCAGGACCGCGACCCCGTCGACGCCCATCCGATCCTGCCTGGCTACCTGGACCGGGTACCGGGTTACCCCCGCAGCGGCCTGGTGTACTCGGAAGTCCCCCTGACGCCGGCGTTCCTCGAAGAGGAACACCAGTCCACCGATTTCTTCTACGCCACCCTGGGCTTTCACCCGCTGGAAGTTCTGCTTTGGGGCGGTATTGACCCTCGCCCGGAATTCCGCGCCCAGCTGTTCCAGCGCCCGGATTCACTGCCGGAAGACCAGGTGGATGCCCGGAGCCGGCGCATTGAATTGCTGCGTCTGATTGCCTTCGCCCTGCCCCGGGATGTGGCCCGGCTGTGCGCCTACAACAACCGCGTGGCCCTCACCCAGGCACTGGCGGCGGTGGCCGCCGAGCCCGGCCAGGCCGGGGAGTCGCTGGCCGAAGCCCTGGACGTAATGATCGACCAGCCGCTGGCACGGTGGCAGGCCAATCCCACCGGCGAGGACCGCAATGGCATGCCGGTCTGGCACTCTGCCTTTGCCCGCAGCGATTTCGACTTCCTGCGATCGCAGCTGGTGGCCTGGCACGGCACCTGGCTGCCGGAGCTTTTGCCGGAGCGGGCCACGGCCACGCTGACCGAGCGGGTCGAAGCCCTGAGCCAGCGTCTGGAGGCCCTGGCCGGGACCGACGGCCTGCCCGGGATGGAGCGGGTGAGCGAGGCCCGCAGCCTGCTGGCGCAACTGCGGGCGGAGCTGACAGCCGATGAGACCGCCAGCCCGGAGGGCTCAGAGGAAGCCGGTCAGTGAACGGACGAAACAGGCCTTGATGTAGTCGGTCTCCGGGATGCCCGGCACGACGGGATGGTCGGGGGCCTGGTGGCCCTGCTCCAGCAACTGTACGAAACGGTCAATCTTGCGCCCGCTGGCCCGGATGATGTCCAGCAGCGCCGCCTGGGAAAGGTGCATGGAGCAGGACGCCGACACCAGCAGCCCTTCCCGGTCCAGCAGCCGCAAGCCCAGCTGGTTGAGCCGGGCATAGGCCTGCTCGCCGGCTTTCTGGTCGCGCCGCCGCGGAATCAGGGCCGGCGGGTCCAGCACCACGATGTCGAACTTCTCCTTCTCGTCGCAAAGCGCCTTCAAGGCCGCAAAGGCGTCCCCTTCCAGGGTCTCCACGTTGCTCAAGCCATTGAGTCCGGCATTGTGGTGGACCGAGTCCAGCGCCTGGCTTGAGCTGTCGACACAGGTCACGTGGGCCGCACCGGCGCTGGCAGCCTGGATGCCCCAACCGCCGACATAGCTGAACACATCAAGCACCCGCTTGCCCGGGGCATAGGCCTGCAGGCGCTGGCGATTGACCCGGTGGTCGTAGAACCAGCCGGTCTTCTGGCCTCCGGCCAGCGGCACATCAAAATCGGCACCATTCTCCCGCACCCGCACAAGGTCCGGCACCTCGCCTTCAAACGCCTCGGTGTAGCTGTCCAGACCCTCCACCGAACGCATCTTGCCGTCATTCTTGAAAACGATCGCACGGGGATGCACCAGGCGCTGGATGGCGCGACCGATGGCTTCCTTCATGGTTTCCATGCCGGCGGTGGAGATCTGCACCACCACGACGTCGCCAAACCGGTCCACCACCAGGCCGGACAGGGCGTCGCTGTCGCCAAAAACCCAGCGGTAGAAAGGCTCCGAAAACAGCCGCTCACGTAGCGACAGCGCCAGCTCCATGCGCTGTGACAGGCGCTGCGGCGTCATGCCCTGGTCCGCATCGCGGCTGATCAGGCGACCGCAGATCAGGGCGTGAGGATTGATGAAGACCGTGCCCAGGGGTTTGTCGGCAGAGGACCTCAGCTCGGCCTGGCTGCCGGCCTCGAACGCAGTCAGCGGCGAGCGCTGGGTGTCCACCTCGTTACTGTAGACCCAGAGGTGCCCGGCCCGCAGCCGGCGCTCGGCGCCTTTGCGCAGGTATAATGGCGGAAACTTCATGGTGTTCTTCCCGGATAGGCCCCAGCCGGGGGCATGTTGCGGCGGATCCTGATCAAGCTTCGGCGTCGACGTGGGCGGCGTAAGCCTCCGCGTCCATCAGCCCATCCAGCTCACCGGGGTCCGACAGCCTCACCCGGAACAGCCAGCCCTCGCCGTAGGGATCCTCGTTGACGATCTCGGGCTCGTCCTCCAGGGCCTCGTTGACCGCCAGCACTTCCCCGGTGACCGGGCTGAAAACGTCGGAGGCGGACTTGACCGATTCCGCCACGCCGGCTTCCTCGCCGCCGGTAACCGTGACGCCCACGTCCGGTACGCCGATGTAGACGACGTCGCCGAGCTGCTCCTGGGCAAAATCGGTGATGCCCACGGTGGCGGTGCCGTCGTCGGCGACCCGTACCCACTGGTGGGTTTCGATGTACTTGAGATCCTGTGGAATATCGCTCATGGCCAGCTTCCTCGGCGGGTATTTCCGGGCAGTTTACCGGATGTCGAGCGGATGAAAAGGCCAGGTCGGCAGGAAAGTCCGAAAGCCGGGCTCAGTAGCCCGTACTTTCCATGTCCAGCTGATAGGAAAACTGCACCGCCCTCACCACCCCGGTGTCGAAGCCACCGTCAGGCCGCAGACTGAACCAGCGGTAACCCGGCGGCATGTCGGCGACGGCGAACTTGCGGGCGTTCTCGGCAAACTGGATGCAGGTGGAGGGAGTGGCCAGCAGGCGGACCCCCTTGCGGGTCTGGTCCAGCTCCTGGTGGATATGGCCCCACAACACGATCCGTACCTGGGGATGGCGGTCAATCACCTGCCAGAAAGCATCCCGGTTGCGCAGGCCGATGCTCTCCATCCAGTCGCAGCCGATGTCCACAGGGTGGTGATGCAGGGTCACCAGTGCCGGCAACTCCGGTTCACTGGCCAGGGCCGATTCCAGAAACGCCAGTTCCTCTTCAGCCAGCTCCCCATGCACCTGACCGGGCACCGCCGAATTCAGCGCCACGAACTGCCAGCCGCCGGCGACAAAATGGCGACGATTGCTGTCGGTGCCGGCCATGGCGCGGTTGAGGTTGGTCTGATGGTCGTGATTGCCGGCCATCCAGATCGCCGGGCAGTCGAACGCCTGCAGGCGCTCGGCGAAAGCCCGGTAGGCGGCCTCGGTGCCGTCCTGGGCCAGGTCGCCGGTGGCCAGAATGAGGTCCGGGCTGAAGCCCGACTGCTTGACCGCCGCCACCACGGCGTCGAGGCTGGCACGGGTGTTGACACCAAGAAGCTCGCCATCGGGATCCGCCATCAGGTGGGGATCGGTGAGCTGCAGCACCTGCAGGGCCTGTCGGTCGTGGTCGTGGTCGTGGTCGTGGTCGTGGGTCATATCGTCCGTTATCTGGTCTAGGGCTGGGCCGAGAGTAGAGCCAATCCTGGATGGTTTCCAGAATCCCCATCACACTCCCGCCAGGCTTCCCTCACACTTGGGCCGCGAACAACCATTTTACGAACTGTGACTCACCCTGGATGCGACCGCCATTCAACCTTCGTCCACTCTCAACCTTCGTCCACTCTCAACCTTCGTCGACCCCGTCGGCGCCGGGCCAGCCCGGCAGGGCGAGGGGCGCATGCCCAAAGCGCAGGCAGAAATCCAGCCAGTCCGCCAGAAAGGCGTTGACCTGGACTTTCTCATCCGGGTGGTGCATGTAGCGGTTGGGGTAGTCGTTGACCGCCGCGATCCGGTGGTCTCGGTAGCAGCTGATCACTTCGGCCATGGCGGCATCGTGATAGACACGGACCGTCAACTGGGGATTGTTGAGCCAGCGGCCGGGGTTGTGCACCTGCTCCAGCAGCAGGGTCTCGGTGAAGCGGGCGGTCTGCAGTACCTGTATCCGGACCCGGCCAAAATAGGTGTCGCCCTTATGGAGCTCGAACTCCGCCTGCTCGGGCTGGTCGGACTCCAGTTTGCGCAGCCGCTCAAGTCGGTGGTAGTTGCCCTCACAGAGCGCCCCGAGACGACGCAGGTCCGGCACATAGCGGCGCTTCTTCATGGTCCACTCGCGCATGGTCAGGTCCACTCACGACGCAGCCGGGGCCGGTTGATCTGCAGCCACTGCAGGGCAATGATGCCGGCTGCATTGTTGATGGAACCGTCCGCCACCATGGCCAGGGCCTCATCGGCGGAAAACACGTGGGCGCGGATGTCCTCATGCTCTGCCTCGAGACCGTAAAGGCCGCCGGCGGATTCGGTTTTCACCCGGCCGCAGAACAGGTGCACCATCTCGGTGGTACCGCCGGGGGACACCAGGTAATCGAGAATGTGCTCCAGGGTCTGGAATTCCAGGCCGGCTTCTTCCTCGGCTTCGCGACGGGCCACCTCCGCCGGTGATTCGCCGGCCTCGTTCATGCCAGCCACCAGCTCCAGCAGCCAGGGCGACTGGTCACGGCCCAGGGCGCCGGGCCGGAACTGCTCCAGCAGCACCACCTCGTCACGCTGGGGGTCATAGGGCAGCACGCAGGTGGCGTCGCCCCGCAGGAACAGCTCCCGGGTGAAACTCTCGGTCATACCGCCGGCAAAACGGGCATGCCGCAGCGTCAGCTTCTCCATGCTGAAAAAGCCTTCGAACACGGTTTCCCGGTGCTGGATGTCCACATCCTGCTCGGAAAACTGGAAGGGAGGAGTCTGGTCTGACATGGGTGCCCTGCTTCGGATTCGATGAAGCAGAACAATAGCTGGCCACAGGCGCGGGTTTCAAGTCCCGATGCCCGGGCTCACGCCCGGGCATCGGTCCCCACCGGTTACACCTTGTCGTAGAGCTTGCTGCCGCTGGCGCGGAACTGCTCGGACATTTCCTTCATGCCCTCATCGACAGCAGCGGACTCCTCGATGCCCTTGTCCCGGGCGTATTCGCGGACCTCCTGGGAAATCTGCATGGAGCAGAACTTGGGACCGCACATGGAACAGAAATGCGCCACCTTGGCGGATTCCTTGGGCAGGGTCTCGTCGTGGTAGGCACGGGCGGTGTCCGGGTCCAGGCCCAGGTTGAACTGGTCTTCCCAGCGGAACTCGAAGCGGGCCTTGGACAGGGCGTTGTCCCGGATCTGGGCACCCGGGTGCCCCTTTGCGAGATCGGCCGCATGGGCGGCGATCTTATAAGTGATAATGCCGGTCTTGACGTCGTCCTTGTTGGGAAGCCCCAAGTGCTCCTTGGGAGTGACATAACACAGCATCGCGCAGCCGAACCAGCCGATCATGGCGGCGCCGATGCCGGAGGTGATGTGGTCATAGCCCGGCGCAATGTCGGTGATCAGCGGCCCCAGGGTGTAGAAGGGCGCCTCGTCGCAGCAGGCCAGCTGCTTGTCCATGTTCTCTTTCACCAGGTGCATGGGCACATGGCCGGGGCCTTCGATCATCACCTGGACGTCGTGTTTCCAGGCGATTTTGGTGAGTTCACCGAGGGTTTCCAGCTCGCCGAACTGGGCAGCGTCGTTGGCATCGGCAATGGAGCCGGGGCGCAGGCCGTCACCGAGACTGAAGGCCACGTCGTAGGCCTTCATGATCTCGCAGATGTCCTCGAAGTGGGTGTAGAGAAAGCTCTCTGTGTGGTGGGCCAGACACCACTTGGCCATGATGGAGCCGCCGCGGGAGACGATACCGGTGACCCGCTTGGCGGTCAGCGGCACATGGTGCAGGCGCACACCGGCGTGGATGGTGAAATAGTCCACGCCC
>NZ_JAWVZL010000083.1:0-13771 GCF_033722195.1 Marinobacter sp.
CGCCTGGATGGCGGCGTTCAGGGACAGGATGTTGGTCTGGTCGGCGATGTCGTTGATCAGCGATACGATGTCACCGATCTCCTGGGAGGATTCACCCAGACGCTTGATCCGCTTGGAGGTTTCCTGGATCTGCTCGCGGATGTTGTCCATGCCGCGAATGGTGTTCTGCACCACTTCCGCGCCTTTCTTGGCGATCGCAACCGACCGCTCCGCAACCGCGGAGGATTCGGCGGCGTTGGAGGATACCTGGTCGATGGACACCGCCATCTCGTTGACCGCCGCGGAGGCGCCGGCAATTTCCTGGGCCTGGTGCTCGGAAGCGTCCGCCAGGTGCATGGCCGTGGCCTGGGTTTCCTGGGCCGCGGAGGCTACCCGAACCGCGGTGCCCCGGATGGCCTGTACCAGGCCACGCATCTGGTCGATGGCGTAGTTGATGGAGTCGGCGATGGCACCGGTGAAGTCCTCGGTAACCGTGGCCTCGGTGGTGAGGTCACCATCCGCCAGGTCGGCCAGTTCGTCCAGCAGTCGCAGGATCGCGTTCTGGTTCTGCTCGTTCTGCTCCTGGGTACTGGCCAGGCGCTCCTGGGCGGCGCGATACAGCGACAGACCGATCAGCACCACGATGGCGGCCATGGCGGCCAGCAGGATGTAGGCCAGGGCCGGGCTGATGAAACGGGTGTTGGCCTGGACCGCAAACTGGTCCGCCAGGGTGGAGGTTTCGTTCAGCAGGACCTGGGAGTTCTGGAAGATCTCGCTGGCGGCGCGACGGACCTTGAAGAGGTCGGGAGAGGCCTCAAGGATGGCGTCAACGTTCTGGGACACGAACTCGAACAGCTCGGCGACGGCTTCCAGGCCGTAGATGGCGTCCTCGTCCTGGACCTGGGAAATGCCCATGGCCGGATTGCCTTCCACCTGGCCCTCGAGTACGCGGCCGAACAGGGTGGCGTCACGACCGAAACGGTCGGCGGCGATAACCGCGTCCTCGTCACCGGAGAGTACGTTGTTGACCGAGCGCACGATCCGCTCCGCCAGCAGGGACTGGCGCTGGGCCAGGGCGATCTGCTCGGCCGGCGCGTTGTTGTCCAGCAGGATCTGGACAATGTCGTCGTATTCCACCTGGAGCTGGGGAATGGTCTCGTTCAGGGTCTGGGCTACCGAATGCAGGCCCAGTACCGCCTCTCGGGAGGAAATGATGCTCTCGGCGTTGTCACGCACCGCGTCCCAGGTCTGTCCGACCGGGCTTTGCTGGGCCAGTTCGCTGGGGGGCAGGCCGGTTTCCGGGTTACCGTTGATCAGGTTGCCCCAGAGTACGGAGAACTCACTCGTTGACCGGCGCAGCTGTTCGAAGGCCTCGGCGGTACCGCCGGCGGCCTCGGTGGCGTTCTTGGCGATCTCCTGGGACAGGACCCGCAGCTCGTTGGCGTTGGCGATGTATTCCTGGTCGTTCTGGCTGTCCCTGTTGATGATGAACAGTACCACAACGAGCAGGATGGTCAGTGCGATCAGGGCGGCGATCAGACCGCCAACAAGCTTGTTGGCTCCCTGAACCGCGCCGAATCTTCCGGCTCTGTTTTTCATTGTCTGGCTCCCGGCCTCTTCATTGGCAAGTTATTGTCCTGCGGGTTTCTGGGTGGGTGATGTTCCTGCCATTGCCATCACCACTGGGCAACGTCCAGAAAGCGTTCGTCGTCCATCAGCTCGAAAGTCGAAAACACTTTCCAGGTTTCCTCGTTGCGCTCATACCCTCCCTGGACGAAGGGCTGAACGTTTGCGGGGATGTCCGTGGGCTCGGCCACGAAATTATCCACCGCGAAATACTGCATGCCGGAGACACTGTCCACCACCAGCCCGCTGAAGATGTCGCCACGTTCGATCACCAGAATGCGGCGCTCCCGCTGACTGCGGGCGCTGCGGGGCAGCTCGAAGAAATGGGCCAGGTCGATCAGGGGCAGCAGGCGGCCGCGGACGTTGGCGGCCCCCAGCATGAAAGAACGAACCCCCGGTACATGGGTGTAGCGGGGGACGTGAAGGATCTCGACAACCTCGCCCATGGGTGCAACGTAGCGCTGGCCGGCGAGCACAAAGCCAATGCCGTTCCAAAGCTCGACGGCTTGCTGTTGCTCAGGCAGGCCGGCGGCGTAGGTCCGACTGCGTTGGGCGATATCCGTCAGAACGGCGTAAGGGGCGGCCTGGTCGGACATGCTTACTCCGTGGTGAAGGTCAGGCGATCAGACTGTTGATCGTTTTGATCAGGTCGTCTTCGTTGACCGGTTTTACCAGATAGCCCTTGGCGCCTTGACGGGTGCCCCAGACGCGATCGGTTTCCTGGTCCTTGGTGGTCACGATCACCACGGGTATGGAGGCGGTTTCCGGGGCCCGGGTCAGCTGTCGGGTGGCCTGGAACCCGTTCAGGCCCGGCATGACGACGTCCATCAGAACAAGATCCGGATTCTCCGCACGGGCCTTGGCGACACCGTCGGCACCGTTGTCGGCGGTGAGCACGTCGTGCTTGTGCTTTTCCAGAATGCTTGAAATCTTCTTCACTTCGGTAGGTGAGTCATCAACTATCAGAATGCGGGCCATGATTTCCTCGATGTTTCCGTGCTTCAGCGGGGATCACTGTTGTGCCTGTGGCACATACTGGCGAATGGTATTCAGCAACTCATCTTTACTGAACGGCTTGGTCAGATACTGGTCGGAGCCGACGATGCGTCCCTTGGCCTTGTCGAACAGGCCGTCCTTGCTGGAGAGCATGATCACCGGCGTCTTCTTGAACGCCGAGTTGTTCTTGATCAGGGCGCAGGTCTGATAGCCATCCAGTCTCGGCATCATGATGTCGACAAAGATGATGTTAGGCTGGGTGTCAGCGATCTTGGCAAGAGCGTCAAAGCCGTCTGTAGCGGTAATTACATCACAACCAACCTTTTTGAGAAGGGTCTCTGCGGTGCGACGAATGGTCTTGCTGTCGTCAATCACCATAATCTTCAGGTTTTCGAAGTTGTCATCCATTGTCCAACAGCCTTGAGCTCCAGGAGAGTCGTTGTAGTGGAGCCTCTGATCAGCTCCTGAATGGCCTCTGCGTGCTCTGAATGCTGCAGCTGCAAGGCGCGGCTCGCCGCCAATGGCCGTAGCCCTTGGCAAGGGGCGCAACGCCGCAGATGCAGCATTCAGAGCTCGCCCTCCGGGGCTTCCAGAGCAATCCACACTCGTCGTTGCGACTTTTCGTAAGGTCTAGACATTACTTCAAAGTCGCGCCTTGATTGTGGATTGCTCTGAAAGCCAGAGGTCATTCAGGAGTTGATCAGAGGCTCCTTAACCGGTGAGTTTTAACACAGATTCTAGGCGTGTTCTATAAACCCTGTTTATTTATAGAGTATGGCTGGCCCGAGCAAAAGTATTAGTTTGTCACCAAATGTATTACTGCAATCCATTCGGGTATAGCGCCAACACCTGATTCAGGTGCATTCCGGGAGCGGGTACAATACCATCCGGGCAGCATAGCACTTGTTCAGCGGGTCGCTCTGCTGATCGGTTCCGGTTTTTGGCAAAACATGAGTAGGGGCGCAATGACAATTCGAGTCGGTGTTGTGATGGATCCCATCGAGGCCATCCACTACAAGAAGGACAGTACCCTGGCGATGCTCTGGGCCGCCCAGCAGCGGGGCTGGAAGATCGAATACATGACCCTGCCGGACCTGTACCTGAAAGGCGGTGAGGCCCGCGCCCGCACCCAGGACCTGACCGTGGACATGAACCCCCAGGGCTGGTTCCGCTACGGCCAGTCCCAGGACCGGGCCCTGGCGGACCTGGACGTGATCCTGATGCGTCAGGATCCGCCGGTGGACCGGGAGTTCCTGATGGCCACCTATATATTGGAAGCGGCGGAACTCAAGGGCACTCTGGTGGTCAATCCCACCGCCGCCCTTCGGGACTGCAATGAAAAGCTGTTTGCCACCCAGTTCGAAGACCTCACACCGCCGCTGATCGTGACCCGCTCCGCCGAGCGCCTGAAGGCGTTCCATGCCGAGCACCGGGACGTGGTGATGAAGCCGGTGGACGGCATGGGCGGCAAGTCCATCTTCCGGGTCAAGGAAGGCGACAACAATCTGGGCGTGATCATCGAGACGCTGACCAACGACGGCCGGCATCAGGCCATGGCCCAGAAGTTCATTCCCCAGATCAGCGAGGGTGACAAGCGCATCCTGCTGATCGAGGGCGAGCCGGTGCCCTACGCCCTGGCCCGGATTCCGTCCAAGGGCGAGAACCGGGGCAACCTGGCCGCCGGCGGCCGCGGTGAGGGCCGTGAGCTCACGGCCCGAGACCGGGAGATCTGTGCCCGGGTGGGGCCGGTCCTCAAGGCCAAGGGCCTGATCTTCGTCGGCATCGACGTGATCGGGGATTACCTCACCGAAATTAATGTGACCAGCCCGACCTGCATTCGCGAGCTGGACCTGGCCTTTGATATTGATATCGCCGGTCAGCTGATGGACGCCATCGCCCGCCGCCTTGAGGCCCGGCCGGGCCCTGGTGGTGAATAGACCCCATCAGCATGACACCGGGGATTGGAGCATTGGGTAACTACGAGTAATGGCAGTTCAGGTCAGTGATTTCGATCGTTTCTCTTTTACGCTGTTCCTGGCGCTGGCACTGCATGCGGTGCTGGTGCTGGGAATAACCTTTGCGCCCGAGCTGCCGCCTGCCACCGCCGAGACCATGGAGATCACCCTGTCGCAGTACGACGACCAGGAGGCCCCCGAGGAAGCGGATTTCCTGGCCCAGACCAGTCAGCAGGGCAGCGGCACCGAGGCCGAGCGCCAGGAGATGACCACCCCGGTACCGGCGGAGGTGACCGGCGATGCCGACAGCCAGGCCCAGCCCAGTACCCCGACCCGGACCGAGGCCGCGGAGCGCCCCCAGCAGGAGGTGGTGGAAACCACCAGCCGCAGTGAGCCCGTGGCCCGCCAGAAGCCGGTGGAGAAGCCACCCGAGATGGACGCGCCGGTGGCCGAGCAGAAGAGCCTGATGGAACGCAGTCTTGAGATTGCCAGGCTCGAGGCCCGATTCGACGACCAGCGCCAGGCCTATGCCAAGAAGCCCCGGGTGCTGCGGGTGACGGCGGTATCCACCCTGGCCTCGGCCAATGCCTGGTACGTGCAGAACTGGATCGACAAGGTCACCCGGGTGGGCAACCTCAACTATCCCGCCGAGGCCCGGCGCGAGGGTATCTACGGCACCCTGCGGGTGCTGGTGGTGCTGAAGGCCGACGGCAGCCTCAAGGAAGTGGCGATTCTGGAGTCCTCCGGCAGTTCGGTACTGGATGATGCCGCCATCCGCATCATCCGCCTGGCGGCACCCTTCTCGGCGTTCCCCGAGGAGATGCGTGAGCAGGCCGACCAGCTCGAGATCATCCGCACATGGTCCTTCCAGCGCCGGGGGCTGAGTTCCGGATGACTGCCCAGACCCGCGCCGCGCACTACCTCAGAGGCCAGTTCCTGTTGGCCACGCCCTTTCTCGAGGACCCCCGTTTCCACGGTGGCGTGATCTACCTGTGCGAACACAACGAGGACGGCGCCCTGGGGGTAATGATCAACCGGCCGCTGGACATCAGCCTCGGGGAGATCCTCGAGCAGCTGGACATGGACGGCGCCGAGCTGGAAGAGCCGGTATTCGAGGGTGGGCCGGTGCAGCCCGAGCGGGGCTTTGTGCTGCATCCGCCAGGACGGACCTGGGTCAATACCGCCGCTGTGGCCGATGGCGTCATGCTCACCACTTCCCGTGACATTCTCCAGGCCATCGGCGAGGATGCCGGCCCGGAGCATTTCCGGGTCGCCCTGGGTTACGCCGGCTGGGGCGAGGGCCAGCTGGAGGGCGAGCTGGCCAGCAACGCCTGGCTGACCTGCCCCGCGACCCCGGACCTGCTGTTCAAGACCGAGTGGTCGCAGCTGCACGGCGCCGTATTGCGCCGCCTCGGCATCAACCTCAACCAGCTCAGCGAGACCGTGGGCCATGCGTGACCCCGGCCAGCGTCAGGTGCTGGCGTTCGATTTCGGCACCCGCCGCATTGGCGTCGCCTTCGGCCAGGAGCTCCTGGGCCGGGCCAGGCCGGTGACCCTGTTGCCGGCCCGGGACGGTATCCCGGACTGGAACGCCATCGCCGCCCTGATCAGCGAGTGGCAGCCGGACCAGCTGGTGGTGGGCCTGCCGCTGAACATGGACGACAGCGAGAACGACATGTGCGCCCGCGCACGGAAATTCGGCAATCGCCTGCACGGCCGCTTCCACCTGCCGGTGGCCATGGTGGACGAGCGCCTCAGCAGCTTCGAGGCCAAAGGCGAGGTACTGGCCGCCGGCGGCAGCCGGGATTTCGGCCGTCACGGTGTGGATGACCGGGCGGCGGTACTGATACTGGAAACCTGGTTCGGCCTGGAGGCCGAAGCCCGGCGTTAACCTCAGAGGACGAACATGACGGCACTGCTGGACATCGACAAACTGCTGGACGAGCTTGAAGCGAACCTGCGCCGGCAACTCAGCGAGCGTGGGATTGAGCGCCCGGCGCTGGTGGGCATCCGCACCGGCGGGGTCTGGCTGGCGGACCTGCTGAGCAAGCGCCTGGGGCTGGACGAGCCCTACGGTGAACTGGACATCTCCTTCTACCGGGACGATTTCAGCCGCATTGGGCTGAACCCGAAAGTCCAGCCCTCCCACCTGCCGTTCGAGACCGAGGGCCGGGACGTGATCCTGATCGACGACGTCATCATGAGCGGCCGCACCATCCGGGCCGCCATGAACGAGATCTTCGACTATGGCCGGCCGGCGAGTATCATGCTGGCCACACTGATCGACCTGGGCGCCCGCGAGCTGCCAATCCAGCCGGATGTAGTGGGCCGGGTGCTGACCCTGCAGGCCCACCAGCGGGTCAAGCTCAAGGGGCCGGATCCCTTGAGCGTGGAACTCCGGGAGACCGAACAGCCGGGCTAGGGCGCCGGCGACACCTTGTTCAGCAGCGAAATCACGACAACAGGCAGGCGGGCCATGATGACGGACACAGACGCTTTTTCCTCCTCGATCCAGCTCACGGCGGACGGCCGGCTCAAGCATTTCCTGACCCTGGACGGCCTCGACCGGGAGCTGCTCACCGACATTCTGGACACCGCCGACTCCTTCATCGAGGTGGGCGAGCGCACCATCAAGAAGGTGCCCCTGCTGCGGGGCCGCACGGTGGTCAACCTGTTCTTCGAATCCAGCACCCGCACCCGCAGCACCTTCGAGCTGGCCGCCAAGCGGCTGTCCGCCGACGTGCTCAACCTGGACATCAACACCTCCGCCACCTCCAAGGGCGAAACCCTGTCGGACACCCTGCTGAACCTGGAGGCCATGGCCAGCGACATGTTCGTGGTGCGCCATTCCCAGAGTGGCGCGGCGCATTTCATCGCCGAGACCGTGACGCCCGGTGTGGCCATTATCAACGCCGGTGACGGTCGCCACGCCCACCCCACCCAGGCCATGCTGGACATGCTCACCATCCGCCAGCACAAGGGCGGATTTGCCGGCCTTCGGGTGGCCATCGTCGGCGACATCCTGCATTCCCGCGTCGCCCGCTCCCAGATTCGCGCCCTGCATACCCTGGGGGCTGAAGAGGTGCGCGTGATCGCCCCCGCGACCCTGTTGCCGCGGGATGTGGAAAGCCTGGGCTGTAAGGTGGAATACGATATGGCCCGGGGCCTTAAGGACCTGGATGTCGTCATCATGCTGCGGCTGCAACGGGAACGCATGGAGGGCGCGCTGCTGCCCAGTGAGCGGGAATTCTACAAACTCTACGGTCTGAGCCAGGACAAGCTGGCGCTGGCCAAACCGGATTGCATCGTGATGCACCCGGGCCCCATCAATCGCGGCGTGGAGATCGAATCGGCGGTGGCCGATGGGCCCCAGTCGGTGATCCTCAACCAGGTCACCAATGGCATTGCCGTGCGCATGGCGGTCATGTCCATGGCCATGAGCGGGCAGGTGGCCGAGCGCAGCCTGGCGGCGACACGGGAGGTGCAGTCATGAGCCGCGCCGAAACCTCCAGCCTGCGTATTACCGGGGTGACCCTGGTCACTGGCGCCGGCCAGGCCGATGCCCCCACCAGCGTACTGGTCCGTGATGGAAAAATTGCGGCGTTCGGCGCCCAGGCCGAGGCCGATAGCGCCGACCGGGTGATTGACGCCGCCGGCTGCCTGCTCAGCCCCGGCTTTGTGGACCTCTACTGCAATCTGCGGGAACCGGGCAACAACCAGAAAGGTAACATCGCCAGCGAGACCCTGGCAGCGGCCAAGGGTGGTTTCACCACCGTCTGCGCGGCACCGGACTCCTCGCCGGTCAATGACTCAAGCGCGGTCACCCACCTGATCCGTGAAGTGGCGGCCGCCCGGGGAGCAGTCCGGGTGCTGCCCCTGGGGGCCGCCACCCGTGGCCTTGAAGGGGACCTGCTGAGCGACATGGCGGGGCTGACCGCGGCGGGCTGTGTTGCCTTCAGCAACGGCCAGGTATCCATGCGCAGCGCCCGTATTCTGCGCCGCTGCATGGCCTACGCCCGCACTTTCGGCTATACCCTGATGCTGCAGCCCAACAACCGGGCCCTGGCCGCCGACGGTTTCGCCCACGATGGCCTGGTGACCGCGCGTCTCGGCCTGCTGGGCATTCCCGAGGTAGCCGAGACCACCGCCGTGATGGAGCTGCTGCTGCTGGCGGAGGAGACCGGCGTGCGCCTGCACCTGAGCCAGCTCTCCACCGCCCGTGCGGTGGCCATGGTGGCCGAGGCCCAGAGCCGCGGTGTGGCGGTGTCGGCGGATGTAGCCATGCACCAGCTGGTGTTCACCGAGCAGGCCCTGGCCGGATTTGACAGCCGCTTCCACGTGATCCCGCCGCTGCGCTCGGAATCGGACCGCCAGGGCTTGCTGGCCGGGGTTCGTGACGGGGTGATCGGTGCCATCGTCAGCCAGCACCAGCCTCACGACCCGGCCGCCAAGCGCGCACCGCTGGGGGAAACGTCGCCGGGACTGTCTGCCATCGAGAGTGTGCTGTCACTGGGGCTGGAGCTGGTGAGGGACGGTGAGATCCGGCTGCCGGAACTGATTCGCGCCCTCACCGCCGGCCCCAGCCAGATTCTCGGGCAGTCCGTCGGTGAGCTCAGGATCGGCGATGTCGCCGATCTCTGCGTGTTCGATCCCAACGCCAGCTGGCGCGCCACCGATGCCCATATCCTGTCGGTGGGCAAGCACGTGCCGCGACCGGGCGCCATAATGACCGGAGTGGTGCGCCACACCCTGTGCCAGGGTCGCGTGGCCTGGACCGGCACCTACTGAACCCTGGCCGCCAGCGCTCGGCCAGGGCCCGCTAAACGTGGGCTGGTCAGCGCTGGTGGTGTCTACCCCATCACAGTTCCCCATTTTTTGCCCGAACGCGCTTGAAGTGGGGCGCCTCTGCCAACGTATCCTTTCCCCCGTCGACCTATGCTCGACCCATAACAAAACGCTGGACGCCAGGTGACGGAAGCACCGCGGTTTGCGCCAGGTGGCGGTCATTGGCCGCCCCGGTCCGCGAATCGGCATGCGTCCCAAAAGAACAGACCAGGAGCCATCCCGTGACCACACCATCCCTTACCTGCAGGCTGCTTGCCGCTGTCCTGCTGTCCGCCAGCCTGACCCTGCCCGCCCTGGCCCAGGAGTCCGGCGAGATTCTGGACCGCAGTTTCTGCGTGTTCGACCCGGTGGGCGCCAACGGCCCGCTGTTTGCCATCACCAAGACCTTCCGGCCGGCGGCGCTGAAAGAGGGCATCCGGCTGGACCTGCGGGCCTATACCGATGAGAAGGTGGCGGCCGAGGACTTCAAGGCCGGCCAGTGCGACGCGGTGCTGCTTACCGGCACCCGGGCCCGCGAGTTCAACAAGTTCACCGGCAGCCTGGAAGCCATGGGGGCCGTGCCCGGGGAAGAGGAGATGCGGCTGCTCTACAACACCCTGAGTCAGCCCAAGGCGCGGCCCTTTCTGATCAGCGGGCCCTACGAAGTGGCCGGGGTTTTCCCCGCCGGCGCCATCTACCTGCACATGCGGGACCGTTCCATCGACACGGTGGAGGAACTGCAGGGCAAGAAGATCGCCACCCTGGACTACGACACCGCGTCGGTGCGGATGGTGCGCCATGTGGGGGCCTCGGTGGTTGGCTCCAACTCCGCCAACTTTGCCGGCAAGTTCAACAACGGCAGTGTGGATCTGGCCTACGCGCCGGCGGTGGCCTACACCCCGCTGGAACTCTACAAGGGCGTGCAGCCCAACGGCGGCGTGTTCAAGTACGCCCTGGCCTACATGAACTTCCAGGTCATCCTGCACCGTGACCGCTTCCCCGACCGGGCCGGCCAGATGGTGCGGGAGGAGTCCATCAAGCGCATCGACGAAGCCTACGACATCATCGCCCAGGCGGAGGCGGAAATTCCCGAAACGGTGTGGATGCATCCGCCAGCGGAGGACACCCGCAACTACGACGAGATGCTCAGGGAGGTCCGGCTGTCGCTGCTGGCTGACGGCGTCTACGACGAGCGCGCCATCAAGCTGATGCGGGCAATCCGCTGCCGGGTCGACGGTACCCGGTCCGAATGTTCTTCCTGAGGAGGGGAGAGGCACGGCCGCCTGCTCACGGGCAGGCGGCCTGGCGGTTTACTTGACGGCTTCCTTGAGGGCCTTGCCGGGTTTGAAACCCACGGTGCGGCTGGCGGGAATCTGGATGGTGGCGCCGGTCTGGGGGTTGCGACCACTGCGGGCCTCACGCTGACGCACGGTGAACGTGCCGAAACCAATCAGGGAAACGTCATCACCACGGGCGGCTGCCGCGGATACCTGGTCGGTAAAGGCGGTAATCACTTCACTGGCTTTGTCTTGGCTCAGATCGGTTTCTTGGGCAATGGCGTTGGCCAGGTCTGGTTTGCGCATTGAACACTCCTTGCGGTTGGTGTGGAGCAGGTCGCGTGCGATCTGCTGTGGTCAGGTATAGCGCCTCAGCCGGGGGTGTCAATGACAAGACTCAAGACATGTCTTCACAGAATCCAGCTTTGAGGCGCGAGTCTCACAAACGGCGCGCTTTCTCGGGGATAATGCTGTCCGGTTACAGTTCGTAACATGACCGCCTGAGGGCAGGGAAGCGAGCGCTTTGATAACAAGAAACAAGAAGGTGACAGGCATGACCATGGAGATTCCCCCGTCCAATTCCCCGCTGGCCCGTCTGCGCGGTGTCGCCGCCGCAGCCCTGACCGCCATGGTGCTTACTGGCTGCAGCGCGGTCAACCATGTGCTCTACAAGACCACCGGCGATGTCATGAAGGGGTTCTCAAAGGACCATACCGTGCCCTACCTGATGCAGACCGATGACCTGGCCATGAGCTGCGCCATGAGCGAGGCCACGTCACCGCTGCTGATGTCCTTCGGCCGAGTGACCAGTGACCCGGACCAGCTGGCGGTGATGCTCTACCTAGCCGCCGGTGGCTGCGCCGAGGAGCGCGCCCGGGAGGACGAGCTGGCCAGCCTCGCCGCCCTGCGGGCCCTGCGGGCCGACAGCGCCCAGGACTTCGCCATTCGCCAGAAGCGCCACTACGCCCTGGCCGCCAAGCGTTACTACGCCGGCTGGCAGCATCACAACCTCCATTACGGGGTCCCGGATGGCAAGGACTGCCCGGATTTCGACGAGGATCTGGACGGTTTCATCTACATGGCCGGGCTGCTGTCGGGCCTGCAGGCCCTGAACGCCGAAATCCAGTCCACCTCCGCCATCGGCGTGCCCAAGAACATCGGCGGCACGGTGGCCCGGGCCACCTCCTGCCTGGACAACGAAACCTGGTGGGGTGCCCCCATGGCGCTGCGGGCCACCGTCTGGGCCATGATTCCCGGCGCCCAGCCCGAGGGCGAGGACGCCTTTGAGCGCCTGGAAGTGGCCGACCGTCAGGGCGAGGAGGCCGGTGTCCGCCTCAGCCATGTCTTTCACGCCATTGCCGCCATCAACAAGGGCGACCAGCAGCGCCTGCGGGCGGTAATCCGCCGCCACGCCGAGGCCATCGAGAGCAAGCCGCCGGCGGAGGACTGGGTGATGGTGGATCGCATGGCGACCCAGGTGATCCTGGCCATTTCCGATCGCCTGTGGATGGAGAACGTGGGCTACCGCACCCCCATGGGCCAGTTGGGCAGCTTCTGGGACGACCAGCCGGAAGCCACCGAAACCATGGACCTGGATGACATCCTCTGAATCCTTCACGACTGACTGACAGGGCTGACAAGATGTCTGCCTACGCCTCCAGGCGAACCACCCGGGAGTGGTTTTCCTCGCTGCCCGCCTGCCTGCTGCTGCTGGCGGTGGTGGTGTTCTCCACCAGCAGTGACATCCACAACCAGATGCTGCGCCTGGGCGAGCAGCTTTGGGGTGGCTACTACCAGCTACGAACGGATCCGGTGCAGCCCAGCTGCGATCCCAACCGGGACCTGGAGGCGGCCGTCAACGCCGAGCTCAACCGCGAAAGCGATCTGGGCGACGACATGCTGGACCTGCTGGGGGAGGCCGAAAAGGACCCCTTGGAGGTACGCCAGTCCATCGCCCGGTCCATCGAGGACTGTCGCAAGCGCCATACCCTGTTCGACCAGACCCGTGACCGGCTGACGCCGGCGGTCAAGGCCTACCGGGCGGTGGAGCTGTTTGTTGCCGATGTGATTGCCTTTGGCCTAAAGTCCCAGCGTTTCATCCTGGTGATCCTGGTCATGCTCTGCGCTGCCACCGCCACCCTGACCCGGCATCACATCGCCATGCGGGCCATGGAAACCCGGCTCGACTACACCGTTTCCCACCTCCTGCAGACGGTGGCCAATCTGATGCTGCTGGGTTCCAGCGTTCTGTTCCGCCACTCCACGGTGTCCGCCGGCGGCGACATCGCGCCGGAACGAATGTTGCTGCATAACCTCTGGGTGATCGGTTTCGCTGCTTTGGCGCTGGCCAGCCTCTACCGGTTGTTCCGGATGCCCGACGATCTGGAGCCCGGCGGCAACCTCAGGAAAGCCTTCCTGGCGGTGCCGCTGTACACCGTGATGTGCCTGATTTCCGGCAGCTACTTTGCCCTGATCGGCCACGCCGCCGGCATTGGCATCTATCTGGGGACCATGATGGAGCTGGCGGACATGTTCCTGAACGTGGCGCTCTACGTCTGGGTCGGCATGATGCTGAAGCAGACCCGCATGGCCCCGCTGGTGTTCGACGTGTTCCGGCCCTGGCGGATGCCGCCGGAGATGCTGGCAGTGGCGGCGGTACTGGTGGCGGCCATACCCACCGCCTATACCGGCGCCTCCGGCATCTTCGTCATTGCCGCTGGTGCCGTGATCTACAGTGAGTTACGGGCCGCCGGTGCGCGCCGGCAATTGGCGCTGGCGGCCACCGCCATGTCGGGTTCCCTGGGGGTGGTGCTGCGGCCCTGCCTGCTGGTGGTGGTGATTGCCTATCTGAACCGGGAGGTGACCACCGATGAGCTGTTTGGCTGGGGCCTGTGGGTGTTCGCCCTGACTGCCAGCTTGTTCATGCTGGTGGCCCTGACGGTGAATCGCCAGAACCGCTTCCAGCTGGCGCCAGTGGCGCAGGCGCTGCCGGCGAGCCTGGCGGCGCTGCGGCCGCTGCTGCCTTACGCCCTGGTGATGGCCGGGGTGATCCTGTTCTACAGCCTGGCCCTGAACGTGGCCATGGACGAGTTCTCGGCGCCGCGGATACTGCCG
>NZ_JAWVZL010000084.1:0-13715 GCF_033722195.1 Marinobacter sp.
AACTCGATAATGGTGGCGCCGGCGCGGTAATAGGCGATCTCCACCTGGGAGGCGATCTGGTCGAGGGTCTCGGCCGGCAGGTCCTCGAAAGGCTCGTGCTGGGCCAGATGGTTACGGATCTCAATCAGTTCAGCCTGCATAGCAAATTCCGGTTGCTGCGGGAATTCGGGTCGCTTGCGACCGTGAATTCCCAGTGTAGCAGGGGCCCGGACAGCACGGCCATGCGTGCTGTCCGCGACGGGGCGGGCACGGCGACACATCCCAGCCTACTAGCGGCGGGCGGCCTCGATACGTTCCCACATCCGCAGGTAGGCTTCGGCGGAGGTGAACAGCTGGTTCACCGCATCCTCCACTTGCTCCGGGCTGGCGTCGCTGTGGCGCATCATGTCGGCAATCTGGTCCGGGTAGAGGCCGTAGTGGGCCACGCCGCGACCGTCGTAGAGACCGAACTCGCGATCGCCGGTACGCTGTTTGTGGAAGCGCACCCGGCCATCCACCGAATCAAAGGGATACAGTTGGGCCTCGTCAGCGGCAGTGCCCGGGTTGGCGGCCAGGCGAGCGATGCCGTTAACGTCGGAGGCGAAGCCGGCGCCACCGAAGGGGCCCACCCGGTAAGCGTCCGGCCGCGGCCGGTTGCCATCTCGGGTGAGCTCGAAGACCCAGTCTTCCCGCACACTGCCGAAAGAGGCGGTGACCCCACCCTGGGCCGCGATCCGGTCCCGCAGGGCCTCGGTGCCGCCCCAGCCACCATGGCTGTTGATCACCGGGTAGCCCAGGGGCTGGGTCATAGCCAGGATGCGCGCGGCGGCCTTGCGGCTAATGTGGTCGGTCTCGATCATCATGCCCCGACGCATCAACTCGTTGATCAGGAAGTCCCCCAAATCGGTGAGCCCACGGCGGTTGCACAGGTGGTCGGTGCCCTTGCGCGGATCCAGCGCCGCCATCTCTTCTGGCGTTTCCGGGAAGCGATCGCCGGCGTAGTCGACCTGGAACAGCAACTGGTCGATCAGGCCGAACGGTTGCAGGCTGGCGTTCTGGTCCGGCTCGGCGCCGTTGTACTCGACCTCATCCGGGCATTGCTCGAACTCCACGGGATGTCCGGTTTCCGCAAGGTTGCCGCCATACAGCACCGGACCGATGCCAATGCCGGTGGACAGATCCGGCAGGTGGCCGCCGAAAGCGTTATCGAATTTATGGACCGGGAAAATGTTCCTTACCCCGAGTCGGTAGAGCTGGTCCAGCCGCTCCAACAGCTCCTCACGGGTGCACTCGGCGGTGTCCTGGAATTCACCGCAGCGGAACACCTTGGACATCTCTATCCCCAGCACCACCGCCAGCCTGCCGTCCGCAATCACCTCCCGGGCCTGGCCAGGGTCGGTCACGATACGGAACCAGCCCTCGCCGGGCCCGCCGTGCTGGGCGTCGATGTAATCCTGCATTTCGTACATGCGCTGGATCTGCAGCAGGATTGCCGCCATGGGGTCGCAGTCGTTCTTCTTCTGCGGATTGATGGCGCAAAGCACCTCGTTGTGGACCAGATGGTTCACCAGGATCTTCATGCCCGCCAGGTGCGCCCGTTCAAGCCATCGGTAATAGCTCTGGTGGTGCTGCAGGGAGTCATGTCGAGGCCAGTCATTGAACGTGGGCCAGCCCTGAGTATCGTGGGGCCCGCTGCCGCTGGTGACCCACTCCACGAAGCCGGTGGCGCCCCAGGGGCCGTGACTGGCCTCGCAGTCCTGCAGGGCATGGGTAACGCCGAAACGGTGAAAGGGCGCCCCGTAGTTGATGCGGCCACCGATGAACTCGTAGGCGGAAATATGGGAATGAGTGTCCACGAAGCCAAACACAGCATCCTTGTCGATGCCGGGAACGCCCCGGAACCGGTCAACCTCCCGCAGATACCGCGCCGGCCCTTTGGAATCAATCACCTCGGCATTGAGCTCCGCTTCCGGGTAGGCAGCGCAGTCCTGAGCCTCGGTCAACACGAAGACGCTGTTTGCATCCGCCAGGGCAGGCGAGGCCAGGGCGAGGCCGCCGCCTTCGGTGACAGCCAGCAGCAGCCCGGTGACCTGGGAGGCGAGGGAAAAGCCCCGACCCTGCTCTGGCTGCAGCTGCCAGGTGGCGAGGTCGCTGGGGCTGGCCACCATGGCCAGGCTGGGCTGCACATCGTTGTCAGCCAAGCTCTGGCCACCGCTGTCCAGTGCTTCCCCCCCCGCCCGCAGCGGGTCCCCAAGGGGTGCGGCCGGATCCAGAAGCAGGTTGGTGGTGTCCCCCAGGCCCGCCACCAGGTAGCTGACCTCGCCGATGAAGGTACCGGTATCATCAAGAAATTCCCCTGCCGGGTCGCTGATGCCCAGAAGCTGGAAGTCCCCCACTTCTCCCGCGCCGCGCTGATAGTCGCTCATCAGCAGATAGGAACCCAGGTCCGTGGGCTTGAGATAGAAAGGGGAGGCCTGTTCCGGGTCGCCGGTTGTGCGATAGTGGCGGGAAACGGGGTCGGCCACCAGGAATCGGTCCTGGCTGGCGAGCGTGTAGCAGCCGTTGGCAAAGCTGTACCGGCTCAGCGTTCCAGCCGGGGTTTCCTTGTCGGCTTCAGGCCCGGCCTCGGTGGCCGGGCCGGGCGACGGCCTGGCGGTCGCGTCCCCCTCGGAGTCGCCGCCACAGGCGGTCAGGGTGAGTATGGCGGCCAATGCCAGGATAGGGCTTCGGAGATGAGTCCTTGTGTCCATACGACCTCTCATTCGTCATTCTTGTTGGTTGTCGAGGTAATCTTCTTATTAGTCCGGAATCCGACGCCGGCCCTTGCCACGCAACGGGGCGGGCCGCGAACCCCGTGGTTTTTAGCATGGAACCTGAATGTGACCTGTTTCACATCAGGCCAAATTTTGTACAGTCAGGAGGCAGTTATGGGGCAGGGTGTCACCCTGGTGTTGGGCGGAATCCGCTCAGGCAAGACCTCAATGGCGGAGCGGCGAGCGGCCGCTGCCGGGCATTCGGTGGTATACGTGGCCACCGCCACCGCCGGCGATGAGGAAATGGCGAATCGGATCGCCCGGCACCGGACAAAGCGACCCCCGGAGTGGGGGCTGGTGGAGCAGCCCATCACCCCGGCGGACGCCTTGGTGGATCTGGGACGGGACGAGATGCCCTCCTGTGCCCTGATCGACTGCATGAGTCTGTGGCTAAGCAATCTGATGTTTGCTGGGGAGGCGGTCATGGCCCGGGAGCGCGAGCGTTTTCTGCTGGAACTGAAGCGCTACCCGGGGCCGGTTATCATCGTCAGCAACGAGGTGGGACTTGGCACCGTCGGCATGGACCCGCTGACCCGGCGCTTCTGCGATGAGCTGGGCTGGCTCAACCAAGACCTGGCCGAACTCAGCGACTCAGTGGTGATGAGTGTGGCGGGCCTGCCGCTTGTCCTAAAGTAGCGGGCCTGGCGGGCGTCAGCTGCGGTGGCTCTCCAGGCAGGACAGGGTGCCGTGATCGGAATGATCCAGCCGGACCCGGCTGCGGCAGGCGTAGGGCACGGTCATGGCGGACAAGACCCGGTCCTGGCGGATGCCCATGACATGACCCAGCACCACCCGGATTACCCCGCCGTGGCACACCAGCAACACGCGCTGGCCCGCCAGTCGTGAGGTCCAGTCCTGCCAGGCCGCCTGTACCCGGGCCTGGAAGTCGGCAAAGGGCTCTCCGCCGGGGGGTGGATAACGGCCGGCATCGGCCCAGAACCGGCTCAGCGCGTCCGGCCCGTAGCGCTCGCCAATGCCTTCGGCCGTCAGGCCCTCCCAGTCGCCGAAGCTGATTTCCCGCAACCGGTCGTCCTGGTACAGGGGCAGGTCAAGACGGCCGGCCAGATCGGTGGCAAAGACATGGCAGCGCTGCAGCGGCGAGCTCAGCACCGCATCCCACTGCTCATCGGCCTTGATGGCGGCCTGCATCTGGGCCCAGCCCCGGGCGCTCAGGGGGTCGTCCTTGCTGCCCCGGAACATGGGGCCGCCCTCCGGCTCGCCGTGGCGGATCAGGTCCACCAGGGTGGTGCGATTGTCAGTGGCCATCGTCCACCCCCGCATCGGCAAAACTGGCCATCCCGTTGTGCAGGGCGCAGGCGCTGCGCAGCAGGGGGACCGCCACCGCCGCACCACTGCCCTCGCCCAGTCGCATCGCCAGGTCCAGCAGGGGCTCGGCCGAAAGCGCCGCCAGTACCTGGCCGTGGCCGGGCTCACCGGAGCGGTGGCCGAAGTGCAGCCAGGGACGCAGTGCCGGGGCGTGCCGCACGGCCACCAGCGCCGCCACCGATACGATGAAACCGTCCACCAGCACCGGGATGCGGCGGGCGGCACAACCCAGCATGGCGCCGGTGAGACCGGCGATCTCGAAACCGCCGAGAGCGGCCAGCAGCGCCAGGGGTTCCCGCGTGGTGCGGTGGTGGGCCAGCGCCCGGGCGATCACCCGGGCCTTGTGGCTGACGCCGTTGGCATCGAGGCCGGTGCCGGGGCCGGCCAGGGCTTCCGGTTCGCCGTCCAGCAGGGCGCAGGCCAGGGCGGCGGCGCTGGTGGTGTTGCCGATACCCATGTCGCCGCCGATGAACAGCTGGGCGCCGTCATCCAGGGCGCGCTGGGCGGCCTCGTCCCCGGCCTGCAGGGCGGCCTCCAGCTGGGCGCGGGTCATGGCAGGGCCCTGGACGAAATTGGCGGTGCCGGGCCCGATGCGCTGGTCCCGCACCCCCGGCAGGGCCGGCAGCTCATTCACCGTGCCCAGGTTGATCACGTCCAGCCCGGCGCCAAGCTGACGGGCCAGCACACTGATGGCGGCGCCGCCCGCGGCAAAATTGGCCACCATCTGGCCGGTCACCGTCTGGGGGAAGGCGGAGATGCCCTCGGCGCAGACCCCGTGATCGGCTGCGAACACCGCAATCCGGACCCGGTCCACCGCCGGCCGGTCCGTGGCCTGCTGGCCGCAGAGTTCGATGGCGGCGGCCTCCAGCCGGCCCAGGGACCCAGGGGGCTTGGTGAGCTGGTCCTGCCGAGCCCGGGCACGGGCCATGGCGGCAGCATCGGGTTCGGGCAGGGCTCGGTTCCAGCAGGGCTCGGCGGTCATGGCGAGGGCTCGTTACGGCGTTGAGAGCCGGATGGTCTAACGCACCCGTGGGGGTGTCAAGTACACTGCCTGACCGACGGCAACGGCTTTCGGTGCTGGAGACAGGATGAATGGCAATTGATGGCGGACACTGAGGCAAGGCGATGACGGATCTCTGGACCCTGTTGCTGGTGTGGGCGGCAGCGCTGTTGCTGGACCATTGGCTGGGGGAGCCCCGCCGCTGGCATCCGGTGGTGGGCTTCGGCAACCTGGCCGCGGCCATCGAAAAGCGTTTCAACCGCAACCCGGACAAGGGCTTCAGGCCGGGCCTGCTGGCGCTTGTGCTGGCGGTGGTGCCACCGGTGCTGGCGGCAGTGCTGCTGGTGTGGCTGCTGCCGCCGTCACTGCAGCTGGTGGTGGGGGCCGTCGGGCTGTGGCTGGCGCTGTCGCTGCGGGGGCTGGCGGAGCACGGCCGGGCGGTGGCGGATGCGCTGATCCACCGGGATCTGGCCCTGGCCCGGGAACAGGTGGGGCGCATCGTCAGCCGCCAGACCGAGGCTCTGGACGAGACCGCCGTGGCCACCGCCGCCAGTGAGTCCATGCTGGAAAACGGTGCCGATGCGGTCTTCGCCAGCCTGTTCTGGTTCGCGGTGGCGGGCCTGCCCGGGGTGGTGCTGCACCGGGCGGTGAACACCCTCGATGCCATGTGGGGCTACAGAACCCCCCGTTTCCTCACGTTTGGCCGTGCCGCCGCCCGCCTGGATGATCTTCTGAACTGGCCGCCAGCGCGATTGACCGCACTGAGCTACGCGCTGCGGGGCAACACCCGCCTGGCCCTGGCCTGCTGGCGCCGCCAGGCCCCGAAATGGGACAGCCCCAACGGCGGCCCGGTGATGGCGGCCGGTGCCGGTGCCCTGAGTGTCAGCCTGGGTGGGCCGGCGCCCTACGCCACCGGCCTCAAGAAGCGCCCCATCCTCGGCCGTGGCCCGGACGCCGATGTGGGTACCATTGCCGCCGCCATTCGCCTGGTGGAGCGGTCGGTACTGCTGTGGCTGGGGGTGGTGCTGGTGCTGGCAATCCTGCAGGAGGGCCTGGCATGACCGGCCCCGAGCACGGCGGCCGCCTCAACGCCGCGGCCCGGCAGTGGGACATACCGGTGAGCCGGTGGCTGGACCTGTCCACCGGCATCAACCCCATTGGCTGGCCCATGCCGGAATTGCCGGCGCGGGTCTGGCAGCGGCTCCCGGAGGACGATGACGGCCTTGGCGACGTCATCCGGCAATGGGCCGGCGCCCCCGCGTCGGCGGCCTGCGTGCCGGTGCCGGGCAGCCAGGCCGCCATCAAGACGCTGCCCTTCCTGCGGCCGCCGGGCCGGGTCGGCATTCCGGAGCCGGGCTACCGGGAGCATGGCCACTGGTGGGCCCTGGCCGGCCATGAAGTGATCCCTCTGCCGCTCGAGGCCGCCACGGAGGCGGTGGCCTGGCCGGATCAGCTGGACGTGCTGGTGTGGATTCACCCCAACAACCCCACCGGCTTCACCCTGGCGCCGGATAGGTTGCGGCAATGGCATGAGCGCCTGGCGGTCCATGGTGGCTGGCTGGTGCTGGACGAGGCCTTTGCCGACGCCGAGACCGGCATCAGCCTGGTGGCGGACACCGGCGCCGACCGGCCCGGCCTGGTGGTGCTGCGTTCCCTGGGCAAGTTCTTTGGCCTGGCGGGCCTGCGGGCCGGCGCGGTGCTGACCGACCCGCAGATTGGCCGGGCGCTGAGTGACGCTCTGGGACCCTGGGCGCTGAGTGGCCCGGCCCGCCACGGCATGGCGCTGGCGCTGGCGGACAGCGACTGGCAGCGTCGGGCCGCCCGACGCCTGGCCCGGGACAGTGCCCGCCTGGACAAACTGCTGAGCCGCTTCGGGCTCACCGTCAGCGGTGGCACCCGCCTGTTCCGCTATGTGCCCCACGCCCATACGGAGCGTATTGCAGACGGCCTTGCCCGCCAGGGTGTGCTGGTGCGCCGGTTCGACCGGCCACCGGCCCTGCGCTTCGGTCTGCCGGGTACGCCGGAGCAGTGGCGCCGGCTCGAGGCGGCGCTGTCGGCGCTCGAATCCGATTGACCGATTCCCATTCCGTTGCTAGCCTTCACGCACTTTTTCAGGTGTCTGCCTGCAATGCGCAGCCAGATTAAACGGGAAGTCGGTGCCAAGCCGACACTGCCCCCGCAACGGTGATTGAGTGTAAGGCGGTCGAATGCGCCACTGTGCCAGAAGGCATGGGAAGGCGACTGCCCCGGGAGCGTGCTCTCACTCATAAGTCCGGAGACCGGCCTGGAAAACACCAAGCGTTGCGGTGGGCGACAGTGGTGGGTAACCGGTCTTCCGCCTTTGCCGCGCGTCTGCCTGTGCCCTCCTGAAACCCTCGCAACACCCTGTTCATTCGTGCGGGTGCGCACGATTCAGAAAGCGAGTGTTTCATGATTTTCCAGAAGACCCCCCTTGCCTTTGCGGTGGCCTGCCTTTCCCTGTCATCCCTGGCCGCCGCCCAGACAGCCAAGCCCGATACCAATACGAACAAGCTGATGGATCCGATCGTGGTGACCGCCACCATCGGCCCTCGCACCGTCGGCGAGAGCCTGTCATCGGTCACCGTGATCGACGAGCAGGACCTTGAGCAGCTCGACCCCCGCAGCGCCAGTGACCTGCTGCGGGGCCAGCCGGGCATCGACATCGTCAGCAATGGCTCTTTCGGCAAGAACACCAGCGTGTTCACCCGCGGTACCGGCAGCGAATCCACGCTTTTCCTGGTTGACGGCGTCCGCCTGCGCTCCGCCACCAGCGGTTCGGCACCCTGGCAGTATTTTCCCATCGAGCTGGTGGAGCGGGTGGAGATTGTCCGCGGCCCCCGCAGTTCGCTCTACGGCGCCGACGCCGTCGGCGGTGTAATCCAGGCGTTTACCCTGGACCCCAAGCAGGGTCGCAAGGGCTGGGTGGAACTCGGTGCCGGCAACTTCGACAGCCAGAAAATCAGCGCCGGTGCGTCCGCCAGCGCTGGCAATACCCGTTTCAGCCTCAGCGGTCTGCATTCGGAGACCGACGGCACCGGAATCGCCAAGGACGGTGACGACAAGGGTTTCCGCAACAGCGCGGGGGTTGGCCGAGTGGTCCATGAGCTGCCCAATGGCGGTGAGGCCAGCGTGGTACTGATGCAGTCCGAGGGCAACACCGAGTTCGACGGCGGCAACACCGACTTCCTGATCCGCACTGTTGGCCTGGGCCTGGATACTCCCGTCAGCGATTACTGGCGCACTCAGATCCAGCTGTCGGAAGCACGGGACGAACAGGAAAGTTTCCGCAGTGCCGGTGACTCCGTGTTCAACACCCGCTCCCGCACCGCCCGCTGGGTCAATACCTTCAGCGCCGGGGTCCACGAGCTGGCCCTGGGCGGCGAGCTGCAGTCCGACGAGGTCACCAGTACCACCGAATTCGACGAGGACAGCCGGACCAATGCCGCGGTCTTTTCCCAGCTTCGGCTCAACTTCGGCCCCTCCGACGTCCAGCTCTCACTGCGCGCCGACGACAACGAGGCCTACGGCCAGGAGGAGACCGGCGGCATCAGCCTGGGCCACGCCTTCGACCGGTCCCACCGGGTGCGGCTGAGCTACGCCACCTCTTTCCGGGCGCCTACCTTCAATGACCTGTTCTATCCGCTGGAAACCTTCAGCTTTGGCGGCTCTTTTGCGGGTAACCCGGACCTGAAGCCGGAGCAGGGCGAGTCGGTGGAGCTGGGCGTCCGGGGCCAGTACAGCGACTGGTTCTGGGATGTGGCGGTCTATCAGCTGGATGTGGAGGATCTGATCAGCCTGGAATCCGATGCCAGCTTCAACCTGCGTCCGGTCAACGTCAATGAGGCCCGCATCCGCGGCATCGAACTGGCGTCCGGCTACGAATACCAGGGCTGGAGCCTGGCGGGGAAGGTGACCTTCCTTGACCCCCGCGATGAGGAAACCGACAACCGTCTGCGCCGCCGTACCCACCAGTCCGCGCGACTGGATGTGGACCGCCAGTTGGGAGCCTGGACCCTGGGCGGCTCGGTGGTGGCCCAGGGCTATCGCTATGACGACGCCGATAATGAAAACCGCCTGCCGGGCTTTGCCACCCTGGCGCTGCGGGCCGGCTGGGAGTTTGCCGAGGACTGGACCGCACGGCTGGCGCTGGAGAACGTGACCGATCGCCGCTACGCCACTGCAGAGCGCTTCGACGGCACCGACTACATCGCCGCTGGCCGCCACGGCATGCTCTCCGTCCGTTACGATTTCCGCTAAATGGCCGACCAGGGAGGGACGCGCATGAGACGGGCAAGATACTTCTGGCTGGGCCCGACCCTGCTGCTGGGCTTTATCCTGGTGGGGTTCACGCCCGCTCATGCCGCCTCCCTGGTGGGTATCGTCTCGGAGCGCTCGGCAGCAGAAATGGCCGCCGGCGCCCATCGCTTCCTCGATGCCCACCCTGAGCACAGGGTGCAGCTACGCACGGTGGAGCAGGTGGCGGAGCTGGACGACGCCCAGCTCGATGCCATGCTGGCCCAGGCGGATGCCCTGGTGCTGGCGGCGGTGTTCGGTGACCAGGTGGGGCGCCTGGTGGACCGGGTGGGTGCCGCAGCCAAGGGGCGGGATTTCCCCATCCTGGGCATCAACAGCGACTGGCGGATCTCCCGCCTGTCGCGGCTGGCAGGCCGCTCACCTCTGGCGAACCTGGGCAATGACCAGCTTAAGGCCCTGGTGGCCTCTCCCGAGCCCGGCACCGACACGGTGGCGGATCTGGACGCCCGCCGTAGCCAGTTCCCGGAGCAGGCTCGCTGGCTCACTGGCCGGGCTTATTACCAGGGCCGCACCCCGGCCCATATCGATGGCCTGATGCGCTGGCTGCTGGCCCAGGCCGGCACCGACATCGCCTTCGCGGCGCCGGAACCGCGGGCCGCCATCCGTTACTACCGCAAGGGTGAGGCCAGTGCCGATCCGGCCGGGCTGCAGCTCACCGCTGGCCCGGCGGTGGCCATCCTGGACCTGGACAGCGGCGACCGCCCCGGCGACCGGGCGCTGCTGGACGCCGTCTGCCAGCAGCTCGAAGATAAAGGTACGCAATGCTTCGCAGTGCTGTCCCGCTGGGGTGGCGCCAGCCTGGAGGCGGTGCGTAAGCTGCCGCAAACCGCCGCCCCGGCAAACCTGACCGCCATTCTCAGCCTGCAGGATTTCATGGTGGGCGGCGGCGAGGGCCGACGTGAGGTCACCGAGGCCTTCACCGACATGGGCCTGCCGGTGCTGAAGGGAGTTCGTCTGGCGGATCGCACCGAGGCGCAGTGGCGTCAGTCGGTGGATGGCCTGCCCCGGGAGGCGGTGCATTACCAGCTGGCGATGCCGGAATTGCAGGGCATCAGCCAGCCCATGGTGCTGGCGGTGGCGGCACCGGCCCGCATCGATGAGCGCACCGGTGTCAGCCCCCGGCTGTCCCGACCGGTGCCGGACCGGGTCGAGGCCATGGCGGACCGGCTGCTGCGCTGGCAGCGCCTGCGCACCCTGGCCAACGCCGACAAGAAAATCGCCCTGGTCTACTACAACCATCCCCCGGGCCGCCAGAACGTGGGCGCCGACAACCTGGACGTGCCCGCCTCGCTGTTCGAGATGCTGCACTGGCTCAAGGCCGCCGGCTACACCACCGGGCCGCTGCCGGAAAGCCCCGAGGCCCTGCACGACCTGATCCAGGACCGCGGCGTCAGCCTGCCCCAGGATCTCCCTGCCCTGACCCAAATGAAGCCGCGGGTGCCCGGCCTCACCGGCAGCCAGTACCAAGGCTATTTCGAGACCCTGCCGGCGGTGATCCGCGCCGAGCTGGAAAATGGCCCGCTGGGCTACCTGCATACCCGCCTCACCGAGGCCCACGGCAATCGGGACACCGACGCCGCCCGGGACATCCTGGCCCGCGGCAGAAAGGACCTGCGTCACCTGATCGAGCACCTGGACCACCCGGCCCGGCCCCGGGCGCTGGCACTGCTGGATGAATACGAAGCCCTCTGGCAGACCCAGTTTCGCGAAGGCGGCCAGGACACCGCGCTGGCAAAGACCCTGGATGCCCTGCTGGCCACCGGCTTCCCGGGTTTCAACGGTTGGGGCGAGGCACCCGGCCAGTCCATGGTGGTGGACGGCGACATGGTGTTCCCGGGCCTGAGGTTCGGTAACGTCTTCCTGGGGCCGCAGCCGCCCCGGGGCTGGGAGATCGACGAGGAGCTGCTGCACGCCAACACCACCTTCCCGCCGACGCACCAGTACGTGGGTTTCTACCACTGGCTGCGGGACCATTTCCGGGCCGATGCCCTGGTCTACCTGGGCCGCCACTCCACCCGCGAGTTCCTGCCCCGCCGCCGCGCCGGCCTCACTGGCGATGACTACCCGGATTTGCTCGGCGGCGACCTGCCGCTGATCTATCCCTACATCGTGGACGGTGTGGGCGAGGGCATCCAGGCCAAGCGCCGGGCCCTGGCGGTGATGGTCAGCCACCTGACGCCGCCGCTGGCGGTGACCGAGCTCTACGACGACCTGCTGGACCTGCGCCAGCTGGTGGAGACCTACGAGGCCTCGCTGGACCCCGACGGACCCACCCAGCGCCGGGCCGTGGCCATGCTGCGCCAGCGCATCGACGAGCTGCAGCTGCGCAACGACTTCGAGCGGGAGATCGCCCTGGAGCTTGGCATCGCCAGGGAGGACGTCAGCATCGACGAGATTTCAGGCGACCTGCTGGTACACGAGGCCGGCCACTATGTCACCGACATGCAGGAGAGCTTCATGCCCCTGGGCCTGCACGTACTGGGGCGGGACTGGAGCGGCGAGGCCATCGACACCATGCTGGCCTCCATGGCGGGCAAGGAAGGCCTGCCGGATCCGGCCTGGCGTGGGCTCCTGGCCCGCTCGCCGGCCCGTGAGCGGGAACATTTCCTGGCGGCGCTGGCGGGGCAATTCGTGCCGCCGGGGCAGGGCAACGACCCGGTGCGTACACCGGAGGTGCTGCCCACCGGCCGTAATTTCCATGCCATTTCCAGTGACCTGATCCCCACCCGGGTGGCCTGGTCCCTGGGCCAGGAGCTGGCGGCCAAGGCTCGGCAACGGGACGGTCAGCAAGGGGATGATCCAGGCGACGAGGGCAGCGAGGCCCTGGTGCTCTGGGCCTCGGACACGGTGCGGGACGAGGGCGTGATGATCGCCTTCGGCCTGGACATGCTGGGGGTGACACCGGTGTGGAACGCCCGCGGCATCGTTCAGGGCCTTGAGCGCGAACCGGTGGGTGAGGGCCAGGTACGTAGCGAACGCCGGGACCTGCTGTTCACCACCTCCGGCCTGTTCCGGGACCTGTATGAGGACCAGCTGGTGCTGCTAGACCTGGCGGTGCGGCTGGCACTGGACGGCGCCAGCGAGACCATTCGCGCCCAGCATCCGGAACTGTCGGCGGCGCTGGACCAGGCCCTGGCACCCTTACCTGCGGCCATGCGCAGCCCTGGCAGCGAGCCGCTGGCCCGCAATCGGGTCGCCCAGCGGTGGGTGGCGGATACCAGGGCGTTGCTGGCCGCCGGCCACAGCGGCCCGGAGGCCGGCCACCAGGCGGCGCTGCGGGTGTTCGGTACCGCCCCCGGAGCCGATGGCGCCGGGGTCAACCGCCTCTCCACCCGCACCGGCGCCTGGGAAGACCGCAGCGCCCTGGCGGATGCCTACCGCCGGCGCATGGGCCATGCCTATGGCCAGTCGCTGGCCGGAGAGCCCGCCCACGACGCCTTTGACGCGCGCCTTGCACAGGTGAGCCGCACCTACCTGGGCCGCGCCAGTCACCTCTACGGCCTGCTGGACAACGACGACGGCTTCGATTTCCAGGGTGGCCTGTCGACGGCGGTGGAGCACGTTCGCGGTGAGGCGCCGGACAACCGGGTGCTGCAGCACGCCGACCCCAGGCAGCCGCGGGTGGAGTCCCTGGAACGGGCGCTGCTGACCGAGCTGCGGGGCCGCAACCTCAACCCCCAGTGGCTGCAACCATTGATGCAGCATGGTTACGCCGGTGCCCGCACCATGGGCAGCGATTTTCTCGATAACCTCTGGGGCTGGCAGGTGACCAGCCCGCAGGTGGTCAAATCCTGGGTCTGGGACGAGGTCAACGACACCTACTTCAAGGACCGCCACGACATCGGGCTGGATGAGTTCCTGGCCCGGGGCCACAATGTCCACGTCAAGACCCACATGCAGTCCATGGCCCTGCTGGCAGCCCAGCGCGGCTACTGGCAGGCAGACCCCTTCACCCTGCGCAGCCTGGCCACCGATTTCGCCGGCGAGGTGGTGGACCACGGCCTGCCGGGCAGCGGCCACACCCGCCCGGGCCATCCGCTGCTGGACTGGGTCGCGGACAGGCTGGACCCGGAGCTGCGGACCGCGTTCGAGGCGAGACTGGACGACCGGCTGCCCGGAATGGCCAGCCCGGAAACCTGTGAGGGGAGGCAAGCCTGCTGATGAAACGCCCGGTCAGTCAGTGGTTACTCGCGCTACTGGCCCTGCCATGGCTGCTGGCCGGAGAACTGTGGGCGGCTGGGCTGATTTGTGCCGTGGACGAC
>NZ_JAWVZL010000085.1:0-13477 GCF_033722195.1 Marinobacter sp.
ACCAGCGGCACCACGCCGTCGGAGCGGTTGACCAGCTGCTCGTGCTGGAACTCGTCCCGGTAGATGCGCTGGACACTGGCGTCGGGGTCAAAGTTCTGCAACTGCTCCGGGTCCACCAGGATCACATCGGCCGGGTCACCAATCTCGATGCGCCCACCCTTGACCCCGAACACCTCCGCCGGGTCGCGGGTCAGCCGGCGTACCATGTAGGCCACATCGGCATCACCGCCTTCCGCCGCCAGCCGCAGGGCCCGCAGGTTGCCATCGTAGAAGGCCATGTTGGTGAGGTGGGCGCCACTGTCGTTGAAGCCGGGCAATAGCTGCGGGTCCATCAGCAGGCGCCGCACCGTGGCCGGCTCGCGGTTGGCGGAGACGGTGTACCACTTGATGTCCAGATCGAAGGCCCGCAACATCGCCAGCACGAAGTCGGCCTCGTCCGCCACCTCGCTGAAGTACTCGGAGACGATTTCCCGCTCTTTTTCAGAATCCGGAATGGCGTCGCCGGCATTCAGCGCCCGAACCCGGCGGAACAGCTCGGCAAAGGTCTGACCCTGCCAGGCTGCCAGCGGGCAAACGTCTACCGTCATGTCCGCCAGGGTCCGGTTGAAGGCGTAGTCCTCCAGGCGAAGCAGGCGCTTGAGCCGAGCCAGGCCAAAGCCCCGCTTGCCCGTCAGCCACATGGCCCGGAAGCGGGCGATGTAATCCGGGTCCCGCAGCAGGGCCTGGCGGCCCTCCCGGTCCTCCAGTTCTTTCTCGTTCAGTGCCCGTAGTTCGGCGATCTCCTCCGCCAGGGGCGTGATGGCGCCGTCGGACCAGGTCTTGAAGGGCGCCGCCAGGGCCTGCAGGTGGAACTGGCCGCCGACCAGCCGGCTGTTCAGTACCCGGGCCAGCAACCTGGCCAGGCGCACGATCTTGCGATTGCTATGAACGTCCAGGGCCGCCACCACCGTGGTTTTCAGGGGCTTGCCATGGAACCGGCCGGAAGTCAGCAGGAAGGTCCGGATGGTGCCTACCGTGCTGTCCTTCGGCGGTGTTGCCTGCCAGGTGGCACCCCGGCGACGCACCACGTCGGTCAGGCGCTTGATCTCGTCGTAGCCGGCAAACTGGGTGGGAATGGTCTTGTGGACGTTGGGCTGGTTGGCCAGGTAATGGAACGGCAGAGCGTCGGTGGAGAAGCCCGCGTAGCCCTGGTCCAGGGCGTCCGCCAGCAGCCGCTCCATGGTCTCCAGCTCGGCCTCGGTGGGGTCCCGGGAAATGCTTTCCTCAAAACCCATGGCCTCGATCCGCAGCATGGAGTGAGGCACCAGTGTGACCAGGTTCGGGCCCAGGGTGAGGCGGTTGAGGTGCTCGATGTACTCTTTCGGGTTCTGCCAGTCGACCCGGTCCGCGGTGGCACGGAGTACCGATTTGGGGATGTTCTCCACCCGGGCATAACAATCCACGATGGGATCGGCGCCGGCCTTGCGCTGGGCGCCAAAGGCCAGCCCCAGGCTGCAGTTGGCGATCACCACCGTGGTGGTGCCGTGGCGCACCGATTCCGGCAGCCCCGGCGCCACCTCCAGTTCCAGGTCGTAATGGGTGTGGATATCGAACAGGCCCGGCATGGCCCACTTGCCCCGGCCGTCGATCACCTCCCGGGCCTGGTCAGCCTCCAGGCCGGTACCTCTGGCCACGATCCGCCCCCCGGCGATGGCGATGTCCTCGATGCCCGCATCCTGCTGGCCGGAGCCGTCGAATACCTTGGCCCCCTGAATCAGGTAATCCCACTGGAAATCACTCATACTGTCCTCACGGGAACCCTGCCGGTTCTCTCATTGTTGGTTGGCTGCGCCGCCGGACCCGGCCTCTTGTATCGTGCCGGTCCGGTTCCAGAGCTGACGCAATGTTCACAGTTTAGCCCAGGATGCCGGCCCCGCCGGAGCAATTCATCGCCCCAGAGAGAGACACGATGACCCCGGACCAGTGGTTCCAGCTCGGCCAGTTCCATGACATCAACGGCCACCGCCTGTTCGTGGTGGACGAGGGCGACCCCGGCCAGGACACCCTGCTGCTGATCCACGGCTTTCCCACCAGCAGCTGGGACTGGCACCACATCCGGCCCCGGTTGCGGCAGCGCTACCGCCTGGTGGCGCCGGACATGCTGGGTTTCGGCTTCTCCGACAAACCCCGCAAACACCGCTACTCCATTCACGAGCAGGCGGATCTGGTGGAAGGGGTGGTGCGGGCCCTGGGCCTCGAGCGTTTCCACGTGCTGGCCCACGACTATGGCGACACCGTGGCCCAGGAGCTGCTCGCCCGCCAGAACCGGGGCCAGGGCGCAGGTGAGTGGCAATCGGTGTGTTTCCTCAACGGCGGCCTGTTCCCGGAAACACATCGCGCGCTGCTGACTCAGAAACTCCTGCTCAGCCCGTTAGGGCCGCTGGTCAACCGGCTGTCCACCAAACGCAAGTTCGACAGCGCCATGGCCCGGGTGTTCGGACCCGACACCCAGCCGGACCCGGACACCCTGGCACATTTCTGGGCCCTGGTGTGCCACAACGACGGTCGTCATATTTTTCACAACCTGATCACCTACATGAATGACCGCAAACAGCACCGGGAGCGCTGGGTGGCCGCACTCCGGGACGCCAGGGTGCCGCTGGCACTGATCAACGGCTCCGCCGATCCGGTGTCCGGCGCCCACATGGTGGCCCGCTACCGGGAACTGGGCCTGCCGCTGCAGTACCTGGCAGAGTTGACCGGTATTGGCCACTACCCCCAGGTGGAGGCGCCCACCCCGGTGGCGGAGCATTACCTGCGCTTCCTCGACGCCATCACCGGCAGGCAATCCGTCGGTGCCGGCAGCCCGTAGCAACGGTAACCGTGTCCGGGCCCCGGGACCGGTGCCTGCACCAAAACGGCGCGGTGGCAGGGGCTTGCAACACCGCCGTGATTGTCCGAAGGTGAATCAGGCAATGTTCTGACGCCCATCACATCTACCGGATAAGGAGATCATTCGATGAGTGTGCTCTTGTTGATCCTCGCCGCCCTGGTTCTGATTTATCTGGGCACCAGCGGTGGCCTGGCGGCCGCTGTACTGGTTATCGCCGCCCTGGTGGGACTCTGGCTCGACCACTGGCACATCGCCAGCTTTCTGTTCGGCGGCGCCCTGCTGGCCCTGAGCCTGGTGCTGGTGCTGCCCGGCAAACTGCGCCGGGACTACCTGAGCAAGCCGTTGCTGGGATGGGTTCGCGGCCGCCTGCCCAAGCTCTCGGACACCGAGCAGGAGGCCCTGAAATCCGGCAGTGTGGACTGGGACGGCCAGCTTTTTTCAGGCCAGCCCAAGTGGTCCAAACTGCTCAGCTACACCCCGGTGCGACTGAGCGACGAAGAGCAGGCCTTCATCGACGGACCGGTGGAAACCCTTTGCGGCATGTTGGAAGACTGGGCCATCACCCATGAGCACTACGACCTGCCGAGGGAAGTCTGGGACTACATCAAAAAAGAAGGCTTCTTCGGGCTGGTGATTCCGAAGAAGGATGGCGGCAAAGGCTTCTCAGCCACCGCCCACTCCGAGATCGTGATGAAGATCTCCACCCGCAGCGTCTCCGCCGCCGTCACCGTGATGGTCCCCAACTCCCTGGGGCCGGGCGAGCTGCTGATGCACTACGGTACCGATCGCCAGAAAGAGCACTACTTGCCGAGACTGAGCAAGGGCGAGGAGATTCCCTGTTTCGCCCTGACTTCCCCGGTCGCCGGCTCCGATGCCGGTGCCATCCCCGACAAGGGCATCGTCTGCGAAGGGGAATGGAACGGCGAGAAGGTTCTGGGCATGAAGGTGACCTGGAACAAGCGCTACATCACCCTGGCACCGGTAGCCACGGTGATCGGTCTGGCCATCAAGGTCTACGACCCGGACCACCTGATGGGTGACTCGGACGAGGTGGGTGTCACCTGCGTGCTGGTGCCCCACGACCTGGAAGGCGTCAACAGCGGCGCCCGCCATATGCCGATGAACACCGTGTTCATGAACGGGCCCACCTGGGGCGAGGACGTCTTCATACCCATGGACCAGGTCATCGGCGGCAAGGACATGGTCGGCAAGGGCTGGACCATGCTGCTGGAGTGCCTGTCCATCGGCCGCTCCATTTCACTGCCGGCCCTGGGCACCGGCGCCGGCAAACTGGCCTGCCTGACCACCGGCTCCTACGCCCTAGTGCGGGAACAGTTCGGCCGTTCCATCAGCCAGTTCGAGGGTGTGCAGGAAGCCATGGAGCCGATCGCCGGCTACACCTACATGATGGATGCCGCCCGCAAGCTTACCGCCGGCATGCTGGACCGGGGCGTGCGGCCGTCGGTGCCCTCGGCGCTGCTGAAATTCCGCAACACCGACCTGATGCGGGATGTCATCAACCACGCCATGGACGTGGTGGCCGGCCGCGGTGTCATCACCGGCCCCCGCAACTTCCTGGCCCGGGCCTACCAGGCGGTGCCCATCGCCATCACGGTGGAGGGCGCCAACATCCTGACCCGCAGCCTGATGGTGTTCGGTCAGGGCGCCATCCGCTGCCATCCGTTCATCGTCGAGGAAATCGAAGCCGCCAACGAACAGGACAGCAGCAAAGGCGTGGACAAGTTCGACGGCATTTTCTACCGGCACATGGCCCACACCACCCGCAACGGGCTACGGGCCTTCGTGCTGGCCCTGACCCGTGGCCTGGCGGAGCCGGCGCCCCACAAGGGCAGCATTGAAGGCTATTATCGCCAGCTGGCCCGTTTCTCGGCAGCCTTCGCGCTGATGACCGACATCACCCTGCTTACCGTGGGCGGCGGCCTCAAGGCACGCCAGCGGCTGTCAGGGCGCATGGCGGACTGCCTGGTCAGCCTCTACTACGCGTCGGCCGTGATCAAGATGTGGCACGACGAGGGCTATCCGGACGACCAGCGGCCGCTGGTGGAATGGGGCCTGAAACAGTCGCTGTATGACTTCCAGGTGCAGATGAAGCGGGCCATCGACAACTTCCCCACCCCGGCCCTGCGCTGGCCGCTGCGGCTCATGGTCTTCCCCATCGGCGGCGCCGGCATGAAGGCCCCGGACGACCGCCTCGGCGCCACCGTGGCCGGCACCATCGTCAAGGACCGGCCGATCCGCCAGCGCCTGGCCCAGGGGGTCTACTACAACCAGAGCCCGGACGATCCGGTGGGTCGCGTGCTGAATGCCTACAGGCTTGCCAACGAAACCCAGCACCTGCGCGACCGGCTGCACAAGGCCCTCAACGAGCGCGATCCGGAGGAGCTGGGTGGCATCGACATGCTGATGGGCCACCAGCGCAAGGAACTGGTGGACTGGGCGGTGCAGGAGAAGATCATCAAGGCCGACGAGCAGGACAAGCTGCTGGAAGCCCTGACCGCCCTCTACGACGTCATCCGGGTGGATGCGTTCGATGCCGAGGGTATCAAGGATCTGGCCAAGTGCGCCGAGGGCAAGCGCCGGGTGGTGGAGCGCCCGGCCGACAAGGAGGAAAAGGCCCCGGGCAAGAAAACCGGCGGCAAGGCGGCGCCGGCCAAGGCCAAAAAGGACGCACCCAAGGCCCGCGAGACCAGTACCCGCAAACCGGCGTCCGGCACCGCCGGCAAGACCAGCCGGTCGCGGTCACTGGCCAGCAAGAAGACTTCGGCCTCGAAGAGCGGCACCGGCAAGTCGTCCGACAAGAGCTGACGCCCGGCGGTGCGGTCGGGCAGAGCCTGACCGCCCTCAGCGTTCCGAGGCGTCGCCGAACTGTTTGAGGATGGCCCGTACCGAGCCCAGATAGCCGCCCCCGAACAGAATGAGGTGGTTCAGCAGGTGGTAGAGGTTGTAAAGGTCGGCCCGCTCCCGCCAGTTGGGGTCACAGCCGCTGTGGGCCTCGTAGGCTTGATAGAACCGCTTCGGGAAGGCGCCGAAAAGGCGGGTCATGGCAAGCTCCGCCTCGTGCCAGCCGTAGTGGGCCGCCGGGTCCACCAGCACCGGCTCCCCGGCCGGGCCGCAATGGGCATTGCCCTGCCACAGGTCACCGTGGATCAGACTGGCCGGCTGCACCGGCAGCCACTCCGGCAGGCGCCGGGCCACGAGCTCCAGGCGATGGATGTCTTCGGCGTCCAGCAACTGGCTGTCACGGGCCAGCCGACCCTGGTGCATCAGCCGGGCCTCGGCAAAGAATTCATAGCCGTTGTCGGTGGCCGGGTTGGGCTGTGGGGTCAGGCCGCAAAAATTGTCGCCGCAGAAGCCGAATTGCGCTCGGGTATGGCGGTGCAGGTCGGCGAGCTGCTGGCCGAAACAGGCCCAGTAGTCGTCAGCCGGACTGCCGTCGAGCCACTCCAACACCAGGTAGCCCGGCGCCACCGCGATCACTTCCGGCACCCGGATTGTGCCGGTCGCTGCGAGCGCCTGCAGGCCTTGGGCCTCGGCTTCGAAAAACCCCCGCGGCGGGTCGCCATGAACCTTGCCAAATAACGCCTGGCCGTCGGCCAGGGTCAGCCGCCAGGCCTCGTTGATGCTGCCCCCGCTGACCGGGTGGCTGTCCCGGATCCCGCCGAACCCCAGGTTCCCCAATTTGCGGACAAGGCTGTCGGGAAGTGCCATGATTTCGACCTCCGCCTGCATGCTGCTGGATTGTCCCGGCACCAGGCTCTGCCATCGTGCTGGCCGAGCGTTACTAGAGTGCCCCTGAGATCACTACCATCAGGGCGCCGCCGGTCGTTACCAATGCCACCATGGCAATCAGGCCGTCACGGGCAATCATGGCCAGACCATAGGCCATCCACGCCAGTCCCGCCAGGTTGGCACTGAACGGGATCAGCTCCAGCATCGGCATCAGCAGGGCCACCCCGATGCAGCAGAGCGCCATCAGGTCCAGGCCGGGCCGGCGCACCATCACGATCAGTCGGGGCCGGGTCCAGCGGTCGATGAAGCGGGCCGCCGGCCGCAGCCATTCCAGCCCTTTCACCAGTTTGTCCCTTGGCACATTGCGTTCCGCCAGCCAGCGCGGCAGCCAGATGGACTGGCGGCGGAACAGCAGTTGACCGATGGTGGCGGTCACCAGAATGCCCATGATGGTCGGCACGCCGGGAATATCGCCGATCAGCGGCGCCAGCGTGATCAGCCCCGCCAGCACCACCAGCGGCCCGAACGACCGCTGCCCCACCAGGTCCAGGGTAGCGGCAACCGACACCACACGCATGTCTTTCGAGCCATCCCGAATGCGGTTCACAAGCTGTTCCAGGCTGGTCAGGTCACCGGGATCGGTCATTCGTTGGGTTCCCTCCCTCGCAGGCCGGTGGCAATGGCTTCGTCGATCAGCCAGCGCCGCAGCAACCTGAGGCCGGGCTCGCGGCGGCGGCTGGTCTTGAAGGCGAAATAGAAGCTGTCACCGGTCACCACAGGGTGACACGGCAACCGCACAAAATCGTCGGAGTCGCTGCGGTTGGCCAGCATGTAGTCGTTGGTCAGCGCGATGCCCTGGTGGAACCGGGCCGCCTCCAGCGCCAACAGCATGTGGCTGAAATGCTGCACCCGGCTGCCCGCCGGCAGGGTCTCGCCCACCGCCCGGAACCAGGCATCCCAGTCGCCGCCGTCACGGTTGTAGATGCTGTGTGTGGACAGCAGCGGATAACGCGCCACCTGGGCCGGCGTCAGCCCGGGCTGCTCCCCGGCGGCCAGCACCTGGGGCAGACCCAGCTCCCGGCACAGGCCCTGCCAATAGGGCCGGCTGCAGACCGGAAACAGTTGTTCCCGGTAAAGCAGGTCATAACTGAAGGCACTGGAGCGCGGGTCGATGGTAATGAAACAGTCCGCCACCCGGTCCGACAGCACCGGCGACTCGCTGGTCATCTCCAGCGCCAGTTCCAGCTGCGGGTGCAGGCGCTGCAGCTCCGGCAGCCTGGGCACCAGCCAGCGTACCGCAAAGGAACTGTAGACCGAAAGCCGCAACCGGGCCTGGGCCTGACCCAGCAATTGGCCGGTGACACGCTCGATCTGCAGCAGCGCCGAGGCCACAGCCTCCAGGTAGATTCTGCCCTCCTCCGTCAAGGCCAGCGAACGGCCGGTGCGCAGGAACAGCTTCTCCCCCAGGAAGGTCTCCAGGGTCTTGATCTGGTGACTGACGGCGCTCTGGCTCACGTTCAGCTCGTCGGCGGCGCGGCTGAAACTGTTAAGCCGGGCGACGGCCTCGAACACCGGCAGGGCATTCAGGGGCGGCAGCTTCATTATCCAAAAATCTCATAGCTGGGTTTTATAGATCATTTTATCGGATAACAGGCCGGATCTACACTGGCGGCGGCTGATCGGACTCACGCACAGAGGATCAGCCTGAAACCAATGCCAGCGGACCGGAAGGAGGTGGTCATGTCAGGAAAAACCGTCAGCAGCGCCATCCTTCTGCTGGTGCTCGGCAACGCCATGGCGCTGGTCTCCGATGTATTCATCAAACTGCTGGAGCCCGGCGCCCCGGTGTTCCAGTTCGCCTTCCTGCGCTGCCTGCTGACCCTGCTGATGCTGCTGCCGCTGTGGCCGATGGTGGATCGCCAGCGGCTGTTCGCTGGCCTTGGCACCCATCTGATGCGGGCCCATGTTCACCTCGCAGGCATCCTGTGCATGATCACCGCCCTGGTGAGCCTGCCCCTGGCCACCGCCAACGCCATCTTCTACGCCGCCCCCATCCTGGTGATGTTGCTGTCGGTGCTGGTGTTCGGCGAGCGCCTGAGGGCCCTGAGCCTGCTGGCAGTGGTCAGTGGCTTCGCCGGCATCCTGGTGATCCTGCGGCCGGTGGAGTTCGGCTGGGGCGCCATCGCGGCGCTGGGGGCGGCCCTGGCCCTGGCGGTAAACGCGGTCATGGTCCGCAAGCTGCCGGCCGGCCAGTCCACCGTCCACAAGCTGCTGCTGAATTACCTGCTGATCCTGCCGGCCAGCTTCGTGCTGATGCTGGTGGAAGGGGCGGCCTGGAACCCGGCGATCCTGGTGAGCGCGGTGGGCTCGGCGCTGTTCATCCTGGGCTACAACATCACCGTACTGCTGGCCTATCGCCAGGTGGACGCCAACCAGGTCACCAGCGCCGAGTACACCGGCCTGATCTGGGCGGTGCTGATCGGCTGGATCGGTTTCAACGAGGTGCCGGACCTGTGGTTTGCCGTAGGCAGCGCCATGATCGTGATTCCGCTGCTGCTGGTGGGCCTGCGCTCACGCCAGCGGGGCCGCCGCGCGCCGCGGTCCTTTGCCCGGCCCGGCCAGCCCGGCACCAGTAGCGGTTGAGGCTCAGGCGGTGAGTGGTTGATGCCCTCGGCCCATAAAGATACCAGGGGATGACCTGGTCCCATCTGGCTGGACCCAATGCGGAGTTAGGGTCATTCCTCAGCGTAGCGGACCACACGAAACTGAATGTGGCGCTCCAAAGACTGATTGGCGGAGGTACAGAAGTGAAGCTACGGTCGCAAAGCGAACATTGAGAGGCTGCTCGTCGCGATCACTTTTTTGGACTTCCATGTGGCTTAAACTGGTTTGACGCTTACTCCGAGGGGGCCGATCACGTTCCACATGGCTGTATGCGACACCCAGGCCTTTTTAAGCAAAGGCCCGAATGTCATCACAAGAGTCGGTCGCTGATCACAACATCTTCTTCAACTGCCCGTAGTCTCCTCCAGTGCGTAGTACCAGAGTGATGTCGTTGTCATTCCGGTTACGGAAGAACCAGCCATGGTTGCCTGTAAAGGCGGCTTCCAGCTCCCCTTCATCTTCCGGTACCCCCCGGCCCTTTTCATAGGAAATGGACTGGCCGCCTCCATCACCGTGGGTATCAAAGTTGATCGGGCCACCGTCAGACACCCAGGAGAACCGGGCTACCGCGCCTTCCTCCATTGTGAGTTTGAATTCGGTGCCCTCTCCCGGAGTGAGAACAACGCGCACTTCATCCTGCCACTGGGGTTCGGCAATTTCGGGTTCAGACGCTGGCTCTGGCTCCGCAGGCGCAACCTCCGCTTCCGATGCGGGCGCTGGATCCTCAACGGCTTCAGCTACGACAGGTTCCGAGACTTCCGGAGCCGTCTGATCAGCCGAGGAGTTCACCGCAACCATCTGGGCAGTCTCGTCAGCCGCAGCTTCTTCGGCGAGCTGTTCCTTGATTTCGCCCATTTCGTTCAATCCCAGCAGTCGGCCCACGCCAGTCGGGTCCAGAGCGTACTCGGCGGGCATGACCACGGTAACCAGCAGGACCAGTGCCACAATGGCTGCAATAATGGTTGATCGAATCAACTTGGCAGTGCTGGGCAGTTCTTCACGGTTGGGTATATCGGTGTTGTACATGGGGAATCTCCAGAATTAAGCGACAAAGTAACCGGTAAGCTGATAGCCAAATAGCAGGAAACCTGCACTCATCATGGCCACGTTGGCGGTGTAGGCGTGCCGGAAAAAGCCGTCGGTCTTCCGCCAAAAACTGATCGCAATCAGGATCATGGCGAGGGCGATGAGCTGTCCGATTTCCACGCCCACGTTGAAGGCCAGGAGGTTCGGAATCAGGCCATCCGGCGAGATGTCGTATTCGATGATCTTTGTGGAGAGACCGAAACCGTGGAAGAACCCGAAAATCAGCGTGGCGGCCTTGGTATTGGGCTGGAAGCCAAACCAGCGCTGGTACGCACCGATGTTGTCCAGGGCCTTGTACACGATGGACAGACCGATGATCGCATCAATGATGTAGCTATTGATGCCCACGTTGAAGTACACCCCGAGCAACATCGTTGTGGAATGCCCGAGGGCAAACAGGCTCACGTAGATGGCGATGTGCTTCATCTTGTAGAGGAAGAAAATGACACCCAGCAAGAACAGCAGGTGGTCATAGCCGGTGACCATGTGTTTGGCCCCGAGATAGGTGAAGGCGATGAGGTTTACACCGGTAATTTCCTGGATGTACCCCTTGTCGCCCTGGGCGACTGCGTGGGCGAGCACATCCGTACTCATTCCCAGCAAGCCCAGGGTCAGAAATATCCATAACAGACGACTGCCGGTGCCCGACGAGGACACGCCACGGCAACCGTCAAGCAAACTTGACAACATAAAGACTCCAATCACATTTGTTTTCTAGGGCCGCTCCAGCGGCAGGAATCAAATAGGAAGGGAGCCTTTTGGTGGGCGTTCAAGCCGATAGCGCAAACTGCGGGGAGAACCTCCGGCAAATGGAATGGCCTGCCGGAAAACGGTCGGGCTTTGGGAAACGAATGGAATCCTCAGCTGGTCCACGGTCTCGTGGGTGTGATTCCCCGCATCGTGATGCAGTGAAGGTGACTCTGGTTCTTCGTCGAAATCGTGACTGTGTCCGTGTCCACCGTGACTGCCATGGTGGCCGTCCGCCTGTAACTCCCAGTCGCCCGCTATCTCGGCCACACCGTGAGAGAACGACTCGCCAATCACCGACAGTGACAGGCCCGCCAATGCGAACAGCATGACCAGCGTTGGAAGCAGTTTTCTCTGGTGAATGGCCGAAATCATCGATTTAAATCGTCGAGCTTGTGGTTGGATTTCAACGAAAACAGAGGATACCATCCCCCCATGGGGGATAGGAATTAAACATGGTAAATGATCATACGCATCAATCTCATCCGAATATCATCAAACGCCTGAAGCGAGCGAACGGCCATCTTGAAAGCGTGATTGGCATGATTGACCAGGGAAAGCCCTGCCTGGAACTGGCCCAGCAGCTTCACGCGGTGGAAAAAGCCATTCAGCAAGCCAAGCGCGTGTTGGTACAGGACCATATCGAGCATTGCCTGGACGATGCCATCGGGCCGCTGGAGCCGGAGCAGCAGCGCCGTGTCGATGAGTTTAAGGCCATCGCCCGTTATCTTTGATTTCGCTCCTTTCTACTCTTCGATCTAGACGTTAATCACACCGTAGAGGCTCTACCGTTACGTGGACCAGGGTTCGGCAGCGGGCCTGAATGCGCTCTTTGTAAACTGTCGGCGATTCTGGCTGATGCGAGACGATTGAGACAATGGCCGCGTGGATGTTTGGGCCAATCGCCCACACATGCAAATCGCTGACCTTGGCATCGTCGACTTCGACGGCTTCCTTAACAGTTTCCTCAATGTCCTGGTGCTGCTCGTCGAGCAGGATCTTGGAAGTGTCTTTCAGCAAGTGCCAGGACCACTTGGTGACCAGAAACGCACCAATAATCCCCATCATCGGGTCCATCCAGTTCCACCCGGCATATTTACCTGCCAGAAGGGCAACAATGGCAAGGACTGACGTCAGCGCATCCGCAAGCACATGCAGGTAAGCGGCTCGGCGGTTGTGGTCATGGTGATGATGGTGGTGACCATGATCGTGCCCGTGACTGTGGCCATGCGCATGGCCTGCATCCCCCAGTATCCAAGCTGACACCCCGTTGACCACTAGGCCAATGATGGCCACGAAAATAGCCCCATCGAAAGAAATGGGAACGGGCTGGATAAAACGCCCCACGCTCTCGATAACCATGTAGAGCGCAAAGACAGCCAGCAGGATTGCTCCGGTAAAGCCACCCAGCGCATTGACCTTTCCTGTGCCGAAAGAGAAACGGTCATTGCCCGCGTTTTTCCTGGCATACGCGTAGGCGAAGGCGGCAATTCCCAGAGCCACTGCGTGGGACCCCATATGCAGGCCATCGGCCAGCAACGCCATGGAGCCATAAACGATTCCGGCCAGAATTTCCCAGACCATCATCGCCAGTGTCAGGCCCACCACGATGAGTGTGCGGGTTTCGCCAGAGCGCTTCTGATCCTGACCAAAGACGTGATTATGTTGCCAATGGTCGAGTCGTTCATGGTGCATAACAGTGTTCCCGGCAAGGCTGATGGTTGGTAGACCTGTAGGCAAAATCTCACTTTTGACCTATCCCCCCTGGGGGGATAGCATGGAATGCTACTGGAGTCCGATTTCTACCACAACCTTTCTGCTGCTTATGCTTTCACTGGTGAAGCCATGCTTGAAATTCTGAGGCACCGAACCTATCGCCATTTGTTCCTGGCACAGGTGGTTGCATTGCTGGGTACCGGGCTGGCGACGGTGGCATTAAGCCTGCTGGCGTTTGACCTGGCCGGAGATCAGGCGGGACAGGTGCTCGGCACCGCCATGGCGATAAAAATGGTCGCTTATGTCTTGATAGCCCCGCTGGCGTCGGCCCTGGCAGAGAACATACCTCGTCGTGCTCTGCTGGTTTCCCTCGATGTGGTTCGAGCGGCGACGGCGCTGGCTTTGCCTTTCGTGACCGAAGTCTGGGAAGTGTATGTGTTAATTGCAGTCCTTCAGTCCGCATCGGCGGCCTTTACACCAACCTTCCAGTCCACGATTCCGGAGACTCTTCCAGATGAGGATGACTACACCAAGGCGCTGTCGCTCTCCCGGCTGGCATACGATCTGGAAAACCTTATAAGCCCGGCACTCGCGGCGTTGATTCTGCTTGCTACCAGCTGGCAGGCGTTGTTTTCGGGCACG
>NZ_JAWVZL010000086.1:0-13225 GCF_033722195.1 Marinobacter sp.
CCTTCCGCCGCCTCGCGGATGGATGGCGGCACGCTCTTGATGGCGGCGCGGCTGGAAATGATGATGGTGGGCAGGGTCATCAGGGTCAGCACCAGACCACCCACCACCGGCACCGATCGCGGCATGCCGAACAGGTTGATGAACACCGCCAGACCCAGCAAACCAAAGATGATGGAAGGCACCGCCGCCAGGTTGTTGATGTTGACCTCGATGAAGTCGGTGAACTTGTTCTGGGGTGCGAACTCCTCCAGGTAGATCGCCGCTGCCACCCCGATCGGGAAGGACAGGATCAGGGTCACGAACATGACCAGCAGAGAGCCCACGACGGCGCCCAGAATACCGGCCTTGGACGGATCCCTCGAGTCACCACGGCTGAAGAACACATCGTTGAAGGAGGTCTCGATCACGCCCTGCTCCAGCAGGGTATCCACCCACTGGCGCTGCTGCTGGTCGAGCTTGATGGAGTAGTCCTCGTCGCCGGCGTGCTTGACGTAGACATCCACATTTGTGTGCGTCAGGAAGGTCATGGTTTGGGTGCTACCGAGCCACTCCGGATTGGCCTTGATGGCCTCCCGCAGGGTCACCGATGCATAGGGGTTGATCAGGTTGCGGACCTGTTTGCGGTCATCCTCCCCCGCTCCCGGGATGGTGCGGAACAGGGCCTGCACCAGGGGCTCGACAAAGTCGGCGTTCTTGAGCTGACGTGGGTCGGTGGGATCATCCAGGTACATCATCTCGGGATCGAGATTCACCTCGAGAGTCATGGTGGTCTTCATGAACCCCGGGTAGCCTTTGCTCACGATGTCGGCGAACAGCACGAACAGGGCCGCCAGTGCAATCAGGATGGCCAGGATGCCGTAGGCACGGAACCGGCGCTCCTTGGCATAGCGGCGTTTGAGTGACTTGCGGACAATCTCCGCCTGGGTGCTTTGGTCAGTCATACTGTTCCCGATATTTGCGCACGATTTTCAGGGCGATCACGTTCAGCAGCAGGGTGGCCAGGAACAGCATGGCACCCAGGGCGAACGCGGCGAGGGTCTTGGCACTGTCGAATTCCTGGTCGCCCACCAACAGGGTAACGATCTGCACGGTGACTGTGGTCACGGTTTCCAACGGGTTGGCGGTAAGGTTGGCCGCCAGGCCCGCCGCCATCACCACGATCATGGTTTCGCCAATGGCCCGGGAGACCGCCAGCAGTATGCCACCCATGATGCCGGGCAGGGCCGCCGGGAAGATTACCTTCTTCATGGTCTCCGACTGGGTGGCGCCCAGGGCCAGGGAGCCGTCCCGCAGGCTTTGGGGCACCGCATTGATGACGTCATCGGACAGGGAGGACACGAACGGAATGATCATGATGCCCATGACGGCACCGGCCGCCAGCGCACTCTGGGACGACGCCTGAATGCCGAGCGACGCCGCCAGGTCACTGATAAACGGGGCTACCGTGAGGGCGGCGAAGAAGCCATAGACCACGGTGGGGATACCGGCCAGCATCTCCAGCAGCGGTTTGACCACGCCCCGCACTTTCTTGTTGGCGTACTCCGACAGATAGATGGCCGACAGCAGCCCCACCGGCACCGCAACCACCATGGCGATGGCGGAAATCAGCAGGGTGCCTGTGAACAGCGGAATCATGCCGAAGGCGCCTTCAGCGGCCACCTGGTCGGCCCGCAACGCAGTCTGGGGACTCCACTGGGTGCCGAAGAAGAATTCGGTAAACGGAATCTTGGTGAAGAAACGGTAAGTCTCGAAAGCCACCGAGAAAATGATGCCGATCGTGGTCAGGATAGCCAGTGCCGCACAGGCAAAGAACAGCCACTTCAGGATCGACTCCACCTGGGCCCGGGCATTGATCCTCGGCTGCACCCGTAGCCAGCCCAGAAACGCCGCCAGCACCGCCACCGAAAGCACCAGCACCGCCATCAGGTTGCGGCTTTGTTCCCGCAGCGACTGCAGACGCTCAGCCGCCTGAACGATGGCATCGTTCACGAAGTTCGGCGGCAAGGCACCGCTGGCCACATTGCTGATCTTGCTGAGCAGCAGGCTGGCCTCACCCTCTGATTCGGGAATCATCTCCGGAGGCAGCGATCCGATCACCAGGATCTGGATCACCTTACCCTCGAAGGACGCCCACAGCGCCAGCACGAGCAGGGCGGGAATGCCGCACCAGAGTGCCGCTCGGGCACCGTAGTAGAAGGGCAGTGATTTGAGGTGACGGATACCACCCATGGGCATCGCCAGGGCACGGGAGCGGGCATACCCCAGGCCATAGGCCACAAGGGCCAGCACAAGGGTTAGCAGGAGCAGATTGGCCGGTTGCATCAGAAATCCTGTCTGCGACGTTCAAGAGGTACCAAGTTTAAAGCTTTTGGGACCCCCTGGCACGGGGGTTCCACACGAACGAAAGGGTGCGTGCCCAAAAGCACGCACCCTTTCCTTTCCAGGCCGGATACTTTCCGGTTACTTCAGCTCATCCATGGTCAGGTTCGGCATGTTCTCGGCCTTGTCCTGCAGCTTCATCAGGGCATCGCGGGTCGGCACGATCAGACCCACGTCCTTGAGGTAGCCGTTGGGGCCCATGGCGGCCATGCTGGTGAACTCCTCCACGTACTCGGGAATACCCGGAACCACACCAACGTGGGCTTTCTTCACATAGAAGAACAGCGAACGGGCCACCGGGTACTTATCGGTCGCGATGTTCTCGTTGGTGGGCTCGACGCCATTCAGAGTAGCGGCCTGAAGACGATCGGCGTTCTCTTCCAGGAAGCTGAAACCGAACACGCCGTACAGGGTGGTGTCGTCGATCAGCTTCTGCACGATCAGGTTGTCGTTCTCACCGGCTTCGATGAAGACACCGTCTTCACGAATGCTCTGGCACACGGACTCCATCTCGTCTTCGCCCATGTTGGCCACGGCCGGCAGGTCTTCACAACCGCCCTGCAGAGCCAGCTCGTTGAAGGAGTCGCGGGTACCGGAAGTCGGCGGCGGCCCCATCACACGGATCGGCTTGTTGGGCAGGCTGGAGTCGATTTCACTCCACTTCTCATAGGGGTTGGCCACCAGCTTGGTCGGATCCTGGGGAGACGGTACCTGCTTGCCCAGCGCCAGGAACAGCTGCTCCAGGGTGATGTTCAGGTTTTCAGCTTCCTTGGTGCTGGCGATGACAATGCCGTCGGAACCGATACGGAATTCGGTGACGTCACTGACGCCGTTGCTGGCGCACAGCTCAAGCTCGGAGGGCTTCATGCGGCGGGAAGCGTTGGTGATGTCCGGGTGCTGGGTGCCGATGCCCTGGCAGAACAGCTTGAAACCGCCGCCGGAGCCGGTGGACTCGAGCTTCGGTGTCGGGAAGTCGGTCTTGGTACCGAAACGCTCCGCCACCACGGTGGCAAACGGGTAGACAGTGGAGGAGCCGACAATGCTGATAGTGTCACGGGCCAGGGTCGGGGTGGAAACGGCCGCCATGGCACCCGCTACGGCGACGCTGGCAATGGCTGATTTCAGTTTGATCACGTTGGGTCTCCATCGTTCAATGTGAGCTGTTCAAGCTGCGTTATGGACGCTGACAAGGCCAGGCTTGCTCCGCGTATCGCCGGAATACAGGTTCTGACCTTCAGACAAACCGGCGCTGGTTAGCCGATGTGGAGCAGACTACGGATCTTTTATGACACCTTTGTGACATCTGTAAAAATAGATTACAACCACGGTTTTCGCTTGCAGCGGGCCATGGGCGTATTACCATGCACAAAACAAAAGCCTGAGGTAGCTGTCCATGACCCCACTTGACGACGACAAGCCCCGCCCGCGGGGGGACCTGATGATCCAGGTCGTGCCCCTGCCTTCGGATACCAACGCCAATGGTGATGTCTATGCCGGCTGGTTGGTCAAACAGATGGATATGGCGGCAGCCACCACCGCCGGGCGGATATCGAAAGGCCGCAACGCCACCGTTGCCATCGACCGGATGGAGTTCCTGTCACCGCTGCGGGTGGGCTCCCAGGTGGGCTGTTACTGCGAGCTGGTGGACATCGGACGCAGCTCTATGAAGATCAACGTGGAGGTCTGGACCCTGGACCGCAACAGCGACAAGGCCCGCAAGGTGACCGAGGCGCTGTTCGTGTTCGTCGCCATCGACGACAACGGCCGCATCCGGGAAGTGCCGGATCAGCAGGGCTCCAGGGGCGCGTAAGCCAGCACCAGCCATTTTGCGCCCTCATCGAAGTTGACCTGGACCCGGGCGTGGTGGCCGCTGCCCTCGCAGTTCATCACCACGCCCTCGCCGAACTTGGGATGCCGTACCCGCTGACCCAGCCGCAAGCCGGTCTCCTTGGCCGCCTCCCGGTCGAACAGGCTCTCGTTGGGCCGCTGCATCATGGCCGGGCGGGTGACGGTGTTGCGCAGGCGTACCTCCTGGATACAGTCCCCAGGAATCTCCCGGACGAACCGTGACAGCGCGTGGAATTTCTCCTGGCCATACAGGCGACGGGATTCGGCGTAGGTCAGGATCAGCCGTTTCATGGCCCGGGTGATGCCCACGTAGGCCAGGCGGCGCTCCTCCTCCATGCGGCCCGGTTCCTCCAGCGACATGCTGTGGGGAAACAGCCCCTCCTCCACACCCGCCAGGAAGACCAGCGGGAACTCCAGGCCCTTGGCAGAGTGCAGGGTCATCAGCTGGACACTGTCCTCGTGGGCCTCGGCCTGGGCCTCGCCGGCATCCAGTGCCGCCTGGGCCACGAACTCCGCCAGCGCGTCCATGCCCTCATCCACCTCGAAATCCGACATGGCGTTGATCAGCTCGTCCAGGTTCTCCACCCGGGCCTGGCCCTTCTCACCCTTCTCGCTGGCGTGGTAATCCTTCAGCCCGCTGGCCTCGATGGCCTGGCGGGCCAGCCCCTGCAGACTGGCGTTCTGGGCCATCTCGGTCAGGGACACGATGATTTCCATGAACTGCTGCAGGCCAGTCTTGGCACGGCCTTTCAGGTGGCCGGCGGCCAGCAGGCGGTCGGCGGCCTGCCACAGCGACAGGCTCTCATGACCGGCCAGCTCGCGGATCTCCGCCAGGCTCTTGGCGCCGATGCCCCGGGGCGGGATGTTCACCACCCGCTCGAAGGCGGCGTCATCGTTGCGGTAGTGCACCAGGCGCAGGTAACCCAGGGCATTGCGGATTTCCTGGCGGTCATAGAACCGCAGGCCGCCATAGACCCGGTAGGGAATGCCCTGGCGCATCAGGGACTCCTCCAGCACCCGGGACTGGGCGTTGGAGCGGTAGAGGATGGCGCACTCGCTGCGCAGGTTCCCGTCTGACACCCAGCTGCTGATGGTGTCGGCAATGTAGTTGGCCTCGTCCTGCTCGTTGAAGGCGGCGTAGAGGCTGATGGGTTCGCCCTCGGGGCCGTCGGTCCAGAGTTCCTTGCCCCGGCGGCCCTGGTTGTTGGCGATCACCGAGTTGGCGGCCTTGAGGATCAGCTGGGTGGAGCGGTAGTTCTGCTCCAGCCGCACCAGACGGGCGTTAGGGAAGTCACGCTGGTACTGCTGGATGTTCTCGATCTTTGCGCCGCGCCAGCCGTAGATGGACTGGTCGTCATCGCCGACGATGGTGAGCGGCACCCGGTTGCCCGCCAGCACCTGCAGCCAGGCATACTGGATGGTGTTGGTGTCCTGGAACTCGTCCACCAGGATGTGGCGGAAACGGCGCTGGTAGTGCGCCAGCAGCTCCGGCCTGTGCAGCCAGAGCTCGTGGGATCGCAACAGCAGCTCGCCGAAATCCACCAGTCCGGCCTGCTGGCAGAGCTTCTCGTACTGGCGGTAGATCTTCAGCATGGTGCTGGTGAAATGATCGCCCGGGTTGTCCTGGATATGGTCGGCCCGCAGGCCCTCATCTTTCTGGCTGTTGATGAACCACTGGGCCTGCTTGGGTGGCCAGCGGCTCTCATCGATCTGGTACTCCCGCATCACCCGCTTGATCAGCCGCAGCTGGTCGTCACTGTCCAGCACCTGGAAGTTCTCCGGCAGGCCGGCATCCTGCCAGTGGGAGCGCAGCAGGCGGTGGGCAATGCCGTGGAAGGTGCCGAACCAGAGCCCGCGGGCCGGCAGGTTGAGCATCTGCTCGATGCGGTAGCGCATCTCCCGGGCCGCCTTGTTGGTAAAAGTCACCGCCAGCAGGCTGGTGGGTGGCAGCTGGTCCACCTGCATCAGCCAGGCCATGCGGTGGATCAGCACCCGGGTCTTGCCGCTGCCCGCCCCCGCCAGCACCAGCAGATGATCATTCTGGGCGGTGACCGCCTCGCGCTGGGCCTGGTTGAGGGGATCGATGATGGGGGAAACATCCATAGGGGCACTCGTTCGCTACTGGTTATATGAACAGGTGACCGAGTATAACAGGACCGCCGCCGGCTTGCCGGCTCTCTCCGGGCAAGGTCGCCATCGTCCTTGAACAGGGGGGAAAACAGGCGGGAAATCCGGCATGGCCACTCAGGGCCATGCCGTGGTGGTGCCCTGCCTGAGACAGGGCGGACCCTCAAAAGCCCCGGGGCACCGTCTGGGGCTCGACGAACTCGAACAGGCCTTCCAGGCCACCCTCGCGGCCGATACCGGAGGCCTTCATGCCGCCAAAGGGCGCTTCCGGGGTGGGACCGGTACCGGTGTTCCAGCCCACATGACCGAAGCGCAGACCGGCGGCCACCCGCTGGGCGCGCTCGGTGTCGGCGGTGAACAGATAGGCCGCCAGGCCGAATTCGGTGTCGTTACCGGCGGCAATGACCTCGTCCTCATCGCTGAAGCTGACCATGGGCACCAGCGGGCCAAAGGTCTCCTCCCGGTAACAGGCCATGTCAGGCTTGATGCCAGAGACCACGGTCGGCGGGAAGAACAGGTCCTTGCCGCTCAGTTCCGAGGGCTGCTTGCCCGCCACCAGCTTGGCGCCCTTGGACAGGGCATCCTCGACATGGCGTTTGACCTTGTCGTAGCCGCCCTGGTTGATCAGAGGGCCGATGTCCACGTCCTCCTTGAGGCCGTCGCCCACGGTCATGGCGTTGACCTTCTCCGCCAGTTTGTCGGCGAAACTGTCCACCACTTTCTCATGCACGAAGATGCGGTTGGCGCAGACGCAGGTCTGGCCGCCACCCCGGAACTTGTTGCCGATCAGGTTGGTGACGGCGGCGTCCAGGTCGGCGTCCTCGAACACGATGAAGGGGGCGTTGCCACCCAGCTCCAGCGCCAGTTTCTTGACCTGCTCGCTGGTGTCCACCAGCAGCTTGCGGCCCACCTCGGTGGAGCCGGTGAAGCTCAGCATGGTGACGTCGGGATCCTCGCACAGCACCTTGCCGATGACGCTGGCCTTGCCCATCACCAGGTTTACCATGCCGTCCGGCAGGTCGAGCTTGTCATCGATCAGGCTGAACAGCGCAATCATGGTGAGCGGGGTCTCGCTGGCCGGCTTGATCACCGACGGGCAGCCCGCCGCCAGCGCCGCCGACAGCTTCTTGGCAATCATGCCGATGGGAAAGTTCCAGGGCGTGATCAGCCCGGTGACGCCGATGGGCCGGTAGTGCACCGTCCAGGAGCAGTCCTTCGGCTTCTCGGTCAGGGTATGGGAATCCAGCGCCTGGATGTGCTTGGCGCAGTAGTCAAAGAACCCGGCGGCATACTCGCATTCGCCCTGGGCTTCCTTGTGGGGCTTGCCGTGCTCCGAGGTGAGGATTCGCCCGATCTCCTCCTTGTTGTCCTTGAGCAGGTCGCGGATGCCTTCAAGCCAGCCCCGCCGGGTCTCAATGGAGTAGGGGTTGGTCAGGCGCAGGGCTTTGGAACCGGCCCTGATGGCCTCGGTCACGTCGTCGGCGGTCATCGACGCCACCTTGGCGAGGACCTCGCCGTTGGCCGGGTTGTAGACATCAAAGGTATTGCCGTCGCTGGACGGTGTCCAGCGACCGCCCACGTAGCCCTGCAGGTTCTTCAGCAGTGGTGACTCCATCGTCTTGGCTCCTTGGTTGCAGTCGCGTTTTGACTACTCGAACTCGGTACAGTCGGTCATTTCATAGTGGCCGCTGAACCTTGCCCTGTAAAGGGAGGCGCCGGCAGGCCGGGCGGTTTTGACCCGTTCGACTGGAAGCCTATACTGCTGGGATGACCCATTTCAGGAGGCCGGATGATGAAAGCGTTTTTTCACCCTGCACAGGACCAGCACATCCCGAAAAGCTATTTCACCCGCGGTCAGATGCGCCAGCCCCAGGAAGTGCCGGACCGTACCGGCCACATGCTGGAGGGCCTGCGCAGCCTGGATATTGACGTGCTGGAACCGGCCGATCAGGGCGCCGGCGCCATCGCCCGGGTGCACGACCTGGGCTACCTGCGGTTTCTAGAATCCGCCCACCGGCGCTGGAAGGACCAGCCCGATGACTGGGGCGACGAGGTGATGTCCAACATCTTTGTGCGCTCCCCCAACCCGATGCGGGGCATACTGGCTGAAGCGGCCCGCTACCTGGCGGATGGCAGCTGCCCGATTGGCGCCAACACCTGGCATGCCGCCTACTGGTCAGCCCAGACCGTACTGGGTGCCGCCGATGCCCTGATGGCGGGCGACCGCACCGCCTATGCCGTGTGCCGCCCGCCCGGCCACCACGCCCGGCGCGATGCCGCCGGTGGCTTCTGCTACCTCAACAATGCCGCCATCGCGGCCGAGAAGATGACCGCCCGCTTTCCCCGCATCGCCATCCTGGACACCGACATGCACCATGGCCAGGGCATCCAGGAGATCTTCTATGATCGCAGCGATGTGCTCTATATCTCCATCCACGGCGACCCTACCAATTTCTATCCGGTCGTGACCGGCTTCGAGGATGAGCGTGGCGAGGGTGAAGGCTACGGCTACAACATCAACCTGCCCATGCCCCACGGCTCGTCGGAGGAGGATTTCTTCAACCGCCTGGAAGAGGCCATGGCCGCCATCTCGCTGTTCCAGCCGGATGCCCTGATCCTGCCCCTGGGTTTCGACATCTACCACAAGGACCCCCAGGCCAAGGTCTCGGTCAGCAGCGAGGGCTTTAACCGCCTGGGCAAGCGCATCGGCCGCGCCGGGCTGCCCACCCTGGTGGTGCAGGAGGGCGGCTACGACCTGGACAGTCTGAGCGAGAACGTGCAGCAGTTCTTCCGGGGCCTGGGCGTCGTCTAGACAATGGTCCGGCCCCCGAAAGCCCCTGGCAGCGATCAGTAGGAGGGCGCGTACACCCGGATGTTGTCGTAGCCGGCGGCCCGCAGGTGGCCGGCGTGGAGCCGGCTCATGGTGCCGCGGTCGCAATACAGCAGGTACTGCCGGTCGGCCGGCAGCGTGGCCAGCTCCTCACTGAGCTGATAGAAGGGAATCTTCATCACCGGATTGCCGGTCAGCGCCAGCGGCGAGCGCTCGCCCTCGCTGGGGTGGCGCAGATCGATGATCACATCCCCCAACGCCGGAGTGGTCACCATTTCCACCTCTTCCGGCGTCACCAGGGGCGCCATCAGCTGGTCCACCGGGCACTCGCTGCGGCCGGCAACCGCATCCGCCAGTGCCTGCGGGTCCATCAACGCCTCGTCCGACTCGATTCTCGGCAGCTTGGCCCGGGTCACCGGCTTCTGCGAAATCACGCCGCAGTATTCCGGCATGTTGCGGGCAAAGGCCTCGGTGCCGATCTCGGTGGCGAGGCGGATGATCTCCTCCTTGTCCATGGCGATCAGGGGCCGCAGCACCACCTGGTCGCAGGCCCGATCCACCACGTTGAGATTGGTCATGGTCTGGCTCGAGACCTGCGCCACGGCGTCGCCGGTCACCAGGCCGGCGGCGTTGTTGCGGGCGGCAATCTCGGCGGCGGCCCGCAGCATCTGGCGTTTGAGCACCACACCCCAATGGCGGTGGTTGACCGAGCGCATGATTTCCGCCACCACCCCCTCGAAGGGAACCGAAATGAACTTGGCGCTGTGGGAGGCGCCGTAGCGGGACCAGAGGTAGTGCACCACCTGACGCACGCCCACCTCGTGGGCGGTACCGCCCAGATTGAAGAACAGGAAGTGCGACCGGATACCCCGGCGCAGCATCAGGTAGGCCGCCACCGACGAGTCGTAGCCGCCGGAGATCAGGGTCATCACCGACTCCACACTGCCCAGGGGGTAGCCGCCCAAACCCCGGTGGCGATGATGGGCGATGTGATAGCTGTCCTGCTGGATCTCGATCCGCACCAGCACCTCGGGATGTTTCAGGTCCACCCTCGCGGCGCCGCTGCGTTCCAGCAGCACCCGGCCGACGTGACAGTTCACCTGGTCCGAGCGGAAGTCATGATTGCCCTGGCGCCGGGCCCGGACCGCAAAGCTGCGGCCCTGCAGGCGCCCGGCGAAGGCCGCCAGGGCGCGCTCGGCCATGTCATCCAGACCACGCAGGGGAAATTCGGCAATCTCCTGGATGGTCGAGATACCGGGAATACGCCGCAGGTTCTCGATCACCAGCGCCGGGTCCGGGGCGTCTGCCGGCGCCGTCACCACCACCCGGTCCCAGGCGCCATCCACCCGGATCCGTTCGTCCAGCTGCTTGAGCAGTTTGCGGATATTCTGGCGCAGGTGCCGCATCTGGTGCCGGCGCACCGGCTTGCTCTTGATGGTGACCTCGGGGGCGGGGCGGATAAGAAGCTTCATGGCATTGGGTGTAGGTCAGTGTGATGGCTTGATGGGTGGCGAAAACACGCCAAACCCCTTAGGCTAGTCCGTCCGGCCTGCGTCCCGGCGTTGGCCGCACTTTTAACAGGTAAATACTATCATTGTTTCGACAGCTTTGCTGGCATCGCAGGAGCACAAGGTTTCATGAGTCAGGACACCATCAACGCACTGGTTTCCCCCGAGGGCAGCCTTGAAATCCTCTCCAACCAGGAAGTGGCACGCCTCAAGGACCGCAGCGAAGGTGGCCTCTACCGCCTGTTCCGGCAATGCGCCCTGGCGGTGCTCAATACCGGCGTGGAAACCGATGACTGCAAGGACCTGATGGAGATCCATTCGGACTTCGACGTCCGCCTGGTGCCCCAGCCCCGGGGCCTGAAGCTGGAGCTGATCAACGCCCCCGCCAATGCCTTTGTGGATGGCGAAATGATGCGGGCGATCCGGGAGCACCTGTTCTCGGTGCTGCGGGACATCGTCTACTCCCACTCCATCCCCACGGCCATCGCCGGCTTCCGCCGCGATGACCCGGACGACATCACCAACCTGACCTTCCACATACTGCGCAACGCCCGGGTGCTGCAGGCCGGCCGTACGCCGGACATGGTGGTGTGCTGGGGCGGCCATTCCATCAGCCGGGAAGAGTATGTCTACAGCAAGGATGTCGGCCACGAACTCGGCCTGCGGGGGCTGAGCATCTGCACCGGCTGCGGTCCCGGTGCCATGAAAGGGCCGATGAAGGGCGCCACCATCGGCCACGCCAAGCAGCGGGTCAAGAACGGACGCTACATCGGCATCACCGAGCCCGGCATCATCGGCGCCGAGGCCCCCAACCCCATCGTCAACGAACTGGTCATCATGCCGGACATCGAGAAGCGCCTGGAGGCCTTCGTACGGGCGGGTCACGGCATCATCGTGTTCCCCGGCGGCGTGGGCACGGCGGAGGAAATCCTCTATCTTCTGGGCATCCTGCTGCATCCGGACAACGCCAACCTGCCCTTCCCGGTGGTCTTCACCGGCCGCAAGGAGAACGCCGGCTACTTCCAGATGATCGACGAGTTTATCCGCAACGCTCTCGGGGAAGAGGCCACAAGCAAATACGAGATCATCATCGACGATCCGGTCCGGGTGGCGCAGACCATGAAGAAAGGCATCGCCGAGGTGGAAACCTTCCGCCGCAGCAACCAGGACGCCTATTACTTCAACTGGATGATGAAGATCGATCCGGTGTTCCAGATGCCCTTCGAGCCCACCCACGAAAGCATGCTGGCGCTGGAACTGCACCGCAACCAGCCCACTCACATGCTGGCGGCCAATCTGCGCAAGGCCTTCAGCGGCATCGTGGCGGGCAACGTGAAGGAACAGGGGATCCGGCAGGTACAGGAGAAGGGACCATTCGAGATCGCCGGCGACCCGGTCCTGCTCAAGCCCCTGGAGGCCCTGTTGACGGCGTTCGTCGAACAGAACCGGATGAAGCTGCCGGGCAGTTCGGCCTATCGCCCCAGCTACCGGATTGTACAGCGGGAGGGGGCCTGACGCGGCCCGGCCAATGCCGGACCGGTCTTACTCCCTTCCGGCCGCCACCAAAGAGCGGCCGGTTACTGCCAAAGACTGAGAACGGTGAGGGTTACTTACCGCCGTCGGCCGGCAGGTTGGCGTAGAAGGCCGCCAGGTCCGCCATGTCCTGCTCGCTCAGGTTGGCAGCCTGGCCCTGCATGACCACCGCCTGACCGCCCATGCGCTGCTTGTTCTTGTAGGCGTTCAACGCCAGCACCAGGTAACCCTCCTTCTGGCCCGCCAGGTTGGGGTAAGTGGGGATCTGGGCGATGCCGTTGGCACCGTGACAGGCCGCGCATACCGCGGATTTGGCCTTGCCCGCCGCCGGATCGCCGGCAGCGCTGGCCAGCATGGGGGCAACGGCCAGAACAGCGAAAACTCCGGCTGCGGTGTAGTTTTTCAGAATCATGCGGTCTAACCTCTCATCGAACGATTTATTGGTTTACTTGTCGGCACTTATATTGGTCATTGCTTAATCTTTACGCGTTCATCCCCTTATAGCACAGCGGGAAATGACTAAAAAAGGCTGGAACCAGGGGCCTCCCCCAGGAATTCTTTACGCAGTGACACCTTGGTCCGATGACTTTTCGCCGTCATTCATCCCAAAGTACTGGAGGCCCCGTCCACCAGCCAGCCGCGGAGTGCAGCACCAGCCATGCCCATCCTGATTGAAGAAAGACACTGCGCCGAGGGCCGTCTCGGCATCCTTACCCTGGACGAGCCGGACAGCATCAACGCGCTCTCTGAAGCCATGATCGACGCCATGCAGGCAGCGCTGGACCGCTGGGCCGACGATGACCGGATCTGCCTGGTGCTGTTGCAGGGCGCCGGTGACAAGGGCTTCTGTGCCGGCGGCAATCTGCGCAAGCTGTATGACGCGCTCAGCGGCGGCGCCGATTCCGGGGCGCCCGTGCGGTTCTTCAGCAAGGAATACCGGCTGGATTACAGCCTGCACCGGTTTCCCAAGCCGGTGGTGGCTTGGGCCCAGGGCGTGGTC
>NZ_JAWVZL010000087.1:0-12925 GCF_033722195.1 Marinobacter sp.
AGGCCGTTGATGGTCAGGGTGTCGTCAGCCTGGGGCGTGAAGCCGGCCGCCGGCAGGGTCGCCACCGCCGGTGTCTTGGCCTGGTTCTCGAGCCCGTAGATCAGCTTTTCCACACTGGCGAACAGGGACTGCTTCTCCGAGGTCTTGATGAAGAATTCGTCACCGGCGGAGGCACCGGTGATTTCGAACTGGATACCGGCCACCCGGATCGGCTCGCCGCTGGTGTAGGCGTTATCCGGCGCGGCCGGGGTCAGGTCCACCGGCGGCGTGGTGCGTGTGGCGACGGAGAAGGTGGCACCGCCGGGGTCGATGGTGACCACCAGGTCATCCGGGTAAACCGTCTCGAACACGTCCTGGTCCAGGGTCATGCCGGTGCTGATGCGGGCCGGCGGCTGGGCGTTGTTGGGGCTGGCTTCGGTGGTGAAGGTGGGCCGGTCCGCCGCCACGTCGGTAAAGATTTTTTTGCCGTTATCGCTGATAGCGACCGCCACGCCATTGTCCACTTCCAGCTTGCGCTGGCCCTCGTCACCCTGGTAAACCCAGTTGCCGGACACGTTCTGGGCAAAGCTCTGGGTGCCGCCCTTGAAGCCGCTGAAGATGTACTCGCCGGAGGCATCCCGGGTATTGGCCAGCGATGCCAGCTGCTCCACGCGCTGGCGCAGCTCGGCCGCCACTGAAGTGCGGTCCTCGCTCGACAGAGTGGCGTTGCCCGCCTGCACCGTCAGCTCCCGCACCCGCTGGATCAGATCGGTGACGTCCGCCAGGGCGGATTCTTCCTGCTGCAGCCGGTTGGTCGCCAAATCCACATTGCGCTGGTACTGGTTGACCTGCGCCACCTCCTGGTCGAGTTTCAGCAGGCGCGCCGCTGCCACCGGGTCGTCCGATGGCCGGTTGACCTTCTTGCCGGTGGACACCTGCTCCTGGGTTTTCTGGAGCCCGCTGTTGAGGTCCTGGAGGCGGTTGATGCCGTCCTGGAAAACCTGCTGCGACGAAATACGGATCATGATCCTGCCCTCAAAGTCTTAACGGAACGTGCTCAGGAGTGTGTCGAACAGGTCCTGGGCCACGCTCATCACCTTGGCCGAGGCGTTGTAGGCAGCCTGGTACTGGATCAGCCGTCCGGCCTCTTCATCCAGGTTGACGCCGGAAATGGATTCCCGCTGGTTCCGGGTCTGTTCCAGCAGGGTCTGGCCGGCATCCAGGTCCAGCTGGCTCTGGCGCGTGGCCACACCCACCTCCTCCACCAGGCCACCGTAAGCTTCGGTGAAGCTCTGATTGCCGCCATTCATGGTATTGGCAGTGGCCAGGCCGCCCAGCAGGCCGACGTTGCGGTTGTCGGAGATGCCGTCGGTGTTGTAGTTGATCAGGAACCGGTCATTGGCCTGGGGATTGCCGTTCAGGGTGAACTGAAAGCCCCGGTAGTTGGGATCGCCCGGATTCTCGGAAAACAGCTTGTTGGCAATACCCGGCTGGAAGGTCTGGCCGGTGACCGGCGGCGTCAGCGGCACCGGGTTGGCCGGATCGCTGGCGTCCAGAATCTGGTATTCGGTGGCGCTGACAAACTCCACCATCAGCGGCGGCGACAGCTCGCCACGCTGGCTGAAGGCCGGCAGCGGTACATTGGTCAGCGGGTTGCGCACCGCCAGCATGGTGCCCTGGGAGATCACACCGTTGCCGGTATTGCCGGCGTCCCCTTCGGCCCGGATGGGACTGGCGAAGGCCAGGTCTTCCTCACGCTCAACCTGCAGCGCCAGCGCCGAGGCAGCGCCACGGGTCGGCCGCACCAGATAACTGTCGCCCTGGGCAAAGGTGCCGGACTCGATCCGGATATTGAATCCCGGCAGGCTCAGCTCTGCCGGCAGGGTGGCGGGTATCTGGCCCTGGCGAACCACGTCGCCGGAGGCCTTGTCCACCAGAGTAAAGTTCTGGCTGTCGACGAATTTCAGGGTGTAGCTGCCGGCCTCCAGCACGCTGGTGTCGGTGATCTCGACACTGACCACGCCATCCTTGGGGGGCTGGTTGTTGCTGTTCGGCGTCACCCGGCCCAACTGGGCATCGCGGCTGTTGATGTCGGTGAAGAACAGTCCACCCAGATCGTTCTCCAGATCCATACCGATCTGATGTTGCCGGTTGATCTGGTCCGACAAGGCCACGGCCACACGACCCAGTTCATCAAAGGCCACATTGAGAGGGCCGGCGGCGAACTCACGGAGCCCGCCCAGCTTGCCGCCCACCACCTGCTCGGTAACCACCCGGGTCTGGTTGCCGGTGGTGAGAGTGAAATCCACCGCGGTGGGGTCCTCGGCACTGCGCTGGACACCCAGGCGGGAGGCCTCGGCGCCGATCACCAGGGCCTGGCCGTTGCTCATCTGCACGTTGACCTGGCTGGCACCGGCGTCCACCACCCGGATCTTCATCAGGGCGGACAGTTCGCGGAGCTTCTCGTCGCGCTGGTCCAGCAGGTCGTTGGGCAGATTACCCTGGGCCAGGCCGGGGGTTTCGGAGATGGCCAGGTTAAGATCCGCAATACTGGACAGCAAGGCATTGACGTCACTGGTGGCGGCACCGATCTGGCTGTTGATCGACTCCCGCTGCTGGATGAATGCCGAGTTGAGCGACTGGAAACGGTTAATGAGGGCCTGGGCCTCACTCAGCACCAGCTGGCGCTGCGGCAATGCGGCCGGGTCCTCGGCCGCGCTCTGCAGGCTGGCAAAGAAATTATTCAGAGCGTTATTGAGACCGGTGCTGTCGCCACCGAGCAGGTTGTCGAGCCGGCTCAGCTCGCCGTTGAGGGTCTGCTGCTCGTTGAACAGGGCGGTATCCGAACGCAACTGTTCGGTCACGAAGCTGCTGGCAATGCGGCGGATGTCCGCCACATTGACGCCGGTCCCGGCAGTGCCAGCACCGGTGCGGGCGCCGGTCTGGGTCTCGAACAGCACATCCTGGCGGCTGTAGCCGGCGGTGTTGGCGTTGGAGATGTTGTTACCGGTGGTGTTCAGGGCCGACTGGTGGCTGAGGACGCCGGTCAGACCAATATTGATCAAGCCTGCCATGGTCGTTACTCCTCACTGGCCCGGTAGGGGGTGGCCGCCGAGGCGCTCACCGGCTGCAGCAGATCCCGGTCCAGGATGCGGCGGATCTTCTCGCCGTAGGCCGGGTCGGTGGCATAGCCGGCAGCCTGCAGCTTGTCGGCAAACTCATCCGGGTTATCCGCCGAGGCCAGCACATCCCGGTAGCGGGGGTTGTTGTGCAGGAAGTGGGCGTAATCGCGGAAGCTGGACTCGAAATCCTGGTAGGAGCGGAATTCCGCCCGCTCGCTCATCTTGATGCCTTCCCGGTACTCGCTGGTGGCAATGTTCACCGACTCGCCCTGCCAGCGGCTGTCGGCCTTGATGCCGAACAGGTTGAAGCTGGGCTCACCGGCGCCGTTCTCGATCATGTGCCGGCCCCAGCCGGTTTCCAGGGCTGCCTGGGCCACCATCACCTGGGGATTGAGGCCACTCTCGGCAGCCACCGACTCCGCAATGGGCATCAGGTGGCTGACGAACTCTTCCGGCGACTCGAACCGCACCGGTATTGGCGCGGGTGTTTCGTTCGGGACAGCCGGCTCGGCCTTCCTGGGCGCGGCCGCCATCACTTCCTGTACCTTGTCCAGCTGTGCCGGCAGTCTTGGCGACAGCGCCGGCAGGCTGCGATCGTAATCGCGGATGCTGGCGCGGTGGCCCGCCAGGGTCTCACCACTCTCGCTCATACCCGGAATCTGCCGGCTGAGCTGGCGCACCAGGGCGTCGGCAAGGCCCAGACCCTGCTGTTTCGACAGGCTCAGGCTGAGCTGGCTGTCGAACATCTCCTGGTAGAACTCGGACTGGCTGCTGTTCAGGTAGTTACCCTCCGACAGCACCTTGTTGGCGGAACGCATGGACTTGAGCATTTCGGACAGGAACAGACTCTCGAACTGTTTGGCCACCTGCTCCAGGGCTGACTTCTTGTCCGTGCGCGCCTGGGCCTTCAGCGCATTGAGTCCGCTGAATTCGGTGTAGATCTGAGCCTGGTCGAGTCGTGAGGTCTGCATCACATCACCTAGATCACAATCAGCTCGGCACGCAGGGCGCCGGCCTGTTTGAGGGCTTCCAGTACGGCCATGACGTCACCTGGGGCCGCGCCCACCTGGTTCACCGCCTGGACGATTTCATTCAGGGTCACCGCCGGGCCGAACTTGAACATCCGTGCCGGCTCCTCGGTGATGGCAATCTGGGTATCCGGAGTGACCACCGTTTCGCCACCGGCGAAGGGGTTGGGCTGAGCCACTTCCGGGTTCTCGGCAATGGTCACGGTCAGGTTGCCGTGGGTCACCGCCGCCGGGCTGACCTTGACGTTCTGGCCCACCACGATGGTGCCGGTACGGCTGTTGATCACCACCTTGGCGGCGTCCTCGGCCGGGTCCACCTCCAGATTCTCCAGGATGGACAGGAAACTGACCCGCTGGGACGGATCCCGCGGCGCCTTGACGGACACCGAGGTGGCGTCGTGGGCGTAGGCCATGTCGCCGCCCAGGGTGCCGTTGATCACATCCACCATGCGCCGGGCGGTGGTGAAGTCCGGCCGCAACAGGTTGAAGGTGATGGTGTCGCCACGGGTGAAGGGTGACAGCACTTCCCGCTCGATGGTGGCACCGTTGGGAATCCGGCCCACGCTGGGCACATTGACGGAAATCCGCGAGCCGTCGGCACCGGAGGCGCCGAAACCGCCGACCACCAGACTGCCCTGGGCCATGGCATAGATCTGGCCGTCGGCGCCTTTCAGCGGGGTCATCAGCAGGCTGCCGCCCCGGAGGCTGTCGGCGTTGCCGATAGAGGACACGGTGATGTCGATTTCCTGGCCCGGCTTGGCAAAGGGCGGCAGGTCGGCGTGGATGGTCACCGCCGCCACGTTATCCGTGTTGGGATTGACGCCCTCGGGAATGGTGATGCCGAACTGGTTCATCATGTTGCGGAAGGTCTGGTTGGTGAAAGGCGCACTGTCACCGGAGCCGTCCAGACCCACCACCAGGCCGTAGCCGATCAGCTGGTTGGAGCGCACGCCCTCCACACGGGCCATGTCCTTGATACGGTCCGCGAGCGCCGGAGCGGCAATCAGCAGGGCCACCAGGGCCGGGACAATAAGGATCAGGCGTCTCATAACGGGAACCACTCGCTGTTGAAGAAGCGGGCCAGCCAGCCCATCTGGTTGGCCTGGTCAAAGTCACCGGTGCCGCCGTAGGCAATTCGGGCGTCGGCGATGCGATTGGAAGCAATGATGTTATTGGGGCTGATGTCCTGCGGCCGCACCAGGCCGGTCAGGCGGATGTACTCGTCGCCGTTGGTGAGGGACAGCCACTTCTCGCCGCGGATGCGCAGCACACCGTTGGGCAGGACCTCGGTCACGGTCACGGTGATGCTGCCCGCCAGGCTGTTGCTCTGGTCCGCCTCGGCCTGGCCCTGGAAATCGCGCTCCAGATTCAGGTCGGTGGCCATGCGGATGCCGGTGCGGCCCAGGATGCTGCCATCATTGAGGCTGATCTCGTTGTCCTTGGTGATGTTGCTTTCAGCGGACTTGCTGGCCTGGGTGGACTCCTGCAGGTTGACCGTCAGCACGTCCCCCACGTTCAGCGCCACCGTGTCGCCGTACAGGTTGTAGTTGCGGCTGCTCTGGAAGATGGCGCCGGAGAACTGGTCCCGCTGCACCATGGCCTCGGCCATCACCGGGGCATAGGCCGGATCGTCAGGCATGGCCCGCGGCCGGCTCATGGCGGTACAGCCCTGCAGCGCCGCAAGCACGACGACGGTGGCAAGGGTGGCGCCCCTGCGCCGGTTGAAGCGGGTCAGGATTCTGGCTGTCATGGTCATCTCACATCACCTCGTGCCGCGTGCTCATCAACCGATGTTGTTGGTAATGAACTGGAGCATCTGGTCGGTGGCGGACACCACCTTGGAATTCATCTCGTAGGCGCGCTGGGTGGTGATCATGTTCACCAGCTCCTCCACCACCTCCACGTTGGAGGCCTCAGTCATGCCCTGCTCCACGGTGCCCAGCCCGGCGATGCCAGGCTCACCTTCGGTCGGATCGCCGCTGGCGTTGGTCTGGCGGAACAGGTTGTTGCCGATCGCCTGCAGGCCCTGCGGGTTGACGAAGTCCACCAGGGTCACCTCACCCAGGTTCACCGGCGCGGCCTGGTTGTCCACCACGGCGGAGACAGTGCCGTCCTTGCCGATGGTCACGGTGGTGGCGTTCTCCGGTACGTTGATGTTGGGCTCCAGCAGGTAGCCGTCCGGGGTGACCACGTCACCGTCGGAGTTGAGCTGGAACTGGCCGTCACGGGTGTAGGCCACCTCGCCGTCCGGCATCAGCACCTGGAAGAAACCACGGCCGTTGACGGCCATGTCCAGCGGCTGCTCGGTCACCTGCAGGTTGCCCTGGGTGAACTGCTTGGCGGTACCCACCACCCGCACACCGGTACCCAGCTGCAGGCCCGAAGGCAGCTCGCTGTTCTCGGTGTTGAGACCACCAGGCTGGCGATTGATCTGGTACAGCAGGTCCTGGAACACGGCCCGGTCACGCTTGAAGCCGGTGGTGTTGACGTTGGCCAGGTTGTTGGAAATCGTGGACATGTTGGTGTCCTGCGCGCTCAACCCGGTTTTGCTGACCCAAAGTGCTGGATGCATGTCTGAACTCCTTATTGAACCCGGACGGACGGCGGCAAGTTCTTGCCGCTAAGTCCGCTCTGGCGGGCTTTCGGAACGCTTATCAAAGGTTCTGCAACAGCCGTGCCGTTACTTCTGAATTCTCATCGGCGGTCTGCATGATCTTCACCTGCATCTCGAACTGACGGGACAGCTGCAGGTTGGAAATCATCTCTTCCACCGCGTTGACGTTGGAGCTTTCCAGGAATCCGGAAGTCAGGCGCATGTTGGCGTCCAGGGGTTCCGGGCCTTCCAGGGCGGCATCGGGTTTGCGGCGCATGAAACCGTCAGTACCTTTCTCCAGTGCCTCCGGTGGCGGATTGACCAGCTTGATGCGATCAATGTTGGCCAACTGGTTGGGGGGACCGCCCACCGGCACGATGGACACGGTGCCGTCGTCGCCAATCTGCAGTTTCTCGTAGGGCGGCAGCGCAATCGGACCACCATTGCCCATGACCATTTCACCGCTGGAGGTGCGCAGCAGACCGTTGACGTCCACCTGCAGGCTGCCGGCGCGGGTGAAGACCTCTTCGCCGGTATCGTTCTGGATCGCCATCCAGCCGTCGCCCTTCATGGCCACGTCCAGATCCCGCCCGGTTTCCACCAGCGCGCCGGCACGCAGCTCGGTGCCGGGCCTTTCGGTCATGGCATAGGCACGGGTCGGATGATGCTCGCCAAAGACGGGCATGCTGCGGGCCTGGGCAAAGTCCCGCTTGAAGCCGGTGGTGTTGACGTTGGCCAGGTTGTTGGCATGGGCCTGCTGGGCCAGCATGGTCTGCTTGGCGCCGGACATACCGATGAAGATGGACTTGTCCATGGGAAAACTCCTGCCGGAATTTTGACTGATACAGTCGGTTATGCAGGAGTCGTGCCAGAGAGGCAGAGGGACGTTCTCGGAGTCTGGGGAAGCAAGCGGATAAGTCCTTCCAAAACCGTCCGGAGCCATGGATGGCGGAGGCCGAGCGTACAGGGGTGAGGCAAGCGATTATGAAGCAAAGCTTCATGTGCAGCCGAACGACCACAATCTGCGATTGTGGGCCGGACCCCGCAGGGGTATGTACAGCGTGTTTTGGAAGGACTTATCCGCTTGCTTCCATGCTCTGTGGTTCAAACACAAGCCGGCCCGGGATACTGCTTCCGGGCCGGCTTAGGTTTAAGCGGTTTAACGCAGGTTGATAATGGTCTGGGTCACCGAATCCGCGGTCTCGATGGTCTTGGCGTTGGCCTGGTAGTTGCGCTGGGCAATGATCAGGTTCACCAGTTCCGCCGACAGATCCACGTTGGACTCCTCCAGCGAGCTGGCCTTGATGGAGCCAAGGGTGCCGGTATCCGGCTGGCCAATCACCGGCTGGCCTGACTCAAAGGTCTCCACCCAGCTGGTCTCGCCCACCGGGGCCAGGCCGTCGGTGTTGCGGAAGGTGGCCAGAGCCACCTGCCCCAGGGTCTGGGACTGGCCGTTGGTATAGCGGGCGAACAGGATGCCGGTGTCGGACACATCCAGACCGGACAGCCGGCCGGTGGTATAGCCGTTCTGGCGCTGATCATTGACACCGAACGCGCTGCCGTACTGAGTGGTCTCCGACAGGTCGATCACGAAGTTGGAACTCACCGGCGGCTCCGGGATCGGCGTGGTGGCGCCCTGGGAAATCAGCCGGGGGCCGGCGGCGCCGTTCGGGTCGCCGTTCTCATCCAGCGGGGTCCAGTTGGAGATCAGCACCTCGCCATTGGGATCGCCGTCAATACTTTCCAGGGTACCGTCGGTGTTGAACTGCAATTCAAAGCGGGCACGGGAAGGGTCGCCATTGGCGTCAGGCGGGTCCCCCACGTCACGGCCATCGACCTGCACATACATGGCCCAGACGCTCTCACCACCGGCCACCGGCTCCTTGACGAAATACTGGGTGATCTCGTGGGAGTTGCCCAGGCTGTCGAAGATGGTGGTGGAGGTGGCGTGGTTATAGGTGCGCTGGTCATTCGGGTCGAACACGTTGGATCGGAAAGGCTGTGTCGAGGCCCCGGTCAGCAGGTTGCCGGTCGAAGTCAGCGTGAGTTCCCGGTCGAGCGTGACGTTAAGACTGCCCACCTGGGTGGCGGTGACCGGCCCGGCCCCGCCCTGATAGGTCACGTCGAGGTCATTACCACGACTTTCGGTGAGACGGAAGTTACCGCCGTTGACGGTGGCGCTGACACTGTTCAGAGGCGAGTTGTTGACAGCGTCCTGCAACCAGCCCACGGGATCGGGTTCGGTGGCCGGAATATCGAAGTTGGTGCCCTGTATGGTGACCGTCTCACCGGCCTGAATGTCCCCGGTGGGGATATCGTAGGTGGTCCGGGCCGAAGCGCTGACGCCTTCCTCCTGGTTCAGCAGACTGGCCACATCCGCTGCAGAAGTCCCTGCAGCCACCGCCACATCCCGAGTGGATCCATCCGGGTAGGTTACCGTCAGGGTCTGGGCTCCGATGGTGGCATTGGGCGCAGGCTGTGTGGTCTGAATGGTGGTACCGCTGACCTCCAGAACTCCCTCGCGGGAATCCAGGTTGAGTTCGGAGAACAGGTTGGTGGTACGCCGGGGCGCCAGGTTGTCGGTGTCGATCTGCAGGTCGCCGCGAACACCGGACAGGTTGCCATCGTCATCGGCCTGGAAGCCCTGAACACGCATACCCTGGTTGTTGGTGACAAAGCCGTTCTGATCGACACCGAACTGGCCGGCGCGGGAGTAGCGAATCTCGCCGCCGTTGTTGAGTACAAAGAAGCCGTCGCCGTTGACGGCCATGTCGAGGCCGTTGTCGGTGAAGCTGATGTTGCCTTGGGCAAAACTCTGCTGCACGTCCTGCACCCGCACACCATCACCGATAGGGTTGGTACCGGAACTAAGGAAACCGCTGGCGTAAAGGTCACCGAACTGCACCCGGCTGCCCTTGAAGCCCACCGTGCTGGCGTTGGCGATGTTGTTACCGGTGACGTCCAGGTCCACCGATGCTGCGCGTAAACCGCTAAGACCTGTATTGAAAGCCATCTGACACCTCGTCTGTTCTTGACCGGTTAGTTGATCTGCTGGACGTCCGACAGGGCGATGGAGCCCATGCCGGCCAGGTTAAGGGTGACCTTGCCCTGATTACCCAGCGAGACGCTGTCCACATTGGCACTAACCAGCGTTCCCAACTGCTCGTTACCCTGCGGATAGGATCCTTCCGCGACAATCCTGTAGGCGCCCGGCGGCATGGCCTGGCCCTCGGAATTCTTGCCGTCCCAGGTGAAGCTCACCTGGCCGGCCTGGCTCGCGCCCATGTCGATCTGGCGCACCCGCTCGCCGGCCTGGTTCACAATGGAGACCCGCAGGCTGGAGGTGGACGCCGGCACCTGCACCACACCCTTAAGCTGACCGTCAGCCCCCAGCAGACCACCCTCGGACGGCACCAGCACGGTACGGCCCACCATGGCGGACGCCTGCAGGGCCTGGGTGGAGCGGAACTGGCCCACCACGTCATCGACGTTACCGGACAGCTTCTGCATCTCTTCCAGGGAGCTGAACTGGGCCAGCTGGGCGATAAAGTCGCCGTTGTCCTGGGGCTCCAGCGGATTCTGGTTCTTGAGCTGGGCAATCATCAGTTCCATGAACTCGTTCTTGCCCAGCTCCTGGTTCTTGCTGGCCTCGTTCTGGAACCGGTACTGACTCAGCACATCGGAAGCGGCAGTGTTGTTGATCGTGCTCATGACTCAGTCCTCATCAAGTCGCTTTTACTGCCCAAGGGTCAGGATGCGCTGCATCATGGATTTGGCGGTGTTCATCACATCCACGTTGAGCTGGAAGCTGCGGGAGGACGACATCATGTCCGCCATTTCCTCCACCACGTTCACATTGGGGTAGAACACGTAGCCGTCCTCGTTGGCGGCGGGATGATCCGGCTGGTACCGCATCTGCAGCTCGGCATCGCTCTCGACAATACCCTCCACCCGCACTCCGGCACCGGCATCGGAGTCGGTGCCAAAGCCCATACCGGTACCGTCCGGATTCATCATGCTCTGCTGGATGGCGGCAAACACCGGCTTGCGGGCCCGGTAGGTCTGGTCCGTGCTGGAACTGGCGGTCTCGGCGTTGGCGATGTTGGATGCCGTGGTGTTCAGTCGCAGTGACTGCGCGGTCATGCCGGAACCGGCGATGTCAAAAATGTTGCCCAGTGACATGGATACTCTCCCGATCTAGTCAGTCGCGACTGAATTATTCGCCCTTGATGGCCTTGCTGAGGCCGGTGAACTTGCTGTTCAGGAACTGGAAGCTGGCCTGGAAGTCCATGGCGTTGCGCATGAAGCGGCTCTGCTCCTGCTGGGTGTCCACGGTATTGCCGTCCACGGACGGCTGCTGGGGAACCCGGTACAGCAGTTCGCCGTCGGCACCACCGCCGTCACCAACGCTCATATGGTTGGCGTGGCTGCGGGCCATCTCGAAGCCTGAGGCGGCTTCGGCCTGCTCCAGCATGCTGCGGAAATCGATATCGCGGGCCTTGTAGCCGGGGGTGTCCGCGTTTGCCAGGTTGTTTGCCAGCACTTCGGCCCGCCGGACGCGGGCGTTGACCGCGTGTTCATGAATGCCGAGGGCGCTGTCGAAGTTGATAGCCATTGCCGTCTCCCGAAATTTGAGTCACTCAGGGCCGGCGTGTCTTTGCCAGCCTGAGGGTGTCTGAAGGAGTATAAGCAACGACGGTGCCAGTTTTTCGGGAGACCTGTTCTGGCGCGTTTCGGAGCGGATCAGGAAGGGTCAAGGGGTAATGGTGCCGGCGGTTTGCCGGCACCGCCGGGGCAAAAGCGGCAAAGCTTTTCCCCCGGCCAATCAGGCCATCAGCGCGGCCAGCGACTGACGAAGTCGGCAACCTCCGGGCGCGGCACCGCAGGTTTGCGGCTTTCCACCGTGCCCACATAAAGGAAGCCGGCAATGCGTTCCTCAGGGTCCAGGCCCAGGCCATCACGGATTCGGGGGTGGTAGGCCACATCACCTGTGCGCCACATGGCGCCATAACCGGCTGACTCCAGGGCCAGCAGCAGGTAGCCCAGGCCCACCCCGGCGGACACCATCTGCTCGATCTCCGGCACCTTGGGATGTGGCCGCGGGCTGCAGATACCGACGATCATCATCGGCGCCCGCAGGGGCATGCGGCGCAGCTTGTCCCGGTCCGCCCCCAGGGGCTGGTCCGCGTCATCGGCGGCACTGGCGAACAGCTCACCCAGGGCGTCCAGGCCCTCACCTTCGATAACCAGATACCGCCAGGGCCGCAGCAGGGCGTGGTCCGGCGCCCGGGCGGCGCAGGCCAGTACGCGGTCCAGCAGTGCCCGGTCCGGCGCCGGGGCAATCAGTCTGGGTTCGGAGGCTCGATTGAGAATGGCGTCGATCACGTCAGTCATGGCAAGGTCCGTGGCTGGAAAGTGGCGGCTGGTCAGGCCAGTTGTTGGATCCGAATTGTCGCTATCAGGTAATACTGTTAGTCTTTAGTCGTAGTTCACCGGCGGCACATACCCCTGTGTCCCCGGGAACCGTCTGAAACACTACATTAAAACAACAACTGGGCCGGTAGAAATACCATGAGCAACGATCCCAAGTTCAGCAGTTTTTCCGAGTTCTACCCCTATTACCTCGAAGAGCACAGCAATCCGGTCTGCCGCCGCATGCACTACATCGGCAGCATGCTGGTGATTGCCGTCGTCATCTATGCGCTGGTGACCGCCAAGTTCGCCGCGCTCCTGCTGGTTCCGGTCATCGGCTACGGCTTTGCCTGGCTGGGGCACTTCCTGTTCGAGAAGAACCGGCCGGCCACCTTCAAATACCCCCTGTACAGCCTGATGGGCGACTGGGTGATGCTGAAAGACATGCTAACGGGTCGGATCCGGTTCTGATTCGATGAATGCTCCCCTGTCCCTGGGAAAATCCTCCGTGAGCAAATCCCTGATCACGGACGGCCAGAGTACGCCGGTGGCGATCCCGCCCATGCCGGATTACAACGGCCGCATCCTGGCCTATGTCGCCACCGGAGCCGTGATCGTTGCCGGGCTGCTGGAGGGCGTGTTCCCGGGCTGGATGGTCTGGCTGGTGGCCGGCGCTTTGATCTGGCCCCATGTTGTCCATTTCCTCACCCGGCGCACCTTCCTGCGCTTCTCCCCCCGCATCCGCCAGAAAATGCTGCTCTGCGACTGCATCGTGGGGGGCGCGTTTATCG
>NZ_JAWVZL010000088.1:0-12315 GCF_033722195.1 Marinobacter sp.
CGTCAATATCCACCCGGGTCTCACCCCCGCGGCCGGCCACCGCTACCGGTACGATCTCATCGGCAAACCAGCCCTGACGGATAGCCTCCAGCGAGCGGTTCAGGGAGGCGATGGCAAACTCGTCCATGTCCTCCCGGCTGATCTCGAAGCGATCCGCGGTGCGCTGGGCAAACACCCCCATCAGACCGCCCTCGTAGGCGTCCTCCAGGCCGTCCAGGAACATGGAATCCATCACCTGGCCGTGGCCCATGCGGTAGCCGCCGCGGGCCTTGGGCAGCAGGTAGGGCGCCTGGCTCATGTTCTCCATGCCACCGGCCACGGCAATGCGGTTGGTGCCGAGCTTGATCTGGTCGTGGGCCAGGATCACCGCCTGCATACCCGAGCCGCACATCTTGTTGACGGTGGTGCAGGTGGTGCTGTCGGGAATACCCGCGGCGCGGGAGGCCTGACGCGCCGGGGCCTGGCCCAGGCCGCCGGGCAGCACGCAACCCATGATCAGGTCCTCGATATCCGCCGGTTGCAGGCCGGCCCGCTCGATGGCCGCCTTGATGGCCGCCGCGCCCAGGTCCGGTGAACGAACCGAGCTCAGCGACCCCATCATGGCGCCCATGGGTGTACGGGCCGAGCCCGCGATTACAACGCTGTTATCCGACATGTCTGTCTCCTTTAAGGTTCAGCCCCTGCCCAGTACCGACCGGGCAATGACCTCTTTCATGACTTCCGAGGTACCGCCGTAGATCCGCTGTACACGGGCATCCAGGAAGGCGCGGGAAATGGGGTATTCGGTGGTATAGCCGTAGCCGCCGAACAGCTGCAGGCAGCCGTCCGCCACCCGGCACTGCATTTCGGTGGCGCTGTACTTGGCCATGGATGCGGTGGCTGTATCCAGCTCGCCGCGCTCGTACTGGGCGATACACTGGTCCACGAAGGCCTTGTTGATGCGGTAGTCGGTTTCCATTTCGGCAATGCGGAACCGGCTGTTCTGCAACTGGCCCAGTTTCTGGCCGAACAGGGTGCGCTCGCCGGCGTAGGTCACTGTCATATCCAGCGCACCGCGGGCGGCGGCCACCCCGATGGCACCGATCACCAGCCTCTCCCGGGGCAGCTCGTTCATCAGATACATGAAGCCCTGCCCCTCTTCCCCCAGCAGGGCCGAGCGCGGCACCCGCAGGTCGGAGAAGAAGAGCTCCGAGGTGTCACCGCAGTGCTGACCGATCTTGTCCAGGTTGCGACCCCGGCTGAAACCGGGCAGCGAGGTATCCACCAGGAACAGGCTGATACCGCGGGCGCCGGCGGCGGCGTCGGTCTTGGCCGCCACGATGACCATATCGGCGTGCTGGCCGTTGGTGATAAAGGTCTTGGACCCGTTGAGGATGTAGTGGTCACCGTCAGCCATGGCAGTGGTCCGCATGGCCTGGAGGTCACTGCCCGCTCCCGGCTCGGTCATGGCGATGGCGCCGACGGCCTCACCCGTGGCCATTCTGGGCAGCCACTGCTGGCGCTGCTCCTCATTGCCCATGTGGCTGAGATAGGGCGCGACTATGTCCGAGTGCACCATGACGTTGGTGGCCAGAGCGCCAAACCCCAGACGGGCGATTTCCTCACCCACCGCCACCGAGAACTCGAAGGGCACGCCACAGCCGCCGTATTGCTCAGGCATATCCACACACAGCACGCCGGCTTGGCCCAGGGTGCGCCAGAGCTGGCGTGGGATGAGCCCTTCCTTGTCCCACTGCTCGTAATGGGGCTGGACTTCCTGCTCAAGCAGTTTGACCAGCGAGTCTCGAAACAGCGCCAGTTCTTCGGATTCAGGCTGACCACTCATAGATTTTGCTCCCGTTGGAATAGTGTCGATGCCTCAGCGCGGGGCCATGCGCAGGGCGGAGTCGAGCCGGACCACCTCACCGTTGAGTACCGGGTTGCGAACCATCTGGTCCACCATCATGCCGAACTCCTCGGGCTTGCCCAGGCGTTGGGGGAACGGCAGGGTCTGGGCCAGGCTGTCCCGGACTTCCTCCGGCATGGCCGCCATCATCGGCGTCATGAACAGGCCAGGCGCGATGGTATTGACCCGGATACCCTGGCGGGCGAGCTCCCGCGCCGCCTGCAGGGTCATGGCCACGACACCGCCCTTGGAGGCGCTGTAGGCAATCTGGCCCACCTGACCTTCGTAGGCGGCGATGGAGGCGGTGGAGATGATGACGCCCCGCTCACCGTCGGCGTTGGGTTCCCGCTGGGCCATATCCGCCGCCGCCAGCCGCAGGATGTTGAAGGTACCGATCAGATTCACCTGGATGACTTTGTTGAAGCTCTCCAGCGGCATCACCCCTTCCTTGCCAAGGATCTTGGCGGCCGGTGCGATACCGGCGCAGTTGACCGCAATGCCGCACAGGCCGTGGGCCACCCTGGCCTTGGACACCGCCTCTTCGGCGCTGTCGGCGGATGTGACATCGCAATGGAAAAACTTGCCGCCGATGTCCCGGGCCACCGCCTCACCCTGGGCCTGCTGAATGTCCAGTATCGCCACCTTGCAGCCGGCCGCGGCCAGGGTTCGGGCCGCACCCTCACCCAGTCCCGACGCGCCACCGCTGATGATTGCCGCTACACCCTGAAACTCCATGATCTTCTCCTGCTATCGAATGGGGCCCCTCGCCAGGGCCCGGGTCGGTCTCATGTCAAAGTTCTTTGGCCCGGTCCCGCAGCACGAACTTCTGCACCTTGCCGGTGGAGGTCTTGGGAAGCTCGGTGAATACCACGGTCTTGGGCAGCTTGAATTTCGCCAGCCGCTCCCGGCAGAAATCGATGATGTCCTGCTCGGTCACCTCCGGCGATCCGGGCTTGAGGGTGACGAACGCACACGGTGTTTCGCCCCATTTCTCATCCGGCCGGGAAACCACCGCAGCCTCCAGCACGTGGGGATGCCGGTAGAGGGCATCCTCCACCTCGATGGTGCTGATGTTCTCGCCACCGGAGATGATGATGTCCTTGAGCCGGTCCTTGATCTCCACGTAACCGTCGGGGTGCCAGACCGCCAGGTCCCCGGTGTGGAACCATCCGCCCCGGAAGGCTTCGGCGGTGGCCTTGGGATTTTTCAGGTAGCCCTTCATCACGGTGTTGCCCCGCAGGAAGATCTCGCCGATGGTCTTGCCGTTCCGGGGCACCGCTTCCATGGTCTCCGAATGCCCCACCATCATTCCCGCCAGAGTATGGTAGCGAACCCCCTGGCGAGCCTTGATGGAGGCCCGCTCCTCCACCGGCAGGTCGTTCCATTCATCCTTCCAGGCGCAGACAGTGACCGGGCCATAGACCTCGGTGAGACCATAGACGTGGGTAACCTGGATGCCCATGGCCTCGATGGCCTCGATCACCTTGGCCGGCGGTGCCGCACCGGCGGTCATGGCCTGTACGGTGTGGCTGAAGCCGGACTTGGCCGACTCGGACGCACCCAGCAGGCTGTTGAGCACGATGGGTGCGCCACACATGTGGGATACCTTGTGCTCGCTGATCAGCTGCAGGATCTTCTCCGGGTCCACCTTGCGCAGGCAGACATGGGTGCCGGCAAAGGCAGTGATGGTCCAGGGGAAACACCAGCCGTTGCAATGGAACATCGGCAGGGTCCAGAGATAGACCGGGTGCTGGCCCATGGACCAGACCGCCTGGTTGCCCATGGCGTTCTCGTAGGCACCGCGATGGTGGTAGACCACACCCTTGGGGTTGCCGGTGGTGCCGGAGGTGTAGTTCAGGGAAATGGCCTGCCACTCGTCAGCCGGCATCCGCCAGGCAAACTCCGGGTCGCCCTTGGCCAGGAAATCCTCGTAGTCCAGGTCACTGAGGGCCTCGCCCTGGCCGTATTCCGGATCGTCCACGTCGATAACAAGAGGCGGATTGGCCAGCAGTCCCAGCGCCTCCCGGATGACGGCGCCGTATTCCCGATCCACAATCAGAACTTTCGCCTCACCGTGCTCCAGCATGAAGGCGATGGCCTTGGCGTCCAGACGCGTGTTGAGGGCATTGAGGACAGCGCCCAGCATGGGCACGCCAAAATGGCATTCCAGCATGGCCGGGATGTTGGGAAGCATGGCCGCAACGGTGTCGCCTTTGCCAATGCCACGGTCCGCCAGGGCCGAAGCCAGGCGACGGCAGCGCTGGTAGGTTTCACGCCAGTTTCTGCGGATACCGCCATGAATCACCGCCGGATAGTCCGGGTAAACCTCCGCCGTACGGGCGATGAAATCCAGCGGCGTCAGGGCAGCGTGATTGGCCTCGGTGGGCTCAAGCCCGGTCTCGAAAATTGAGCTCATAGTGGACTCCAGGGTTGTTGTTATTACGGGGCAATCACCATATTACGTTTACGTAAACTGAAATGGAACAGCCCGGACACCCTGGTGGCTCGGGGCCTGGCGCCGATAACCGGGCGCCAGCCCCTTGCATCCAAACCGTCAGATCAGGTTGTAAATAAACACAACCAGTACGGCAACGGGGGTGAAGTAGCGCAGGGTCCGGTACCAGAGGTTGAAGGTGCCGTCAGCCATGGCCAGTTCTTCCCGCAGCGCCTTCTGGCTCATCTTCCAGCCCACGAACAGGGCCACCAGCAGGCCGCCCAGGGGCAACAGGACGCTGGCGGTGAGGAAGTCCAGCAGATCGAAGATGGTCTTGCCCTCGAAGCGCTCGAACATGCCAAGCGGGGTCACGTCGGACCACACATTCAACGACAGGATCGACGCGATACCCAGGAACCAGCAGCTCAGCCCTGCCACCCAGGTGCCGCTGACACGGTTCAGGCTCTTCTTCTCCTCCAGCCATTCCACCACCGGCTCCAGCAGGGAGATGGCGGAAGTCCAGGCGGCAAAGGTCAGCAGGATGAAGAAGAGCGCGCCGAACAGGCTGCCCAGGGGCATCTGACCGAAAGCCAGCGGCAGGGTCTGGAAGATCAGGCCGGGACCGGCGCCGGGCTCCAATTCGTTGGCGAACACGATGGGGAAAATCGCCAGTCCCGCCAGCAGGGCGACCACCGTGTCCATGATTGACACCGTGATGGATGTCCCGGCAATAGACGTGTTTTTGGAAAGGTAGGAACCATAGGCCATCATGACCGCCATACCCAGGCTCAGGGTAAAGAAGGCATGGCCCAGTGCCACCAGCACGCCTTCAGTGGTCAAGCGCGAAAAATCCGGTGAGAACAGGAAGCTGAAGCCGGCTCCGAAATGGCCGGTGGTCATGGCGTAGCCCACCACCATCAACAGCAGCACGAACAGGGCCGGCATCAGAATGGTGACCGCTTTTTCCAGGCCCTGGCGCAGGCCTCGGCCCACCACCAGCATGACCAGCGCCATGAAGACGGTATGCCACAGCAGCAGCGCCCAGGGGTTGCCCAGCAGACCGGTGAAGATTTCGCCGATGGCTTCCGCCGACTGACCGGTGAAGTCACCGGTAATGGCCGCGCCCACATAGGACACCGCCCAGCCGCCAATCATCGAATAGAACGACAGGATCAGGAAGGCCGCCAACATGCCGATGCCGGCCACCAGCTGCCAGGCCGGCTTGTGGCCGTCCCGCTGCGCCAGGTGACGCATGCTGGCCACCGGGCTGAGGCCGCCACGGCGACCGATCAGCACTTCCGCCATCATGATGGGCAGGCCCACGGCGGCAATACAGACCAGGTAAACCAACACGAAGGCACCGCCGCCGTTTTCCCCGGTCACGTAGGGGAATTTCCAGATGTTGCCCAGTCCCACCGCAGAGCCGGTGGCCGCCAGGATGAATGCCATCCGGGACGACCACTCCGCCCGCTTGGTAAAGCCCTGCCCGGAATCACCGTTGGCTGGGTTGGATGATGGTTCGGTCATGACCGTCTCCTGAAGTCTGTCTGTTTTTGTATTGGGTATGGGTTTATTGCTGGAACCGATGTTCCCGTGTGCCAGTCGGCGGCATCAGACGCCGTCGACGCGCGGGTAATGCTGGAAGCGCTCTTCAGCCAGGCGATTGGCGATTTCACCGGTGGGCCGGCTGTCACGCTCGGAGCGCCGGAAGATCTCGGCAAGGGTCTCACCGATACCGTCCAGATGGCGGCGTACCTGATCCGGTGAGCCACCGGTGCGCTCGTAATGGATATCGATGATGCCGCCGGCGTTGATCACGAAATCCGGCGCGTAGAGGATACCCTGCTGCCAGAGCGCGCTGTCGTGTTCGGGCCGGGCCAACTGGTTGTTGGCGGCGCCGGCAATGATGGGAGCCTGGAGCTTGGCAATGGAGGCGTCGTTCAGCACCGCCCCCATGGCGCAGGGTGCCACCACGTCCACCGGCAGGAACAGGATTTCCTCGGCATCGGCGGGCCTCGCCCCGAGCTCCGATACCGCCCGCTCCATCTGGTCCTGGTGAATGTCGTAGACGCTGATCTCGGCGCCGGCCTCGCTCAGATGCCAGGCCAGGCGATAGCCCACATTGCCCACGCCCTGTATGGCCACTTTCAGACCCTCCAGGTCATTCACATCGCTGCGGCCCAGCTTGTGACGCACCGCCGCCTGAATGCCCACGAAGGTACCGTAGGCGGTCGCCGGCGAGGGGTCGCCGGTGCTGGGCCGACCGTCGAAACCGGGGCGGGAGGATACACCAGCCACGTGGCGGGTATGGCGGCCCATCACCTGCAGATCGGCGACGCTGGTACCGGAATCCTCGGCCGCGATGTACAGACCGCCCAGGCTTTCGAGGAAGCGCCCCATGGCCTCCAGCAGGGCTTCGCTCTTGTGCTGGCGCGGGTCGCCGATGATCACCGACTTGCCGCCGCCCAGGTCCAGGTTGGCCAGGGCCGACTTGTAGGTCATGCCTTTTGACAGCCTGAGCACGTCCCGCAGGGCCTCCTCGTCGTTACCGTAGGGGAACATGCGGCAGCCGCCGAGGGCGGGGCCACGGGAGGTGTTGTGGACGGCGATGATGGCCCGCAGACCGGTTTCCGGGTCGCAGTGGAAGGACAGGTGCTCATGGTTGTCGAATTCGGGATGGGTAAACACGCTCATGGCTTTCACCTTTTGCTGCGCATGACCACGATCAGCGGCAATGCGGGTCTTCGCCTCGATGACAGGGATACTGGCCCTGATTCCCCGGCCGGATTGCGGCCCTGGAGGCGTGGGTTCTTTTGTCGCCGGCCGCATTCGCGTTAACCTGGCGCTGAGCTACAGTTGCCCTTTTGGGGCCTGACACGGCAAACCTTAGGTAAACTTGACGTTAACGTCAATCCAAATCTTCCACCCCTTGGCATTTTACGTTAAGGTCAACCTAGATTGGACTTTGACAGCCCCACCCGGCTTCGTAAGTACCGTCTGGCAGTAATGAACGGAGCCCCCACAAGGGGCGACTTTTTTCCTCAACCCCCTACCCCAGGAAGAGGATCATGACCAAGAAACAGCCTGAGGCAGTTCACACCCCCGGTTTTACCGACGGGGCCAATTTCCGGATTCCAACATTCAAGCTCCTGCAGCAGGACGGCACCCTCTACAAGGGCGCCAAGGCCCCGGACCTCTCCCGGGACAAGGCCCTGCGCATCTACCGTACCATGGTGTTCACCCGCATCCTCGACGAGCGCATGCTCGCCGCCCAGCGCCAGGGCCGCCTGAGTTTCTACATGCAGTGCATGGGCGAGGAAGCCGCGGTCGTGGGCAGCGCCGCCGCCCTCAAGGACAGCGACATGATCATGGCGCAGTACCGTGAACAGGGCGCCCTCGCCTACCGCGGTTTCAGCACCGAAGAGTTCATGAACCAGCTGTTCGGCAACGACCGGGACTACGGCAAGGGCCGGCAGATGCCGGTTCACTACGGCTCCGCCGAGCTGAACTACATGACCATCTCGTCGCCACTGGCCACCCAGATTCCCCAGGCCACCGGCTACGCCTATGGCCAGAAGCTCAGGGGTAACGGCGACTGCACCATCGTCTATTTTGGTGAGGGTGCCGCCTCCGAAGGCGATTTCCATGCCGCCCTCAACATGGCCACCGTGCACCGGGTGCCGGTCATTTTCCTGTGCCGCAACAACGGCTATGCCATCTCCACCCCGGCGGTGGAGCAGTTTGCGGCCGACGGCGTGGCACCCCGGGCCTATGGTTACAAGATGGACGTCATCCGGGTGGACGGCAACGACATACTGGCGGTCTACGAGGCCACAGTGCAGGCCCGGCGCCTGGCGGTGGAGGAGAACCGACCGGTGCTGATCGAGACAATGACGTATCGGCTGGCGGCCCACTCCTCCTCGGACGACCCCTCCGGCTACCGCAGCAAGGACGAGGAAGCCGTCTGGCGCGAAAAGGACCCCGTCGCCCGGATGCGGCTCTGGCTGGAAAGCAAGGACTGGTGGAGCGAGGACGACGAGAAGCAGATCCAGGAAAGCCTGCGCCGGGAGGTTTTGGAGACCATGAAACGGTCCGAGAAGCTGCCGCCGCCGCCCCTGGACAGCCTGGTGTCGGACGTCTACGACGAGGTGCCAGAGCATCTGGCGCAGCAACTGGATTCGCTCAAGGCTCACATCCGGCGCTACCCGGAGGCCTATCCCAAGAGCGCCGAGCATGCCAAGGGAGGAGCCTGACATGCCCAAGATGAATATGCTTCAGGCCATCAACAACGCCCTCGACCTGGCCATGGCGGCGGACGAGCGGGTACTCTGCTTTGGTGAGGATGTCGGCGTCTTCGGCGGCGTTTTCCGGGCCACCAGCAATCTTCAGCAGAAATACGGCAAGGACCGCTGTTTCAACACCCCGCTGGTGGAACAGGGCATCATCGGTTTCGCCAACGGCCTGGCGGCCCAGGGCTCGGTGCCGGTAGCGGAAATCCAGTTTGCCGACTACATCTTCCCGGCCTTCGACCAGATCGTGAATGAGTCGGCGAAGTTCCGTTATCGCTCCGGCAACCTGTTCGATGTGGGCGGCCTCACCATCCGCGCCCCCTATGGCGGCGGCATTGCCGGCGGCCTCTACCACTCCCAGTCACCGGAAGCCTACTTTGCCCACACCCCGGGACTGAAAATCGTGGTGCCCCGCAACCCGCACCAGGCCAAGGGCCTGTTGCTGGGCGCCATTCACGACCCCAACCCCACACTGTTCTTCGAGCCCAAGCGGCTCTACCGGGCCTCGGTGGGTGAAGTGCCGGAAGAGGACTACCGCCTGCCCCTCGGTGAGGCCGAGATCCTCAAGGAAGGCACAGACATCACCGTGCTGGCCTGGGGCGCCCAGATGGAGGTGGTCGGCGAAGCTGTGGAGATGGCCGAAAAAGAAGGCGTCTCCTGCGAGGTCATCGACCTGCGCACCATCCTGCCCTGGGACGTGGAGACGGTCGCAAAGTCGGTGCTGAAAACCGGCCGGCTGGTAGTCAGCCACGAGGCGCCCCTGACCGGGGGCTTTGCCGGCGAGATCGCGGCTACAATCCAGGAGCGCTGCTTCCTATACCTGGAGTCCCCCATCGCCCGGGTGACAGGGCTGGATACACCTTTCCCGCTGGCGCTGGAGAAGGAGTACCTCCCCAATCATCTGAAAGTCTTTGATGCCATCATGGCGAGCGTCGAATTCTAGGCCGATATCAGGACAGGAGAGCAATCATGAGCGATTTTATACTGCCCGATATCGGTGAAGGTATCGTGGAGTGCGAGCTGGTCAAATGGCTGGTGAGCGAAGGCGATGTGATCGAGGAAGACCAGCCGGTGGCCGAGGTCATGACCGACAAGGCCCTGGTGGAGATTCCGGCGCCCTACAAGGGCCGGGTGACCAAGCTGTATCACCAGGAAGGCGAGATCGCCAAGGTCCATGCCCCGCTGTTCGAACTGGTGGCCGAGGACGAGGCTGACGCCGGGAGCGCCGGTAAAGAGTCTGAGAGCAAACCGGCTCCAGCGGCGGCCGTGGCACCGGAAGCGGCATCCCGGGCAACGGAACCGGACGGCAAGCTGCAGGGTGAAAGCGCTCCGGCGGCCGGCTCCGGCGCCACCGAGGACTTCATCCTGCCGGACATCGGTGAGGGCATCATCGAGTGCGAGGTGGTGGAATGGCGCGTGGCCGAGGGCGACGAGATCGAGGAAGACCAGCCGGTGGTGGATGTGATGACCGACAAGGCGATGGTGGAGATCACCGCGCCCAAGGCCGGCCGGGTGACCCGTCTCTACTACCAGCAGCAGGAAATTGCCAAGGTACACGAACCGCTGTTTGCCTTTGAACCCCGGGACCAGGCGGGCGGCGAAACCACGCCAGCGGCTGCCAAGCCGGCGCCGGAGACGGCAGCCGGGCAGGCCCCGAAAGCCGACCGGAGTCAGGCTGCGGCTCGCGGTAAAGGCATACCCGCCAGCCCGGCGGTCCGCCGTCTGGTACGCGAACACGAACTCAATCTCGCGGATGTACCGGGCAGCGGTAAGGACGGGCGTGTTCTGAAGGCCGACATTCTGGCCCACCTGGACGAAGGCGCCAGGACGGCCACGGCCGAGGAAGGCACTGAAGCCCCGGCCAGGCCGGCGGCCCGTCGCGGGGGCGAAACACCGCGGGAAGTTCGCGTCGAGCCGATTCGGGGCGTCAAGGCCGCCATGGCCAAGCACATGGCGACCGCTGCCGCCACCATTCCCCACTTTATCTATAGTGAGGAGATCGACGTCACCGATTTGCTGGCGCTTCGGGCCCGGCTCAAGCCGGAGGCCGAGCAGCGCGGCTCGCGACTGACCCTCATGCCCTTCATCATGAAGGCCATGGCCCTGGCGGTGCAGGAATACCCGGTGCTGAACAGCCGCCTCAATGAGGATGCCAGCGAGATCCACTACCAGCCTGAGTGCAACATCGGTATGGCGGTGGACAGCAAGGCGGGGCTCATCGTGCCCAACATCAAGGGTGTCGAGCGCCTGACCCTGCTGGGCATTGCCGACGAGGTGGCCAGGCTGACCGAGGCGGCCCGCTCAGGCCGGGTGAGCCAGGAGGACCTCAAGGGCGGCACCATCACCATCTCCAACATTGGCGCCCTGGGGGGCACCTACGCCGCGCCCATCATCAACGCGCCGGAGGTGGCCATTGTCGCCCTGGGTCGGACCCAGGCCCTGCCCCGCTTCGACGCCAATGGCCAGGTGGTACAGCGGTCCATCATGACGGTAAGCTGGGCCGGAGATCACCGCATTATCGACGGTGGCACCATTGCCCGCTTCTGCAATCTCTGGAAGGGCTACCTGGAGTCGCCGCAGACCATGCTGTTGCAGATGGGCTGACGCCGGATCATGCCGCAGTCCAAGCAGCTCCAGCAGTTCTATATCCCGGAGGAGCAGTCGGTCTACCTGCTGAGCCAGGACGACGCCCGCAAGCTCAAGGACTGGGTGGCCCTTTGCGCCACCCAGCTTGAGCAACTGGGTTACCGGGATATCGAAATGATCGGCAAGGGCGCCTACGGGTTCGTGTTTGCCGGGGTGCTGTCCCGGCCGGACGGGCCGGACCTGGAGCATGTCTTCAAGTTCACCCGGATCACCCTGCCCCAGCAGCTGCAGGACCGCCTCGAGGAGGAAGCCTTCATGCTGGAGCAGGTGGTGCATCCCCGGGTGCCCCGCCTGATCGCCTATCAGCGTGCCCGCAACCAGCCCATCCTGGTGATGGAGCGGGCACCCGGCCTCAACCTCGAGGAAGTCTCCCTGCGGGAGGGCCGCCTGCGGCCCCGGCTGATCATCCGCATCGCCGAGCAGCTGGCGGACATCCTGCGCTGCCTGCGTCGGGAATCCGGCCCCGCCGGCAGACCCATCGTGCACGGCGATATCAAGCCTTCCAACCTGGTGTTCGACGAGCGCACCGAGCACATTGCCCTGATCGACTGGGGCTCCTCGGTGTTTGCCCAGCTCGATGAGAACCAGCAGTTCATCAATGCCAATGTCATGGAGTTGATGTCCGACAACCTGCAGCAGACCAACGCCCGCCTGGGTGACGTCTACTTCATCGGCGAGGAACAGCTCAACGGCGGTCTCTCCAGCCCCCGATTCGACGAACAGGGTGCCGCCGGTACACTGTATGCGCTTGCTTCCGGCCAGTCCTGCCGCTTTGGCCACCTGGCGATACCGCCCACGTCCCTGGGCCTGCCCATGGAGTTCGCGCGGGTGCTGGAGGGCATGCTGGACCCGGACCCGGAGCGGCGATGCCAGGCCGGGGACTATTTCGTCAAAGAGATGCCGCGGATGGCTAGAAGCGTGATGGTGGACCTGCCGGAGCGCAACATCACCCCCATGGTGCCGGTCTGGACCCGCGCCACCGAGCGGGAGATCGATACCGTGGTCTACAGCTCCCGCAAATCCTTCCTGCGCCAGGAAGACGCCGCCGAGACCCTGAACGA
>NZ_JAWVZL010000089.1:0-12294 GCF_033722195.1 Marinobacter sp.
GAGACATTGAACAGCCCACCCAGCACATAGCGGCTGTGGGCCAGCATGCGGATGGGGGCCAGCAAAACCGAGATCGCACTCTCCAGCAGCACGCTGAGCAGCAGCCGGGGAACACCACCAAACCCCGCCTCCTGCCTCCGTGCCACAACATCCAGCACCGCCAGGAACTTGGGCAGAAACAGCAGCGCCAGGGTACTGAGGGCCAGGGCTACCGCCCAGATCGGCCGCCATTCCGGCCACAGGGGAAACAGGCCCTGATAACCCTCGGGAAAGTAGTCGATCGGCGCCAGTGCCATCTGGGCGGCGGCCACCGTGGTCAGCACCAGGAAAGCGAGCCAGAGTGGTGACGCCAGGTAGGCCATGATGCCGTTGAGGAACGCCAGCCGGTGGGCGAAGCGCAGGCCGCGGCCGAACAGCATGACCCAGAGGTGCTGCAGGTTGCCCTTGGACCAGCGCTCGTCGCGGGTGAGCTCATCCGCCAGGGTGGGGGGCGACTCCTCATAGCTCTGCCCCAGCCCCGGTTCCAGCCAGACCTCGTAGCCGGCCCGCCCCATGTAGGCGGCCTCCACGAAGTCGTGACTCATGATGGGGCCGCTGAACAGGCCGAAGCCCGGCAGTTTGCGCAGGCCGCAGTGGGCCATGAAAGGCGCCACCCGGATGATGGCGTTATGACCCCAGAAGGCGGCGTCGCCCATCTGCACCGCCGCCAGGCCGGTGGCGAACAGGGGCGAGTAGACCCGGTTGGCGAACTGCTGCAGGCGGGCAAACAGTGACTGGCCGTTGATCAGGTTGGGGTTGGTCTGGAGGATGCCGGTGCGGGGCTCCCGCTGCATCAGCTGGACCATCCGCACCAGGGTGTGGCCACTGAGCAGGCTGTCGGCGTCCAGCACGATCATATAGCGGCAGCGCCGGCCCCAGCGGCGAAGGAAGTCCGCCACGTTGCCGCTCTTGTAGTTCAGGTTGACGGTGCGGCGGCGGTAGAACAGGCGCCCGTCGGCACCCAGTTCATCGCACAGGCGCTGCCAGGCAGCCTGCTCCTCCAGCCAGACATTGGGGTCGCGGCTGTCGGACAGGATGTAGAACTCGAAATGTTCGATCTCGCCGGCCCGTTCGATGTCCCGGTAGATGGCCCGCAAGCCACGCAGGGTGCGTTGCACCGGTTCATGGTAGATGGGCATGACGACCGCCGTCGGCGCCAGCACGGTGGCGTCCAGCTCCTCGGCGCTGTGACGTTTGAGCAGGGAGTGCCGGTCACCACCGGTCAGGCGCAACACCAGTCCGATGACCGCGGTCCAGAAACCCACCGCAATCCAGGCGTAGAGTACGGCAAACAGGGCCACCAGACCTTTCTCCACCAGGGTGTCACCGTGGTACGGCAACACCCACAGCAGGTAGTAGCTGGCCACCAGGGTCTGGCCCAGCACCAGGGTGGCCAGCAGGGACCGCCGCCAGAAGGCGACGCCACGCCAGGGCCTGGCCACCGGTGTGGCGGTCGCCAGATTCTCCATACCGACCCGCAGCGGTCCGGCGCCATCAGCCATGACGGTAGTATCCAATGCTGCCCCGCTTCATTGGCGGCCGCTGCCGGGGGAGCTGCAGCTCCGGCAACTCGAAGAAGTCCGGCACCCGGTCGATGACCCGGGCCATCAGATCCTCGCTGCCCTCGTCCATGGCGGCGTCCACCAGCCGCAGGGCCTGCCGGCAGACGGCCGGGGTAGGCTCCATACCATAGCCCCTCACATAGGCGATTACCCGATCCAGTGCCAGCTGGCAGAGTGTCTTCGCCATGTCCGCTCCTTGTTGTTCCGGTTCCAGCCGCGCCCGGCGTTATTGGGACGGGCCGCGGATGCCGGTCTGCGCCGGCAGCTCATAGGTCCAGGTTTCGGTGAGTGCGCGATCCCCCAGCCGCAGGAACGCCCTCGCCGCCATTAGCCCGCTGGCCGCGGGACGCAGCAGCATGGAGAGCCGCCAGGCCTGCTTCGCCGGCAGGTATTCGACGTAATGTTCCAGCACCTCGGTCTCGGCAACGCCGGTGACGTCGCTGACCACCGCCGCGTCGGGTGCCAGCGCGGACAGCTCGCCACCGGCAAAATCCACCACCACCCGCAGGGCGTTGTCGGCACCACCCCCGCCAATGCGGTTGGCATCGCCCACATCACTACCTACATAGGTACGCAGGGCCCGGCCACCCGGTTGACGGACGGTGTCTTCACCACCGAAGAACAGCCGATAGGCCAGCTCCATCTCCTCATTCGCACCAATCTCGTCTTGCGGATGCCAGAAGGCCACCACGTTGTCGTTGCTCTCGCCCCGGGTAGGAATCTCCACCAGCACCACTTCGCCACTGCCCCAGTCCCCCACCGGCTCCACCCAGGCGCTGGGGCGCTGGTCATAGCGGGCCTCGCCGTCCTCGAACTGATGGAAGGCGCGGTCCCGCTGGATCAGTCCGAAACCGCGGATATCCGTGGCCTGCAGAAAGCTGACCCGCAGACTGCGGGGGTTGATCAGGGGGCGCCACAGCCATTCGCCGGTCATACCGTCGTGCACCAGCAGGCCGTCGGAGTCGTGCACCTGGGGTCGCCATTCGCCCACCGGTCGGGGCGTGTTCTCACCGTAGTAGAACATGCTGGTCAGCGGCGCCAGACCCAGCATGGCAACACCGTCCCGGAAGAACAGCCGGGCGCTGACGTCAAGCCGGGTGGTATTCCCGGGCCGGACCACAAAGCGGTAGGCCCCGGTCACACTGGGGCCGTCCAGCAAGCCGTAGACCACCATGGCATCGGCATCCGCGGCGGGGCGCTCAAGCCAGAACTCGGTAAACGCCGGGTATTCCTCACCGGAGGCCAGACCGGTGTCGATGGCAATGCCGCGGGCCGAGAGACCGAACCGGTTGTCGGCGCCCACGGCCCGGAAATAGCTGGCCCCGGCGAACACCACGAACTGGTCCTGGCCGGCCTCGTCATCCATGGGGTAGGTGAGCTTGAAGCCGCTGTAGCCGAGATCGGCGGGAATGCGCTTGGCAAAAGCGTCGTTGGGCCAGGAAAAATTGTCCTTGTCGAACGGCAGCTGTCGCACGCCCTCGGCGTCCACTTCATGGAGGGTGACGGCGTGACCGTAGTAGCTGCCGGGCGCCATCAGCATCACTTCGAAGCCGGATTTGCCGCCACGCCAGAGGCTGGCGCCGGGTCGGAAACGGATGTCCCGGTACTGGTCGTAGGACAGATCCCTGAGGAACTGCGGCGCCGGCTGCGGCGCCCGGTAAGGGTCTTGGGCCAGGGTCCGCGCGCGTTCGACCACATCGGCAAAATCGAAATCCTGTGCCGCTGCCGGCAAGGGCACCCATACCAGTCCCAGCAGATAGCCGATGAGAAACTTTTGTCGCAGCATGAGTCACCTGTCTCCGTTGTCATCCCGACACTGGCCGGTCGATTGCGCCCGTCACTTCGCCTCCCCTGGCAGACGCCGACAGCTTGTAAACCACCATAGAACAATGCCCGGCAACGGGCGTTCAAGTGACAAGTACGTAACGCAGGGCAAAGCGAAGCACAGGCAATGCGGCTTTTTTTGGCACGGCGATGCGGAGGGAATAAAGCGGACCCGGCGGGGCTGCCTCAGAGCAGCGCAGCGCCGGTGGCAGGCCCGGCGAACGCGGGCCTTGCGGTGGCGTGACTCAGAGCTGGACGGAGAACGACAGGGTCAGGTCCGGGGATTCCGGACGCTCGGCGGCCCTGGCGGAGGCCGACAGCATGCTGCCCACCCGCAGTCCGGCCTGGAAGCCGCCGCCGCGGACATTCAGCGCCACCTCGGCGGCACTGGCACTGCCGTAGCGGAGCTGTTCGGACCGGGTCTGGGGCACCCAGCCCCGCAGTATCGAGAAGCGCAGGCTGGTATTGAGCCCCGGCCCCACCGGCAGGGGTTGCCAGGGGCTGCTGGCATCCAGGCGCAACCAGCCCCCGCGACTGCCGGAGAGGCTCTGGCCGCCGAAGCCGTGCATCATGGCCGGGCTCACCGCCACCAGGTAGTGGGACCCCGGCAGGCTGTCCGGGGCCACCTGGTAGCGACCGTTCAGCTCACATTGCCAGCGCCACAGGGGTTTGCTCAGGGTGCCCTGGATACTGTACTTGTGATAGGCGTGGCGTGCGGTTTCAGACCATTGGCCGGCACTGGCCTCCCTGAACACCTCCTGACCCTGCTCCGCGGTCAACCGGGTGATGGCCACGGCATCCAGCGCCAGGGTCTGGCGCAGCCGGGTTTCCACCCGCAGCGATGAGAACCGGCTCTGGGAGGTATCGGCACGGTCGTCTTCCACCTGCTTCCGGGCCTCGCGGGCTCCCACCCCCATGGTGGCGGCAAGCTCGGTGCCGCCGCGATCGAACAGGGTGCGGTTGGCGCTGACATTGACCGACTGGCTGTCGCCGCGGACATCGTAACGGCGATCGGCGCTGGTGACCGAATCCTCGTATTCATAAAGGCTGCCGTTCACCCGGATGGTACCGGCACGGGAGGGGAAGGCGTAGTTGAACCCCAGGCCCCGGTTGAGGACCCCCTCCCGGGCCAGCACCGAACGCTGGTAGTTGAGGGAAAGCGCGTCATTCAGGCCGGTCAGGTCGTTGGCGGCGACCCCCAGGTTGCCGCGAAACTGGGTGTCCTGGTGGTTGCTGTCACCGGCCACCGAGACCCGCTCGCCGAGCCAGTTCCGGTACACCGGCGTCAGCACCAGGCTGCGATCGGTCGCGTCGGGCGCAGGCAGGTCGGCGCCGGTGGCGTCTGCCTGCGGGCTGAAGGCCTCGATAGCCGGGTCGATGGCGTCCGCCCAGTGGGCCTGGACGCCAAAGCTGGCCATCAGCAGACTGACGGTGATGAGCACAGGCCGAAACAGCATCGGGTGGCGATATCCTCGGGAGCCAGGGCCGGGCAGCGGAATCTGTCCGGTAACGAAAACCGACTATAGTCAATAAGCGGACATCGAAACAGGACGGGATGCGGCAAAATTTCAAATGATTACAATTTTAATTTGTTCGGTAAAACAGATCATTGGAAACAATACTGAATGTAGTTTCGTGAAATTGGGTAAAGGCGGGCAAGGATGACCGGAACCGATTCTACCCAGCAACCGCAGACCCCTGCCCGGCCCCGGGCACTCTGGGCCTGGGCACTCTACGACTGGGCCAACAGCGCCTTCTTCACCATCATCCTCACCTTCGTGTTCGCCCGCTATTTCAGCGAGGCGGTGGTGGGGGACGAGGTGGCGGGCACCGAGTACTGGGGCAACATCGTCGGTATTACCGGCATCGGTATCGCCATCCTGGCGCCGGTGCTGGGGGCTATCGCCGACCAGTCCGGGCGTCGCAAGCCCTGGCTGGTGGCCTTTACCGGTCTGTGCGTGGTGGCCACCGCCATGCTCTGGTTCGTAACCCCCGATGCCAGTCAGTTCTGGCAGGCGGCGTTCTGGGTGGGCCTGGGCATTATCGGCGCCGAGTTCGCCTTCATCTTCTATAACGCCATGCTGCCGGGCCTGGCCCCGGCGGAGAAACTCGGGCGCTGGTCCGGCTGGGGCTGGGGGCTCGGCTACGTCGGCGGGGTGGTGAGTCTGGTGGTGGCGCTGTTCGGGTTTGTCCAGGTGGAACCGGGTTTCTGGGGTCTGGACCGGGACCAGGCCGAACACGTGCGGGCCACCTTCGTGCTGGTGGCGGTCTGGTACCTGGTGTTTGCCCTGCCGCTGTTCCTGCTGACACCGGACCAGGCCCGCACCGGCCTGAGCCCGGCCCAGGCGGTGCGGGCCGGGCTTGGCCAGCTGCGGGAATCCCTGGCCCAGGTGAGGCGTTACCGCACCATCCTGCGCTTCCTGGTAGCCCGCATGCTCTACACCGACGGCCTCGCCACCATCTTCACCTTCGGTGGCGTCTACGCCGCCGGCACCTTCGACATGAGCACAAGCCAGGTTCTGCAGTTCGGCATCGCCCTCAACGTGACCGCCGGTCTTGGCGCCCTGGGATTCGCCTGGGTGGACGACGCCCTCGGGGGCCGCAACACCATCCTGCTGGCACTTGCAGGACTGGCCCTGAGCTGTGGCGCCATCCTGATGGTCGAGGACGTGTTCTGGTTCTGGGTCTTCGGTATGACACTGGGCATCTTCGTGGGTCCGCTGCAGGCCGCCAGCCGGTCCCATCTGGCCAGGGTCTCGCCTGAGCACCTGCGCAACCAGATGTTCGGTCTGTTCGCCTTCTCCGGCAAGGCCACCGCCTTCGCCGGCCCACTGCTGGTGGGAGCCGTTACCGCTGCCACCGACAGCCAGCGCTGGGGCATGAGCACGATCCTGGTGTTCCTGCTGGTGGGTTTTGCCCTGATGCTGACCATTCCCAACGACCGCCCCGGCCGGGTGGGCGGCCACTCATGACGCATCGGAGAAGGTCACCAGGCGGTTCAGGAAGCGCGGCAGCAACGACGGCTCCAGCGCCAGCATGAACACCACACCCCAGGCCGCGCCCCACAGGTGGGCGCCATGGTTGAGATTGCTGCGGGCGTGCTTCTCGGCCCACAAGGAGTAGGCCACGAAGGCCACCGCGAACACCACCGCCGGCACCGGAATGAAGAACACCAGCAGCATCGCCCAGGGCTCCAGCAGGATATAGGCGAAGAGCACACCCGCCACCGCCCCGGACGCCCCCAGGCTGGCGTAATCGCGGTCGTGGCGCCGCCGCAGCAGGTCGGGAATACTGGCCACCACCAGACCGGCGAGATAAAACAGTACGAAGCCCGCCACGCCGATCCGCGGCGCCAGTACCTGTTCCATGACACTGCCAAAGAAAAACAGCGTGATCATGTTGAACAGCAGGTGGTTGCCGTCGGCGTGGATCAGGCCGTGGCTCAGCAGCCGCCAGGCCTCCCCGCGCCAGACCGCCGGCGGCCGCAGGATCATGGCGTCCAGCAGGCCCGGCCGCTGCCAGGCGGCAAACGAGGTGACCACCGTGACGATGATGATGATCAGGGTCGGGCCGATGATCATAGCTGCCGGATGACCGCTTCGGCATAGTCGCTGGTGGAGGCGGAGCCGCCCAGATCCGGGGTCAGCACCTGGCCATCCTCCAGGGCGCGGCCGATGGCCTTCCGCAGCCGCTCGGCGGCCTCCGCCATGCCGATGTGATCCAGCATCATGGCGGCGGCAAGCATCAGCGCCGTGGGGTTGGCAACGCCCTTGCCGGCGATGTCCGGGGCACTGCCGTGGACCGCCTCGAACATGGCCACGTCATCCCCGATGTTGGCGCCCGGCGCGACGCCGAGGCCACCCACGAGGCCGGCACAGAGGTCCGACAGGATGTCGCCGAACAGATTGGTGGTGACCAGGGTGTCGAACTGGTGCGGGTCCAGCACCAGCTGCATGGCGCAGTTGTCGACGATCATCTCCTGGTACTCAAGATCCGGGAAATCCTCCGCCACCCGCTGCGCGGTTTCCAGGAACAGCCCGGAGGTGGTTTTCATGATGTTGGCCTTGTGCACCACGGTCACTTTCTTACGGCCCCTGCGCTGCGCCAGGTTGAAAGCGTATTCCAGCAGCCGCCGGGATTCGCTGCGGGTGACCACACTGCGCAGCTCAGCCCGCTCACCGTCATCACTGATGGTCTGGCCGATGCCGGAGTACACGCCCTCGATGTTTTCCCGTACCGTGATGATATCCACATCCTGGTAGCGGGCGGGAATGCCGGGCCAGGTCAGTGCCGGCCGGACATTGGCGTAAAGATCGAAGTGTTTGCGCAGGCTGACGTTGACGGAGGTAAAACCCTTGCCCACCGGCGTCGTGATGGGCCCCTTGAGCAGGGTACCGTTGCTCTGGATGGTGTCCAGGGTGGCTTGCGGAAGCAGCTCGCCCTGCTCATCCAGGGCGCTCTGGCCGGCGTCGACCTGATCAAAGGCCAGGTCCGGATCCAGGGCTTCGAGCACCTTCAGGGTGGCTTCCATGATTTCCGGGCCAATGCCGTCGCCGGGAATGACTGCAATTCGGGCTTGTGTCATGTCGCTTTCACCTTTGCCGGGTGAATGGTGACTGCTTCTCCTGAGTTAAGCAGACCGGCAAAGCAATGGGCAAGGGCGATCCGGATCGGCACGGCCTGGCGTACTGATTCAGTGCGCCAGATGGCGGACATTTTCAAGAAGGGCAACGCAGATGACGCACGAAGACTACATGCGGGCGGCCATCGAGATGGCCAGGCAGGCCCCCGACCAGCCATTCGGGGCGGTTATTGTGGATCGCACCAGTGGTGACATCGTGGCCCGGGGGGTCAACCGCTTCCGGGAAAACCCTATCTTCCATGGCGAGATCGACGCCATCAACCAGTGTGCCCACCGTCTGGCGGCCCCCGCCTGGGATCGCTACGCGCTCTATACCACCGCCGAGCCCTGCACCATGTGCCAGGCGGCGATCCAGTGGTGCGGCATGACCCAGGTCTACTTTGGCACCGCCACACCGCTGCTGGGAAACCTGGGCTGGTCACAGATGGACATTCGTGCCGCCGAGGTAGCCCGGCGGCACACGGAACGGCCCACGGTGGTTACCGGGGGCGTGCTGGAGGCAGAATGCAACCAGCTGTTCTACAGCGCCGCCGGCTCAGCCGGCTGAGTTCTGGCCGCGGCCGGACCGACGCATTTCCTGGCCGGCGACCACCACCAGTGTCAGCGCGGTCAGCGGCAGCACGAAGTAGAGCATGACCGAACTGAACCCGGCCAGACTGTCATGATGGGTGGCGGCCATGATCAGGTAGAGGGTGTAGAGGCCGTAGTAAGCCAGCAGCACAGCGCCCTCCAGGCGGGTAATGACGCCCCCGGTGAAGAAGATGGGCAGGCAGGCGAAGGCCACGGCGATCATCACCGGCAGATCGAAACTGATCACCGACGGCGCCACCGCAATGCCGGAGGGGGCAATGATGCTGGCCAGGCCCAGCACACCCATCAGGTTGAAGATGTTGCTGCCCACCACGTTGCCCACGGCAATGTCACGCTCGCCCTTGATGGCCGCCAGTATGGAGGTAACCACTTCCGGCAGCGAGGTGCCGGCGGCGACGATGGTCAGGCCGATCACCAGCTCGCTCACTCCCAGGAACTGGGCAAAGGCCACGGCGCTGTCCACCAGCCAGCGGGACCCGATCACCAGCAGTACCAGGCCCGCCACGACCAGGGCGATGTTCTTGGCCGGGTGGCCAGGGCCTTCGGCGGGCAACTCCACCTCGCCGGCGGCGGCCGCTGCAGCAGCGCTGTCACGACGGCTCTGCCAGACCAGGAAGGCCACGTATGCCAGCAGGGAGGCAAACAGGATAACGCCGTCGATACGGCCAAAGCCGCCGTCCAGGGCCATCAGCAGAACCACCACGGACACTGCCATCATCAGCGGTACATCCAGGCGGATCAGCTGTTTTGAAACCACCAGCGGCACAATCAGCGCCGACACGCCGAGAATGAACAGTACGTTGAAGATGTTACTGCCCACCACGTTGCCCACCGCGATACTGGCCTGATCCGACAGCGCTGCCTTGACGCTGACCGCAAGCTCCGGCGAACTGGTACCGAACGCCACCACGGTCAGACCGATCACCAGCGGCGCAATACCAAAGGCCGCCGCCAGCCGGGACGCACCCCGCACCAGCAATTCCGCGCCCACGATCAGAAACACCAGCCCGAGCATAAACAACACAATCGACATAGCAGCCATCTCCAGGATTTTTAGAGGCGCCACCAGGGCGCCGACGCGCAGTATTCAACAGTCATTACAGGAAAAATACGGGCCTGCGTGTTTGTCCTTACGGGCCCTGTTTTTGCAACCTCGGCCGCGCCATCGTATCGTTGTAGGCCTTTTGCGAAAACCCACCATTCCCGAACCGGAGTCGGCCTTGAGCGGGCCGGACAACGCCATGAACCCAGTAAAGCATTGCCTGGCACTGATCCTGCTGCTGGCTGCCAGCGCCCCTCTTTCCGCGCAGCCCCAACCTCTGCAAGTCGGCATCACGCCGGTGCCGCCGTTTGTCATCGAGAACGGCGACGGCCAGTGGCAGGGCATCAGCATCGACCTGTGGCGGGAAATCGCCAGCGGCCTGGACCGCGAGTACGAGCTGGTGCCGCTGGGCTTCAGCGAGCTCCTCAAGCAGGTAGAGTCCGGCCAGATCGACGTGGCGGTTGGCGCACTGACTATGACCGCCAACCGGGAAGCCCGCTTCGACTTCAGCCACCCCTTCTACCAAACCGGGCTGGCCATCGGCATCCCCAGCGTGCCGGAGCAGAGCCTGTTCAGCAGCCTGCGGGGCCTGCTCAGTTGGCAGTTCATCAGTGTGATCGGCGCCCTGGCAGCGCTGCTGCTGGCGGTCGGTGCCATTCTCTGGCTGTTCGAGCGGCGCCGTAACCCCGACCAGTTTGGCGGCAGCGCCGCCGAGGGCATAGGCTCGGGTTTCTGGTGGGCGGCAGTGACCATGACCACGGTGGGCTACGGGGACAAGGCGCCGGCATCACTGGCGGGCCGAATCGTGGCGCTGATCTGGATGTTCGCCGGCCTGATCATGGTGGCCAGTTTCACCGCCGCCATCACCACCTCCCTGACGGTCAGCAACCTGCAGAACCAGATCCAGGGGCCGGCGGATCTGCCGGGCCATACCGTGGCCACCATCCGCGACACCGCCAGCGAAGCCTATCTGCTGGAAGCCCGAATCCGGCACCAGACCTACCCGGACCTGACCACCGCCATCCAGTCGGTGGCCGCCGGGGAGACCGACGCCATCGTCTATGACCGCGCCCTGATGCAGTACCGTAACCAGCAGCTGGACAACCCCCTGGCCCTGCTGCCGGGCGTCTTCGACCAGCAGCTCTATGCCCTCGCCCTGCCGGACGGCAGCCCCCTGCGGGGCCCCATTTCCGAGCGCCTGCTGGCCGTCACCGAGTCGCCCTCCTGGGAAGCCATCGTGGCGCAGTACCTGGGGCGGCAATAGCACGGACGGAGCGCCATGAAACTGAGCCGCAAGGGGGAGCTTATCTACGAAACCCGGGATGCCCTGGGCGCCATCCTGGTCTTCGACCAGCGCCGTCACCGGGTGCTGACCTTCGACTCGGTGTTCGAGCAGAGCAAGATCGACCGCCGCAAGCCGCATTTGCCGGTGCACGAGTACAACCGGGCCATGCTGCTACCGCTGGCCTGGCACACACCAGGACACGCCACCGTGCTGGGTCTGGGCGCCGGCACGCTGGTGACGGCCCTGCACCATCTACTGCCCCGGTGCCGGATACGGGCGGTGGAGTTACGCCAGCAGGTGGTGGACGTGGCCCGGGAATTTTTTGCCCTGCCGGAGTCCGAGCGCATCCAGGTCACTGTCAGCGATGCCCGCCCGGCACTGCGGCGCATGGAGGACGCCAGTACCGATCTGATCCTCACCGACCTCTATGGCGCCGACGGCATGAGCCCGGCTCCCGGTCAGGCCCGCTTCATCGACCAGTGCGAACGGGTCCTGTCGGACCAGGGCTGGCTGGCGGTGAACTACCATCGCCTGCCGGATGTGGGCAGTTCCCTGTTCGAACACATCCGCCGGCTGTTTGCCTCGGTGCTGCTGTTTCGCAGCCGCACCAACAACTTCGTGCTCTACGCCAGCAAGCAGAGCGCCGCACCCCTGGCGCCCGAGGCATCGGTCCTCAGGCAACTTCAGAAACAACTGCCCATCGACTGGTCCGGGCTGATGGCCGGCGTGCGCATTCCCGAACTCTAGAAGCCCTCGGTAAACCCCGGTGGAATGGCGCCGCCACCCAGCCTTACCGGCCGGCCGGCGCAACGCCTTACCTATGCTTTAATGTTCATATTGGTCTTCTCATGGAAACCGCTATCTAATGGCCAAGAGGCCGTCATCAATCGCAGAAAATATGTCAGACCATGCATAACAAAAAACTCAGCATCGCCCCCGCCTGGGTCTTCCGAACCGAGGAAGGCGAGCTTTTCGAGCCGGTCATGTTCACGCTGCTGCAGGGCATACGGGACAGCCGCAAACTCACCACTGCCGCCGCCGAGGCCGGTCTATCCTACCGCCACGCCTGGAACCTGCTCAACCGCTGGACGGATTACTTCGGCCTGCCGCTGGTGCTGATGCGCAAGGGCCAGGGCACAAGGCTGTCGCCACTGGGGGAAAAGCTGTTGTGGTCGGAGCAGCGGGTCCGCGCCCGCCTGGGGCCGCAGATCGACAGCATGGCCTCGGAGCTCAACAATCAGCTCCAGCAACTGCTGGCCGGCACCCACCCGGTGCTGCGGCTGCACGCCAGTCACGGCTACGCGGTGGC
>NZ_JAWVZL010000090.1:0-12172 GCF_033722195.1 Marinobacter sp.
CGGACCTGACCGGGTGAGGGAAGTCCACGTCGCGGTGGCTGTGGTGCGCCGTGGCGGCCGGGTGCTGATTGCCCGCCGCCCCGACGGTGTCCACCAGGGTGGCCTGCTGGAATTTCCCGGTGGCAAGGTGGAGGCCGGTGAGACGGTACAGCAGGCCCTTGTACGTGAGCTGGCGGAGGAGACCGGGCTGCGGGTGGACCCGGCCTCGTTGCAACCGCTGATCGGCATCCGCCATGACTATGGCGACAAGCGCGTGTTCCTGGATGTCTGGCAGACCGATACCGCCGAGGGTGAGGCCGAGGGCCGGGAGGGTCAGCCGGTAAGTTGGCTGGCGCCGGCGCAACTGCAGGACGAGGAGTTCCCGGCCGCCAACCGCGCCATCATCCGGGCGCTCCGGCTGCCATCCGTCTACGCCGTCACCGGCGCCTTCGAAAACCCGGGCCAGGGCCTGGCGCTTCTGGAGTCCGGGCTCGCCCGCAGCCGGCCGGAACTGGTGGTTCTGCGTGCGCCCTGGCTGGAAGGGCAGGCTTACCGGGACCTGGCGAGGGCGGCCCTGGCAGTGTGTCGTCGCCAGAGGGCCGGGCTGATGTGGCACGGACCGGCCGCGGGCACGCCGGAGCCGGGCTTCGCCGGCTGGCACCTGACCTGGGCCCAGGCGGCGCGGATGCAGCAGCGGCCCATTGACCGCCACCAGTGGCTGGCGGTGTCCTGCCACAATACCGAACAGATCCGCCACGCCAGGAGCCTGGAGGCGGATTTCATCACCCTGGGGCCGGTACGGCCCACCCCCAGCCACCCCGGCGCTCCCACCCTGGGCTGGTCCGAATTCAGCGCCCTGGCTGCGACCGCAACCATGCCGGTCTACGCCCTTGGGGGGATGGACAAAAGCCATCTTGAAACGTCATGCTCATCAGGTGGCCAGGGCATTGCTGGTATTGGCCACTGGTGGCAGCCATAATCTCTGTTAAGCTTATGGTATAACAACAAAGTTTCCGGGAGAGCCTGTGAGCGAACTGACCCATCTGGACGACAAAGGCGCGGCCCGTATGGTGGATGTCTCCGGCAAGGCCGAGAGCGTTCGCGAGGCCCGTGCCGAGGCCCACATCCACATGGCGCCGGCCACCCTGGCGATGATTGTCCAGGGCGAGCACCCCAAGGGGGACGTGCTGGCGGTGGCGCGGGTCGCCGGCATCATGGCCGCCAAGAAGACCCACGATCTGATCCCCCTGTGTCACGCCCTCAATCTCAGTTCGGTGCAGGTTGACCTGTCCCCCAGTGATACCCCCTGCGGCATCCACATCGAGACCCGCTGCAAGCTCAGCGGGCAGACCGGTGTCGAGATGGAGGCGCTGACTGCGGCCTCGGTGGCCGCGCTCACCCTTTACGACATGTGCAAGGCGGTGGACCGGGGCATGACCATCGACAGCCTGCGCCTGCTGGAGAAAACCGGCGGCCGCAGCGGCCATTGGCGGGCCAGTTGAAATGAGCCAGATCGAACCCCTGATTGACAACTTCGGCCGCCGGGTGAGCTACGTGCGCATCTCGGTGACGGACCGCTGTGATTTCCGCTGCGTCTATTGCATGGCGGAGGACATGACCTTCCTGCCCAAATCCCAGATCCTGTCACTGGAGGAGATCGCCACCCTGGCCCGCAATCTGGTGGCCTGCGGTGTGGACAAGATCCGCCTCACCGGAGGCGAGCCCCTGGTGCGCCCCGGGGTGGTGGACCTGGTGCGTTCCATCCGCAGCCTGCCGGGCCTGCGGGAGCTGTGCATGACCACCAATGGTGGCCGCCTGCAGGATCTGGCCCGACCCCTGCGGGAGGCCGGCCTGGACCGCATCAACATCAGCCTCGACAGCCTCGATGCCGAACGCTTCCGCGAGCTTACCCGCACCGGCCGCCTGGGCCAGGTGCTGGCCGGCATCGACGCCGCCCAGGCCGCCGGTTTCCAGCGCACCAAGCTCAATGCGGTGATCCTGCGGGGCCGAAATGACGACGAGATCCTGCCGCTGGTGGAGTTCGCCCTGGACCGGGGCCTGGACCTGAGCTTCATCGAGGAGATGCCGCTGGGGGTGATTACCGAACACAGCCGGGCGGAGGCTTTTGTGTCCAGTGCCGAAATCCGCGAGATCATCGGCCGCCGCCATAGCCTTACCGCGATCGCCGATGATACCGGCGGCCCGGCGCGCTACTACAGCGTGGCCGGCCATTCCAGCCGGCTCGGCTTCATCTCGCCCCACAGCCATAACTTCTGTGGCGACTGCAACCGGGTGCGGGTTACCACCGAGGGCCGGCTGCTATTGTGCCTGGGCAACGAACACTCCATGGATCTGCGGGCGGTGCTGCGGGAGGGGGATCCGACCCCGGCCGCCACCGATACCCGGATCCAGGCGGCACTGCGTGATGCCATGGCGCTGAAGCCCGAACGGCATCACTTCAACCTGGAAGAGGAACCGCAGATACTGCGTTTCATGAGCGCCACCGGCGGGTGACGGACAGACATCCTGATTCTTAATCTGTCAGCCCGCCGATCTGTCCTTCCCGTTGCACCGTAAATCATCGTGTTTTCAGACAAAATACCTTTGCCTGACGTCATCGCTCGCCTGGCGCTGCCAGACCCGGGCGCATTCACGCTACGCCCGCTCAGCCGGTTCTGCTAGAATGCGCGGCCAGTTTATCTGATATGAGGGAATTCTGTGGTCGTTCGTTACGTCCAGTCCTGTCGATTGCCAACGCCTTTTGGTGTCTTCGACATGCACGGTTTCGAGGAGGTCGAAACCGGCAAGGAGCACGTGGCCCTGACACTGGGAGCACTGGACAGCCCCGAGCCCATGCTGGCGCGGACCCACTCGGAATGCCTTACCGGCGATGCCCTGTACAGTATGCGTTGTGATTGCGGTTATCAGCTGGAGGAAGCGTTGCGGTCCATCGCCCGGGAAGGCCGCGGTATCCTGATGTACCTGCGCCAGGAAGGCCGTGGCATTGGCCTGCTCAACAAGATCCGCGCCTACAACCTGCAGGATCAGGGCGCCGATACCGTGGAAGCCAATGAACGCCTGGGCTTTGCCGCCGACCTGCGCGACTACAGCATGTGCAGCGACATGCTCAAGCACCTGGGCATTCGCAGCCTGCGCCTGATGACCAACAACCCCCGCAAGGTCAAGGCCCTGGAGTCCCTGGGTATCGAGGTTGCCGAGCGGGTAGCCATTCACGTCGGCCGTAACCCCCACAACGAGCATTACCTCAACACCAAGCAGAGCAAGCTCGGCCACTGGCTGGAAACCCACCAGGACGACGACATCGGCGCCTGAGCCGCTTGCACGGCTTGCCGGCGCTGGGTCAGTAAGCGGCCAGAACAGGCGGGCGGTTAGGGCAGGGCCTTGAGGGGCTGATGGCTCTTCATCCGGGCCTGGCGCTGGCTGATGGATTGCTCGATCCCCGCCGCATCCAGTCCGCATTCGGCCAGCAGTTCGCCGTGCTTGCCATGGTCGACAAACCGGTCCGGCAGGCCCAGGTTGAGGCTGGCCACCAGAATCCCCTCCCGGTTCAGGAATTCGGATACCGCGCTGCCAGCGCCACCGGCAATGGTGTTCTCCTCCAGCGTCACCAGCAGCTCATGGCTGGCCGCCAGCTCGCGGATGAGATCCTCGTCCAGGGGCTTTACGAAACGCATGTCCACGACCGTTGCCCCCAGTGCCTCGGCTGCCGTCACCGCGGAGGCCAGCAGGCTGCCGAAATTGAGGATGGCGATGGTCTGGCCCTCCCGTATGCGCCGGCCCCGGCCGATGGGCAGGGTGTCCAGGTTCTCGCTGATGGCCACGCCCGGACCGGTGCCACGGGGGTAGCGTACCGCCGCCGGGCCATGGAGCATCAGGCCGGTCTGCAGCAGCAGACGGGTCTCGTTCTCGTCCGAGGGCGCCATCACCACCATATTGGGTACGCAGCGCAGGTAGGCCAGGTCGAAGGCGCCGGCGTGGGTGGGGCCGTCCTCACCCACCAGGCCGGCCCGGTCGATGGCGAAGAGCACGTCCAGGTTCTGGATGGCGACATCGTGGATCAGCTGGTCATAGGCCCGCTGCAGGAAGGTGGAATAGATCGCCACCACCGGTTTGGCGCCGTCGCAGGCCAGGCCGGCCGCGAGCGTGACGGCGTGCTGCTCGGCAATGGCCACGTCGAAATAGCGGTCCGGGTACTGCCGGCTGAAAGCCACCAGGTCAGAGCCCTCGCACATGGCGGGGGTGATGCCCACCACCCGGTCGTCGCGGGCGGCGGCGTCGCAGAGCCACTGGCCAAACACGTTGGCGTACTTGGGCTTCTTGGCCTTTGGCGCCGGTTCCGCGGCGGCCACCGGCGGCAAGGGCTCGATCTTGTTGATGGCGTGATAGCCGATGGGGTCGGCCTCCGCCTGGGCCAGGCCCTTGCCCTTCTTGGTGACCACATGGAGAAACTGCGGGCCGTCCAGCTCGCGGATGTTCTCGAGGGTCTCCACCAGCAGGCCCAGATCATGGCCGTCGATGGGGCCGATGTAGTTGAAGCCCAGCTCCTCGAACAGGGTGCCGGGCGCAATCATGCCCTTGAAGTGTTCTTCGGTCTTGCGGGCCAGCGCCATCAGGTTGGGGGCGCCCTGCAGCACCCGCTTGCCACCATCCCGGACCTGGTTGTAGGTGCGGCTGGCCAGGAGCTTGGCAAAGTAGTTGGACAGGCCCCCCACGTTGTGGGAGATGGACATGTCGTTGTCGTTGAGAATCACCAGCAGGTCGGCGTCCAGATGGCCGGCATGGTTCAGCGCTTCAAAGGCCATGCCAGCGGTCATGGCGCCGTCGCCGATCACCGCGATGCTCTTGCGCTTGCGGCCCTGCATGCGGGCGGCAATGGCCATGCCCAGGGCGGCGCTGATGGAGGTGCTGGAGTGGCCCACACCAAAGGTGTCGTACTCGCTCTCGGCGCGCTTGGGAAAGCCTGCCAGGCCATCTTTCTTGCGGATGCTGCCCATGCGGTGACGGCGGCCAGTGAGGATCTTGTGGGGATAGGCCTGGTGGCCCACATCCCAGACCAGGCGGTCGTCCGGGGTATTGAACACATAGTGCAGCGCCACCGTCAGCTCCAGTACGCCCAGGCCGGCACCGAAGTGGCCGCCGGTCTGGCCCACGGACCACATCAGAAACGCCCGCAGCTCACGGGCCAGTTGCGGCAGCTGCTGGTCGGAGAGCAGGCGCAGCTGGTCCGGCGTGTCGATCTGGTCCAGCAGTGGCGTATGGGGCTGCTGTGACGGGATTTCCCTGAAAATATATGTGTCCTGCATCGGCTTGGGTCGTTCCGGCCTGATCGTTTAAAAGAAGATTGCTCAGGAGCCTGCGCGGTAGAAAGTTGCACCGCTGCGACTTCCCCCCTTTGGCCCCTTTGAACGCTCATTTTCGTTACATAAAACCATTATGTGCCTCAAATGATCGTCCAAATGGACTCAAAGTGGCTTTGTCTCGCCTGGCGCACTTTCTGCCGCGCAGACTCCAAGTATAAGGGATTGGTCACGCCACTTTCACATTCAAGACGGCCAATGTTCAATGGCTGCGGGCCACCACGAAGTCGGCAATGGTGCGCAGGGGCTCCGCCTCCGGGCCGAAATCCGCGAGACTGCGGTGCGCTTCGGCCAACAGGTCGGCAAGGTGGGACCTGGCTCCGGTCACCCCCAGCAGGGCGGGGTAGGTGGGCTTGGCCCGCGCCACATCGGAACCGCGGGGTTTGCCGATGACCGAGGTGTCGCCCTCCACATCCAGCAGGTCGTCCTGGACCTGAAACGCCAGCCCGAGGGCTCTGGCATAGTGGTGCAGGCGCTCCAGGCGATCGTCGTCAAGACGCTGGGCGGCCAGCGCCCCCAGCCGCACGCTGACCTCGATCAGGGCGCCGGTCTTGCGCCGGTGCATCAGCTCCAGTGTAGCCAGGGACACCTGTTGCCCCACCGAGGCCAGGTCAATGGCCTGGCCTCCCACCATGCCCAGGTAGCCGCTGGCCCGGGCCAGCTCCCGCACCATCCGCAGGCGCACCGGATCGGTCAGCTCCGGGGCCTCGCTCAGCCACTCGAAAGCCAGGGCCTGGAGGGCATCCCCCGCCAGTATGGCGGTGGCCTCGTCGTAGGCAATGTGGGTGGTCGCGCGGCCCCGGCGCAGGTCATCGTCATCCATCGCCGGCAGGTCATCGTGGATCAGCGAATAGGCATGCACCAGTTCCACCGCGCAGGCCGGCACCAGGGCCCGCCGGCCAGGGACGGCCATCGCCATGGCGGCCCCCAGGCACAACGCCGGGCGAATCCGTTTGCCGCCCCCCAGCACGCTGTACCGCATGGCCTCGCACAGGCGCCCGGCCTCCGGCATGGCAATCGCCAGACGGTGCTCCAGCTCCTGCTCAACCTGGCGTCGGCAGTGATCGAGAAAATCGGTGGGTGCGGTCAGGGTGTCCGTCACGACAGGCGCCTTCATTCACTTGGATCTGGCTGGAAGGGCCTGGTCCCGAGACTGCCGTCGTCGCGCTGGATCAGCTGCTCGACCCGCTGCTCGGCGGTTTTCAGGGCCTGCTGGCAGGCACGGGTCAGGGTGACGCCGCGCTCGAAGGCCCCCAGGGATTGCTCCAGCGAGAGTTCGCCCTGCTCCAGGCTCCGCACCAGGGTTTCCAGCTCGTCGAGGGATTTCTCGAACTCGGCAATCGAAGGGGTGTTCTGGGCATCGGCCATGGCGGCGGGCCTCCGGCAATTGATCAATCAATGCTGCAGTATATCAGAGCCGGTTGCCGAATCAGACTCCGTGGACCTGTTCGCCGCCCGGGAACAGGCTAAACTGAAGAGATCAACACGCAACCCGTTGGAGGGTTCGCCATGGTCGCCGGTAAGATGGATTCCGCCCACAAACCTGATGTCACCCGCTGGAATGGCAAGGACAGACGCGAGTCCTATCGTGTCAACGACCGGGTGGCGCTGCGCTATCGCCGCCTGCATGGCGACCACGACATGGCGTCGGAGTCGGCACGGCTCAGCCTCCAGAGCCGGCTGGCCAGCCTGCAACAGGCCCTGGACGATGAACTGGCCCGACTGGCGGAAAGCGCCCCGGCCACCCACCGGATCGCCCGGCTGCTCAACGACAAGATGGACTGCCTGATGGATACCATGGCGCTGGACGACAGCCAGTCCTCGGACGGGCTGGTCAGCCGCCATATCAATCTCAGCGCCGGCGGCCTGGCGTTCGTCAGTGAAGACACCCTGTTGCCCGGGGAGCGCCTGTTGCTGGACCTGCTGTGGCATCCCGGCGGTGACCATATCCGGGCCATCGCACGGGTGGTCAGCGCCAATCGGGAGAGCGGTGGCTGCCGGGTGCGCGCCGATTTCGAAAGCCTGCCCAATCACGATCGTGAAACCCTCATGCGTCACATCCTCGAGGTCCAGTCCCGCAGTCTCCGGGAACGCCGGGCCGCCGGGGGTGAAACCGCGGGTTGATCCGCCTTGCCTCGCCGGGCTACGCCCGCCAAACCACGAAACATTGCATTTTTCTGACTCCGCGGGCGCGAGCCATGCCTGTTCGGGAAAAAAATGCACCATTTCTGCGCGCCCTATCAGTCCGTTGTCATAAAACTGTCGTAATTCATTCGGTTTTGCATGTAATGCCGGGCGCGGGGCGCCCGTAACGGTGCTGTCTGCCGAACCCGCTAGGAAGGCCCCATCAATAACAAACGGGCATGCCCGACATATAAAGGTGGCTGCAATGTCTCACGCAATCGATTGGTACAGTTTTCTGCTTTCCGGCCAGGTGGCCGTGGTTACCGGCGCGGCCGGCGGTATCGGCAGCGCCATCAGTCAGCGCTTCGTGCGCCAGGGGGTCCGGGTGGCGATGCTGGACAACCGGGAGGACGTACTCGCCCAGGCCGAGTTTCTGGGCCAGGACGCGGCCCTGGGGATAGTGACCGATGTTACCGACCCGGTTTCGGTGGCCTCGGCGGTGGAGCAGATTCTCGGGCATTTCGGTAAGGTCGACATCCTGATCAATTCCGCCGGCGTGCTGGAGCTTTGCTCTGCCGAGAACATGACCGACGAGATCTGGGACCGCACGCTGGCGACCAATCTCACGGGTGTGCGCCGTATGTGCCAGGCCGTGGCCCGGTCCATGCTGCGTGCCGGTTATGGCCGCATTGTCAACATCGCCGGTCAGGGCGGCACGGTGGCGCTGGAGCGGCAAGCAGCCTATTGCGTGAGCATGGCCGGAGTCATCGCCCTGACCCGCGCGCTGGCGCTGGAGTGGTCACCCCGCGGCGTTAACGTCAACGTCATTTCCCCCGCTGTGGTGATGACCGGTATGGGCCGTCAGCTCTGTATGGGGGCGGGTGCCAACGACCTGCGGATGCGGACCCCGACCCGGCGCTTTGCCGAACCCGAGGAAATCGCCATGGCCGCGCTGTTCCTGGCCAGCAATAGCGCCGGCATGATCACCGGCGAAAACCTGGTCGTGGACGGCGGTTACAGCATCCAGTAAACCTCAGTTCGGTGCCGGCAGCTGCCACTGGAAGGTCTGGCGCTCGCCGGGCCGGCCCTGGGGCAGCCAGGTCTGCTCGGAGACCATGACCTGGCCGTCGGCGCTCCGGGTCACGATGGTGGTAGCCCGGGTGCCGTAGCCGTCACCCCGGATGAAGGGCGACGACAGGAAGCGCTCGGTCTCGATCCCCACGCCGGTGTCCGGCAGCAAATGGTCCGGCGCCGGAGTACTGTCCTGCAACTGCTCGATCAGGGTGTCATGGAGCTGCTTCTCGGTCAGCGGTGGCTTGCCCGACAGCAGCTCGCCGAGCTCCTCTCGCATCTTGATCAGTTTGGGCCAGGGGCTTTGCAGCAGGTGATTGCTCAGCCCGTACAGACCCCGGTGCAGATGGCGCCCGGCGTGGCTGTCGCGGTTGCTGAAATACCAGCCATCGCTGGCGTCCAGGCGGACCAGGTTAAAGCCGCCGTAGACGCCACCGGTCTCGACCAGCTCTTCCCCCAGGTCCGCCGGGTTCAGCTCGCAGGCCCGCAGCGGCAGTTCGCCCCGGCTTCTGGCGGCCTCGGCCTGGCTGCCTTCCCGGACATTGGTCACCGCCGTCACCAGGCCATCCCGCCGCACCGCCAGCCAGGTGCCGCCGGAGCGTTGGTCCCGTCCGGCCAGCAGGTCCCGCTCCGGCCACCAGTGCATGGCGCAGGTGGGGCGCTGGTAGAATTCATCGCGGTTGGCGGCCACCACCAGGGGATAGTGGCGGTTCTGCTGGAGTGCGAAAAGGATAAGACACATGGAGCGTTTCCGTTGAATGGGCGGCGGCGTGGTAATAATCATCTGCCGGCTTGTGTATGATAGCAGCCTTGTTTTTTGAGCGCGGACATACTGGGTCATGATGGTGGTTGTTACGGTGCTGGTCTACCTGGCTCTCGGTGCCTGCGCCGGATTTCTGGCTGGCCTGTTCGGCATTGGCGGTGGTCTGGTGATCGTGCCGGTGCTGATCATCAGTTTCGGGCTTCAGGGCATCAGCGACCAGGTGGCCACCCATCTGGCGGTGGGCACCTCCCTGGCCACCATCATCTTCACCTCCCTTAGCTCCATACGCTCACATCACGTCAAGAAGGCGGTACGATGGGACCTGTTCCGGCCCATGCTGGCAGGGATTCTGGCGGGCGCCGTGGTGGGGGCGTGGACCGCCTCGTTGCTGGCCGGTGAGGTCCTGCAGACCGTGATCGGTGTGTTCGTGATTCTGGTGGCCCTGCGCATGTTGCTCGAACTGGCGCCGAAACCTGGCCGCTCGACCCCTGGGCCTGTTGGCCTCGGCGCCGCCGGTGCCGGGATCGGCTGGGCCTCGGCGATTTTCGGCATCGGCGGTGGCACTCTCACGGTGCCTTACCTGAGCTGGTGTAACGTGCGGATGCAGACTGCGATCGGCACCGCTGCCGCCTGCGGTCTGCCCATTGCCGTGGCGGGCGCTCTGGCCAACGTCCTGGTGGGCTGGCACGCCGAAGCGCTGCCGGCCTACAGCCTGGGTTTTGTATACCTGCCGGCGCTGCTGGGTATCGTCGCCACCAGCGTGATTTGCGCCCGTTTTGGCGCCGAGCTGGCCCATCGCCTCAAGGTCCGGCTGCTGAAGCGTTGCTTCGCCGTCTTCCTGCTGGTGGTCGGTGTCCGTTTCCTGATCTGACATGAGAACCTGCTGATGTTGCGTCATCCTCAATTCGATCCGGTCGCCATTTCCATCGGCCCCCTGAAGATCCACTGGTACGGCCTGACCTATCTGGTGGGCTTTGTGGTGGGTTGGTGGCTGGGCCGCGTCCGCGCCCGCAAGCCCTGGTCCCCGATCACCGAGGAGCAGATGGGAGACCTGCTGTTCTACATCGCCCTGGGTGTGATCATCGGTGGTCGCTTCGGCTACGTACTGTTCTACAACTTCGACCAGTTCCTGGCGGACCCACTGTGGCTGCTGCGGGTCTGGGAGGGCGGCATGTCCTTCCACGGTGGCCTGCTGGGGGTACTGCTGGCGTTCTGGTGGTACGGCCGCAAGATCGACCGCACCTTCTTCCAGATTGCCGACTTCGTGGCGCCGCTGGTGCCGGTGGGCCTTGGTGCCGGGCGAATCGGCAACTTCATCAACGGGGAACTCTGGGGCAAGCCCACCGATGTGCCCTGGGGCATGGTGTTTCCCCAGGCTCCGGATCAGCTGGCCCGGCACCCGTCCCAGCTCTATCAGTTTGCCCTCGAGGGCGTTGTATTGTTCATCGTGCTCTGGTGGTTTTCCGCCAGACCCCGGCCGCGGATGGCGGTGAGCGGGCTGTTCCTGCTCTGTTACGGCCTGTTCCGGTTTCTGGTGGAATTCGTCCGCCAGCCGGACCCACAGCTCGGCTACCTGGCCTGGGGATGGCTGACCATGGGCCAGCTGCTTTCGCTGCCGATGGTCCTGGCCGGGGCGGCGATGATGGTGTTTGCCTACAGGAGAAACGCAGAATGAAGGTTTACCTGGACCTGATGAAGGATGTGGTGGACAACGGCCACGATCGCGGAGACCGCACCGGCGTTGGCACGCGGTCGGTGTTTGGCCGGCAGATCCGCTTTGACCTGGCGCAGGGCTTTCCGCTGGTGACCACCAAGAAAATCCACCTGCGCAGCATCATCTACGAGCTGCTGTGGTTTCTCAGTGGTTCCACCGACAATCGCTGGCTGCAGGAGCGCAAGGTCAGTATCTGGAACGAGTGGGCCCTGGACAACGGCGATTTGGGGCCGATCTACGGCAAGCAATGGCGTAGCTGGCAGTGCCCCAACGGTGATGTGGTGGACCAGATCAGCGAGGTGATCCAGCAGATCCGCACCAAGCCCAACTCCCGGCGGCTGATCGTGTCCGCCTGGAACCCGGCCGAACTGCCGGAGGAGTCCATCGGTCCCCAGGCTAACGTGGAAGCCGGCCGCATGGCCCTGGCGCCCTGCCACTGCCTGTTCCAGTTCTATGTGGCGGACGGCCGGCTGTCGTGCCAGCTCTATCAGCGCAGTGCCGACCTGTTCCTGGGCGTGCCGTTCAACATTGCCTCCTACAGCCTGCTGACCCACATGATCGCCCAGCAGTGTGATCTGGAGGTGGGGGAGTTCGTGCATACCTTTGGCGACTGCCACCTATACCAGAACCACCTCACCGACGACATCGTGTTCGAGCAACTGCGGCGCGAGCCACGGCCGCTGCCGAAACTGGTGATCAAGCGGAAGCCGGCCTCGATTTTTGAGTATGAGCTGGAGGATTTCGAGTTTGAGGGGTATGACCCGCATCCTGCTATCAAGGCTCCTATAGCTATTTGACCGGGAGCTCGGGGGAGGCGGGTTGGCGGGTAGGTCCTTCCGAAAATGAGCGGAGCCCAAGCCGCACAGGATGTCTTGAGGCGTTTTTTGGACGATCACCCCCGCACCCTCACAGCCCCCGAAATGTGAATGCCCACGTCACGAGGTTTTATAAGTGAGAAAAGCCCTGATCGTAGCCATGTCCCGCAACCGGGTCATCGGCCGAAACAACAGACTGCCCTGGCACCTCCCCGGCGACCTGCGCTACTTCAAGCAGGCCACCATGGGCAAGCCCATCATCATGGGCCGCAAGACCTGGGATTCCATTGGCCGGCCATTGCCGGGCCGGATGAATGTGGTGGTCAGC
>NZ_JAWVZL010000091.1:0-12025 GCF_033722195.1 Marinobacter sp.
ACGGAGGCAGGAGGCGGGGTTTGGTGGTGTTCCCCGGCTGCTGCTCAGCGTGCTGCTGGAGAGTGCGATCTCGGTTTTGCTGGCCCCCATCCGCATGCTGGCCCACAGCCGCTATGTGCTGGGTGGGCTGTTCAATGTCTCCCTGCACTGGGGTGGCCAGAACCGCACAGAGGCCACCTCATGGCGCCAGGCGCTGGTGAGCCAGCTGCCGGGTACCCTGGCCGGGCTGGGCTGGTCCGGCTTTGCCTGGAGTCTGGACCCGCTTTTCTTTTTGTGGTCCCTGCCTGTCACCATCCCCCTTCTGCTGGCGGCCCCCACCTCGGTGCTGTTGAGCCGGAATGGCCCGGGCCGTGTATTGCGCAACCGGCGCCTGCTGCTGATTCCGGAAGAGGCCAGCCCCTCCCGGCTGTTGAGCGACGCGACCGACCCTTACCCGTTGCTGCCGGCGACGCCAGGGCTGACCCGATTCGAGGAGGCGGTGCTGCTGCCGCGGTTGAACCACCTGCACCGGAGTTTTGCCCGCGATCATGGCGGCAGGCTGCGCCGCCAGACCCTGGACCGGTTGGTGAACCTGTGTCTGCGGGATGGCCCGCAGGCGCTTTCCCGCGCCGAGCTGTCGCAGCTCAGCCGCGACCGCTCGGCGCTGGCGGACCTGCACACCGGCGCCTGGCGCGCCCGCCCGGACAGTTACTGGGGCAGAAGGCTGGCGATGCTGGCGGAGCAGCCCGCGGCTGCCTGATCGCATGCCCGGCCCAACCAGTGCCAGCCGGCATCACTGCAGCCTGGACCATCAAGAGGAGTGACCCATGCCCATGGACCGCCGTACCCTGCTGAAACTGGCCGCTGCCCTGGCGGCGGCCGGCCTGTGGGCCCCGGCCCTGACCCGGAGCGCTGCGTCCGGTCAGCAGACTCAGGCATTCGACTATGCCTGGCTCAAGGGCCATGCCCGGGCGCTGGCAGGCAAGCCCCACCAGCAAAGCCAGGGCCAGATGCCAGAGAGCCTGCGCCAGCTCTCCTGGGACGATTACCAGGCCATCCAGTTCCGTCCCGAGGCGTCGCTCTGGCGGGAGCCGGAGAGCGCCTTCCGGGCCCAGCTGTTTCACCTGGGGCTGTACTTCCAGACCCCGGTGGCCATCCACGAGGTGGTGGACGGCCAGGCCCGGCTTTTACCCTACGACCCGGAGGCCTTCCGCTACCGGGGCGAACAGCCGCTGGGCCCGTTGCCGGAGGATCTGGGATACGCCGGTTTCCGGCTCCAGTTCCATACCGATTTCCGGCGCGACCTGGCGGCTTTCCTGGGTGCCAGCTATTTCCGGGCGGTCGGCCATGAGATGCAGTACGGTCTGTCGGCCCGGGGCCTGGCGATAGATACCGGTCTCAGTCGCCCGGAGGAGTTCCCGGTATTCACCGCCTTCTGGCTGGTGCGGCCGGCCGCCGGCGAGACCCGCTTCACCGCCTACGCCCTGATGGAGTCGGAGAGCGTCACCGGCGCCTACGCCTTCCACCTGGCCCCCGGTCGCGACATGGTGATGGAGATCGATGCCGCCCTTTACCCGCGCCGGCCGATAGAGCGCATTGGCATTGCACCGCTCACAAGCATGTACCAGGTCGGGGAGAACAGTCAGCGCATGGATTATGACTGGCGCCCGGAGATTCACGACTCCGATGGCCTGGCGCTCTGGACCGGAGCCGGCGAGTGGATCTGGCGGCCGCTGGTGAACCCCCGCAGCCTGCGGGTCAGCAGTTTTATGGATCACAACCCCCGCGGCTTCGGCCTGCTGCAGCGGGACCGGAATTTTGACCACTACCAGGATGACGGCGTGTTCTACGATCGCCGCCCCGGCGCCTGGGTGGAGCCCCGGCAGGACTGGGGCGAGGGCGCGGTGATGCTGGTGGAGATTCCCACCACCGACGAGACCTTCGACAACATCGTGGCCTTCTGGCATCCGGCCCAGCCGCTGGCCCCGGGTCGCGAGCACCTGCTGTCCTATCGGCTGACCTGGGGGGCCAGACCGCCGGTGGCGCCGCGGGAGCTGGCCACTGTGCAGGCCACCCGTACCGGGCTGGGCGGCGTGGTGGGTCAGCCGCGGCGCTACTTCTCCTGGCGCTTTGCGGTGGATTTCGCCGGTGGCACGCTGCCCATGCTGGCCGGGGACGGCCGGGTGGAGGCGGTGATCAGCGCCAGCCGCGGCGAGGTGGAGGTCACCTCGGCCCGGCCCCTGGCGGCCATCAACGGTTACCGGGCCATGTTCGACCTGGTGCCGGGAGACTCCGAGGAGCCCATTGATCTGCGTCTGTACCTGCGCCTCGGCGACCAGGCCCTGACCGAAACCTGGGTCTACCAGTACACCCCGCCACCGGCGTCGGAACGCAGGCTCTGCTGAGGTGCGGTTGTCAGACATTCCGCCTTGGGCCACCATGACATTGAACCAAGCGACTTTCTGGAGCAGCCATGGCAGAACCAGAAACCCAGGATTCAATGGAGGACACCATAGTGGCGGCGGTGGCCGACACCCTCCAGCAAGGCGATGCCGAGGGTGACCGCCGCCAGCCCGAGATCACCCTGGACAGCCATCTCGACAGCGACCTCGGGCTGGACAGCCTGACCCGTGCGGAACTGCTGGTGAACGTGGAGCGGCGCTTTGGCGTGCAGTTGCCGGAGCAGCTGCTCAGTGACGCCGACACGCCCCGGGATATTCTCGACGAAGTGGCCAGGCTCAAGGGAGAGAAGCCCTCGGACCGGAGCGGCGGCAAGTCCGGCGACCAGGAAAGCGAAGGCCTGGAGGATTCCGAGGCCGACCGGGAACACTTTGAGGTGCCGGATTTCGAGACCCTTCAGGAGGCCCTGCAGTGGCACACCCGGGAGCATCCAAGGCGGACCTACCTGCATTGGGTCAAGGGCTATGACGACGTCGAACCACTGACCTTCGGCGATCTCCACAAGGGTGCCCTGCGGGTCGCCAATGGCCTGTTCCAGCATGACCTTGAGCAGCGCGATACCGTGGCGTTGATGCTGCCCACCGGCCACGACTATTTCTACGGCTTTTTCGGCGCCCTCTACGCCAACGCCATCCCGGTGCCGCTCTACCCGCCCATGCGGGCCTCGGAGATCGAGGAGCACCTGCGCCGCCAGGCCTCGATTCTCAACAATGCCCAGGCCAGGATCATGATCACCGTGCCGGAGGCCCAGAAGCTGGCCTCGGTGATCAAGGGCCTGGTGCCGTCACTCGAGCATGTGGTGACGCCGGACGAGGTCTGGGCGAAACCCCTGGACCGGCCGGTGAGCGGCCCCAAGGCCGACGATCTTGCCTTCCTGCAATATACGTCCGGCAGCACCGGCACCCCGAAGGGTGTCCAGCTTAGCCACGCCAACCTGTTTGCCAACATCAGCGCCGGCAACGAAGTGCTGAAGGTGGACCAGGACGATGTCTTCGTCAGCTGGCTGCCGCTCTACCACGACATGGGTCTGATCGGCACCTGCCTGTCCAGCCTCTGGTACGGCATGCACCTGGTGATCATGTCGCCCCTGCTGTTCCTCACCAAGCCCAGGCACTGGCTGTGGGCCATCCACCAGTTTGGCGGCACCCTGTCACCGGCCCCCAACTTCGGTTACGAACTCTGCCTCAAACGTCTGGAGGATGAGGACCTGGAGGACCTGGACCTGAGCTCCTGGCGGGTGGCTTTCAACGGCGCCGAGGCGGTGAGTCCGGACACCGTGGAGCGCTTTGTCGAGCGCTTCAAACCCTACGGTCTCGACCCCAAGGCCATGGCCCCGGTCTACGGCCTGGCGGAGAACTGCGTGGCGCTGACCTTCCCGGAGAAGCCCAGGGAGCCGGTGATCGACCTCATCGACCGGGACAGGTTTCAGGAAAAGGGCGAGGCCAGTCCCGTGGACGCCGACGAGGCGGAAGAGGACGGCGCACTGCGGTTCGTCTCCTGCGGCAAGCCCATTCCCAATCACGATGTCCGCATCGTCGACGACGATGGCGAGGAGTTGCCTGAGCGCCGGGAGGGCTCGGTGCAGTTCACCGGTCCCTCCGCCACCCGGGGCTACTATCGCAATAAGGAGAAGACCGACGAGTTGTTCGACGGCGACTGGCTGAACACCGGTGATCGCGGCTACCTTGCCGACGGCGAGCTCTACCTCAGCGGTCGCAACAAGGATCTGATCGTCCGGGGCGGCCGCAACATCTACCCCGGCGAGATCGAGGAGGCCATCGGCGAGCTCGAGCATGTCCGCAGCGGCTGCGTCGCCGCCTTTGCCACCGGCATGGGCGAAAGCGAGGGCGAGAAACTGGTGGTGGTGGCGGAAACCCGCGAAACCCGGCGCGAGATCCATGAGCGCCTGGAAAAGGAGATCGTCAAGATCGCGCGGGACTGCCTGGGGATCGACGTGGACGAGGTGGTCATCGCCAGGCCCCACACCATCCCCAAAACCTCCAGCGGTAAACTGCGGCGCAACGATACCCGGCTGCGGTTCGAGCGCGGCGAGCTGGAGCCCAAGGACGTGCCGGTCTGGCGTCAACTCCTGCGGCTGGCGCGGGGTAGCTGGCGCCAGCACGGGCGGCGGCTGGCGCGCAGTGGCGGTCGCTGGCTCTATGCCGGCTGGGCCTGGCTGGCGCTCGGGCTGGTGGGCCTGCCGGTGCTGGTGCTGGTCAACCTGTTGCCCCGGCAGTCCTGGCGCTGGCAACTGTGCCACCATGCCGCCCGTTTGCTGGGCCTGATCACCGGTACCCGGTTGAAGGTGGAGGGCTTTGAGCGCCTGCGGAAACTGCCGCAGGGCTGTGTCATCGTGGCCAATCACACCAGCTACACCGATGCCCTGGTGATGACCGCGCTGGTGCCCCGGCCCATGCATTTTGTTGCCAAGGCAGAGCTCAAGCGTTTTGCGGTACTGCGGCACTTCCTGCGGCTGGTCGGCACTGAAACCGTTGACCGCAGCAGTGAGCAGAGCAGCGTCCGGGCGTCACGGGAAATCGCCGAGCGTGGCAGCGACCGGCGGCTCATGTTTTTCGCCGAGGGCAGCTTCGATGCCGCTCCGGGCCTGCGCCCCTTCCACATGGGCGCCTTCATGACGGCGGCGCTGCTGGATGAACCGGTCATTCCCGTCGCCCTCAAAGGCACCCGCCGCAAGCTGCCGGCGGATCGCTGGAACCCCCGGCCGGGGTCGATAGAGGCCATCATCGGAGAGGCCATCGAGCCGGAGGGTGATGACTGGAAGAGCGCCACCCGGTTGCGTGACAAGACCCGGCGCCAGATCCTGGAAATGACCGGGGAGCCGGACCGGCTGAAAAGCTGATAAGGCAGCCATAAAAAACCCGCCGTCGTGACGGCGGGTTCGGCGATGGGCCGCCTGGCGGCGGCCCAGTCAGTCGGCGTTACCGGTAATGACGGGCACAGTTGATCAGTTTCTTGGCCAGGGCGTCGTCCTGGCAATGGTCGGCAATGTCGCCCACGGTGATCACACCGACCAGGTCCTTGTTGTCCCGGTTATTCAATACCAGTAGGCGCTGCACCTCCATGTCCGACATGTTCTGGATCACATCCTCCACGTCGTCGTCCTCGTAGGTGTAGAAGACCTTCTCGGTGGCGATGGTGCTGGCCTTGTCGTTCGGGCCATGGCCGTTGGCAAAGCCCCGCAGGGCGATGTCGCGGTCGGTGACAACACCAACCACCCGGTCGTTCTCGACCAGCGGCTCAAAACCGGTATTGTATTGGCTCATGGTTTCCACCACCTCGGCGATGGTGACATCGGATGCCAGATAGGTGGGCCGGGTTGTCATTGCGTCTCTGACTTGCATGGTTAGCCTCCTTTCGTTGCCGGATCCATGGATGATTTCGAGACAAGCAACCGCCACTGCGTGGCTGCATAGTAAAGACGTTATGGCGGATGTGGCCGAATTCAACAGCGGAATTTTCCGACAGGCGGTGACAAACAGGCGTTTTGGAGTAGACTTTCGATCCTCCACCCTGTCAGGAAGTACACCATGGCGCTGCAGGCAACGCCCTACAAGGTCAATCTCAACCTCTCCGACGTGGATCGGGACGTCTACGAAAACCTCCGGATGACCGTGGCCCGGCACCCGTCCGAGACCGAACAACGGTTGGCGGCCAGAGTCCTGGCCTACGGCCTGTGGTATCACGAGCGACTGGAGTTTGGCCGGGGCCTGTCCGATGTGGATGAGGCGGCGCTCTGGCAGAAGAGCCTGGACGGGCGCATCGAGCACTGGATCGAGGTGGGCCAGCCGGACGCCGAGCGTCTGGTGTGGTGCTCACGCCGGGCCGAGCAGGTGTCACTGCTGGTGTACGGCAGTACCCGGAACTGGGCGCCCAAGGTGCTGGATAGCGTTCACACCCTGTCCAACCTCAACATTGCCGTGCTGCCGGAGCAGCCCCTGACCGCGCTGTGCCGGCGTATCAATCGCACCATGGACTGGGGTCTGATGATTACCGACGACGTACTCTACGTCAGCAACGGCGAGGAGCAGCACGAGCTGCCTCTGGAGTGGCTGCTGGGCAGTCGCGTTAGCCGCGCCTTCTAGTCTCGCACCGGAGCTAGGGCTTTGGGCCCTTGCCCCGGAAGGCATTGGCCAACAGCGAAATGACCAGCAGGGCCAGAAAAACGAAGAACAGGATCTTGGCGATCCCGGTAGCGGCGCCGGCAATGCCGCCGAATCCGAGTACGCCTGCAATGATCGCGATGACCAGAAACACCACGGCCCAATAAAGCATGTTGCCTCCCTGGGGCCTGAGCAGCCCGGGGCGCCTCCCGATTCAGGCAGCGCCCGTCAGGCTTCCTCCAACCGCACATCCCGGCTCGGTCATGGGCCCGATTGTCGGTGGATGAGTGTTATTCCAATCTAGGTCAGGTCAGCGGCCAAACGCAAGCCTTGGCCGCGATGTTGAATATCCTGTAACAGCGGCTTCATGCCAGCGCTGCCAGCCCCAGCAGCAGCGCCAGCTCGGTGAACACCACGCCCGCCCCCAGCGCATCGCCGGTGTAGCCGCCAATGTTGTGTTCCAGATTGCGCCCCCAGGCCAGCCCCACCAGGGTCACCGAGATTGCGGCCAGGATGGGCAGCATGGGCGCCCAGGGCATCATGGCCAGGCAGGCCAGGGCGACGAAGGCGGTGGCGACCAGGAGCCGGCGACCACTGAAGGCCTCGGCCACCGGTTTGCTCTTGCTGGTGCCGGGGTCGCTGACGTAGTGCATGGCCCGCATCATCAATAGCGGGGTCAGCCGCGCCACGCAGGGGGCGATCAGCAGCGCCAGCCACACCGGCGAGGCCTCTGCCAGCAGGGCCACCTTCAGCGCCAGCGCGGTGACCAGCGCCACCGTGCCGTAGGTGCCGATGCGGCTGTCCTTCATGATGCGCAGGCGGTCCGCCACCGTGTAGCCGCCACCCAGGGCGTCCACACTGTCCGCCAGACCGTCCTCGTGGAAGGCGCCGGTCAGCCAGAGATGGAGCGCCAGCACCAGCAGCAGGGAGACCACCGGTGGCCACAGCAGGGCCATCAGCAGGTAAGCGAGAGCGTACAGGGCCCCCAGCAACAGGCCGATGACGGGAAAGTAGACGCTGCTGCGGTTCATCAGGGCCTGGGAATAATCGATCCGCACCAGCATGGGGATGCGGGTCAGAAACCCCAGCGCCAGCCAGAAGGCCTGCCATTCCCGGCTGAGCGGCGTTGACTCCGGCGTGTGTTCGGGCAAGGGCGGGCACCTCCTGGACGGCAGCGGCACAAAGCCGCCAGTGTAATGGATTTGCGTTGTCGGCGCCGCCATCCCGCCCGCGGGGCGGTTAACCTGCTGTGACGGACGTTGTAGGATGGTGTCGGGGCCGGCGCCAGCCGGCGATGTCCATCACTGGAGGCGGCAAGTTCATGGGGCTCGCAGAGAATCTGCTGTCCACCGGCCAGATCCTGGTCAGCAGCCTGCTGTTTCTGCTGGGCCTGGCGCTCGCCTACCGGCACGCAGAGTGGCAGCGCCTGCAGGATGATCAGGCGGTCCAGCATGCCTTTTTCGGCGCTGCCGTGGTGCTGGCAGCCTTGTGGCAGATGCGGGCCGGTATCTCACCGGGCCTCACCGTGCATATCTTTGGCATCACCGCGGTGACTTTGATGCTGGGCTGGGGCCTGGCGGTGTTTGCCGGCATTCTGGCTCTGGTACTGGTAGTGCTGACCGGCCGTGAACCCTGGCAGATGTTCACCGTCAACGGTCTCATCACGGTGGTGGTGCCGGCGCTGGTGAGCCACGGCATCATGCTGTGGGAGCGGCGGCGGAACTTCCGCAATTTCTTTGCCTACATTTTCTTTTGCGGCTTCTTCGGTGCCGGCATCGCAGTGGCGGTGGCCGGCTGCACCATGGTGCTGATGCTGTGGCTCGGCGGCGCCTACAGCTGGGGTCACCTGGTGCACGAATACCTGCGTTACCTGCCGTTGATCCTGATCCCGGAGGGCTTCGTCAATGGCGCGGTGGTGACCGGCCTGATGGTGTTCCATCCGGAGCGCCTGCTCACCCTCGACCCGCGCCGTTACCGCGAATTCTGAGCCGCCGCCGGCGGCCAGCCCGCCAGCCAGGGCATGACCTGGTCCCCCGGCATGGGCCGGGCCACGCCATAGCCCTGTATGAAGTCGCAACCCAGGGTCTTGAGCGCCTCGGCATGCGCCATGGTTTCCACGCCTTCGGCCAGCACCGGCCGGTTGAAGCGCTGGGACAGGAAGATCACGCTCTCCACGATGGCCAGGTCGTCGGAGTCCGCCAGCATGTTACGGACAAAGCTCTGGTCGATCTTGATCAGGTCGATGGGCAGCGCCTGCAGGTAGGTCAGCGACGAGAAGCCAGTGCCGAAATCGTCCAGTGCCACCCGGACTCCAAGCTCACGGCAGGCATTGATCACCTGCCTGGCCCGCTGCATGTCGTCCAGGGCGGTGGATTCCAGCACCTCCAGGGTGACCCGTTCGGGTGCCAGGCCCGGGTGCCGGGCCAGCGCCAGCCGCAGTTGGTCGGCAAAGCCGGCGGACAGCAGATGATCGGCGCTGATGTTGATGCTGATGCCAACAGCAACGCCTTTTTCCTGCCAGCGTACGACTGTGGCCAGGGCCTCCTGCAACACCCACTCGCCGACCGGTATCTCCAGCTGGCTGCCCTCCAGGAAAGGCAGGAAAGCCCCGGGCGCCAGCAAACCCCGCTGGGGGTGTTGCCAGCGGATCAGGGCCTCGAAACCGGTGACCTGCTGGTCCGCCATCCGCACCTGGGGCTGGAAATAGAGCACGAACTGCTGCTGCCTGAGGGCCTCCTGAAGTTCGTTGAGCTGTTCCCGGCGTTTCTGGCGGTCGGCATCGCGGGCCGGATCGAAGAAGCGATAGGTCTGACGGCCCTCTTCCTTGGCGGCGTACATGGCCTGGTCGGCGTGGCGCAGCAGGCGGTCGGCATCGGAACGGTCGCGAGGATAGAGGGTAATCCCAAGGCTGGCGGACAGTGACACCGTGGCCGGGCCGATGCTCAGGGGTTCGCTGATGGTGTCCAGTATCCGCTCGTAGACGGTCTCATTGGCAACGTCCTGCAGCAGCAGGATGAACTCGTCGCCGCCCATGCGGGCCACCAGGTCATCACCCCGAAGCGCCAGCTTCAGGCGCTCGGCCATCTGGCTGATGACCCGATCGCCGGCGGCGGAGCCGAATTCGTCGTTGATGCGTTTGAAGCCATCCAGGTCCAACACGCAGACCGCCAGCTGCCGTCGAGTGCGATCGGCATGGCCGATGGCGTGGGTCAGCCGCTCCATCAGCAGGCGGTTGTTGGGCAGGCCGGTGAGAGGGTCGTAATGGGCTGCCTGGTAGAGCTCGGCGGCGTGGTTCTTGAGCACCGTCAGGTCGGAAAACACCGCCACATGGTGCCACTGGCCGGGTTCATTCAGCGCCACGCGGGTGATGGACAACAGTTCCGGATACTCCTCGCCGTCCTTGCGCCGGTTCCAGATTTCGCCACGCCAGTGGCCACGCTCGTTGATGTCCCGCCACATGGCGTCGTAGAACTTGCTGCAGTGGCGACCTGAGCTGAGCATGGAGGGGTTACGGCCCAGAACCTCGCCACGCTTGTAGCCGGTAATCTGGGTGAACGCCGGGTTCACATCGATGATGCGGTTGTCCTGGTCGCTGATAATGATGGCATCGTGACTGCGTTCGAAAACGCTGGCGGCAATGCGCAGGTCCCGTTCGATGTTGGATTCAGGCTGGCTTTGTTCGGAGCGGAAGGGTGGAACAGAGTTTGGCACGGAAGCTCGCTGTGACAGGAGGGTGATTTCGTGGCGCGGCGACGCTTATCCCTGCGAAAACCTGCATTTCTGATGAACGATATTACCACTCAGTGCATAATCTGGGGCTAAGTCGTTTTGCTTATAGACGGGGGTAATTGGTAGCAGAAAAGCAAGGCCCACCGGCGAGGGTGGGCCCGAGAGGGAGCCTGGGGCTCTCAGTCCATGGATGTGGCGCCGATGCGGTGAATGCTGATGTCGGCCCCGTTGAACTCCTCCTCCTCGGACAGCCGCAGGCCGGACAGGGCTTTGACCAGACCATAGACCACCAGGCCGCCCACAAATGCGATTACCAGGCCGGCGAGGGAACCGACGATCTGTGACATCAGGCTGACGCCGCCAAGCCCGCCCAGGGCCTGCTGGCCGAAGATGCCGGCCGCGATGCCGCCCCACACACCACAGACACCGTGCAGCGGCCACACGCCCAGGACGTCATCGAGTCGCTCGATGCGGTTCTGGGCCCACTCGAACAGGTAGACGAAGATGGCACCGGCAATACCGCCTGTGACCAGTGCACCCACCGGGTGCATCAGGTCGGAGCCGGCGCAGACCGCCACCAGTCCCGCCAGCGGACCGTTATGGATAAAGCCCGGGTCGGTGCGTCCGACCACCATGGCCACCAGCAGGCCGCCCACCATCGCCATCAGGCTGTTGACCGCCACCAGGCCGCTGATGCCGGTCAGGGTCTGGGCCGACATGACGTTGAAGCCGAACCAGCCGACGGTGAGAATCCAGGCCCCCAGCGCAAGGAAGGGAATGTTGGAGGGCGCGAACGCCACCACCTTGCCATTGCGGTAACGGCCGTTGCGGGCACCGAGCAGCAGCACCGCCGCCAGGGCGATCCAGCCGCCGACGCCGTGCACCACAACGGAGCCGGCGAAGTCGTGGAAGGATGCACCAAACTGGGACTCCAGCCAGGCCTGGAAACCGTAGTTGCCGTTCCAGATCATGCCCTCGAAGAAGGGATAGACCAGCGCCACGATCAACGCCGAGGCAATCAGCATGGGGTAGAAGCGGGCCCGCTCGGCAATGCCGCCGGAAACAATGGCGGGGATGGCGGCGGCGAAGGTGAGCAGGAAGAAGAACTTCACCAGCTCATAGCCCTGGTTGGTGGTCAGGGCCTCGGCGCCGCTGAGGAAGTGACCGCCATAGGCGATGTAGTAGCCAACGAAGAAATAGGCGACGGCGGAGACACCGAAGTCGGTGATGATCTTGACCAGCGCGTTGACCTGATTCTTGTGGCGCACGGTGCCCACCTCGAGAAAGGCAAAGCCGGCGTGCATGGCCAGTACCATGATGGCACCAATCAGGATGAACAGGGTGTTGGCGCTTTCAGTGAGCGTCTGTACTGCACTCGTGAGTTCCACGGGTTCGTTACTCCTGGGCTGGGGACCGCCGGTTTGTGGCGGTGTTGTGCATTGTTGGTGCGACGGTCAAGCAACAGGTGTTCCAGAATTGGGCAAACTCATAGAGGGCGGGGGCTTAACTGATCGAATAGGGGGCGTGATGTGATGGCTGGTGCGTAGTTACCGAGATAACGCACAGCGATGGTGCGTAAGAGCCAGGGTGTGCACGAAATCAGAGCAGTGGGTGGAGTGCGCCCCACCCGCTGGTGGGGGGCGGCAGGGGGGAGATTTGAGGGCGCCGGCGCGGCGCCCGGCGGCCCGGGGGGAGTGCAGGGGACGGCGGTCGGTGGCCGAGGGGGGGGGCTCGTC
>NZ_JAWVZL010000092.1:0-11858 GCF_033722195.1 Marinobacter sp.
CCGATCATCGTGCATCCGGACGTGCGCCGCATGCTGCTGACCATGAAGGGCTATATCGAGGGCGGCCGGGCTTTCTCCACCTACGTGGCACGGTATCTGGACATCGCCAAGTACGCCGAGGACGAAGCCCGCCGCAAGCAGGCCGAGGGCATGGTGGCCCTGCTGACGCCGGTGGCCAAGGCCTTCCTCACCGACCGCGGTCTCGAGGCCTGTATCCTGGGCCAGCAGGTTTTCGGTGGTCACGGGTTCGTTCGTGAGTGGGGCCAGGAGCAGCTGGTGCGGGACTGCCGCATTACCCAGATCTACGAGGGTACCAATGGTATCCAGGCACTGGACCTGATGGGTCGCAAGGTCGTGGCCAATCAGGGCGCGCTTTACGAACTGTTCGCCGAGGACATGGCGGCGTTCATCGAGGAGAATGCCGGTAACCCGGCCCTGCGGCCCTACCTGGCGCCGCTGGCAGCGGCCCTGGAGCGGCTGTCGGACGTGACCGAACAGGTCATCGGCCAGGCGGCCCAGAATCCGGACGCCATCGGCGCCGCATCGGTGGAGTACCTGGACCTGTTCGGCCTCACCGCGCTGGGCTACATGTGGGTGAAGATCGTCAAGGCGTCCGCGGACAAGGTGGAAGGGGATACCTCCGGCTTCTACACCGGCAAGCTCAAGACCGCCCGGTTCTACTTCGACCGTCTGCTGCCCAAGACCGTGTCACTGGCGGAAAGCATCCGCAGCGGCAGCGACTCCATGATGGCCCTGACCGCCGACGAGTTCTGATCCCCGCGGCCGGCTGCCACCCGGTGGCCGGCCCACTTTCCCGTTCCTGCTCCGGCCTTTGCGCGCGGATAGACCAGGCCGACCAACACTAGAGATTCGCCAGGCTGCCCGGATCCGTGACAAAGGCGTTGCCCTGGCCCTGGAGGCCGGCGATGGCAAGGTCCCGGGCCAGCTCCTTTTCATCCGGCGGGTCGATCCGGTTCCATTCCACATAGGTGGACTTCAAACCCAGCCACGGCAGGCCGTAGCTCTGGACCATATAGGCGATGGTGCGGGCGATGTCGCCCTTGATCTGCTGCGGCGGTTCGATGAACTGGGTACTCTCCCGCATGCCGCAGTCTTTCTCGGAGGCGCTGTCGCCGAGCTCATCGTACTTGGCGTTGCGTCGCCACATTTCGATCCGGCTCTGAACCGGTACCAGGTTGTGCAGGTCGGCGGCGATACGCCGGTACTGGTCGAGCTTCTCACATTGGGTGGGGGTGCCGCATTTAAGGGCATTGCGGACGTGGCTCAAAGGGTAGATATGGCCTTCGGTCACGGTAAAGCCTTTTCGGGTGAAGGGTTGCTTGCAGAAAAAGGTTTCACCGCCGTTGGCCATAAGCTGGCCCCAGAACAGATCCCGGACCACCGTTTCGGGATCGGCAGCCGGGGTCTGGGCCGCTGGGGTGCCGCTCAGGCAGAGCAGCACCAGTGCAGTGGCAATACCTGATATTCGGGTCATGACGGTACTCAGAATCTGACGGTCTGTTCACGCTTTCCATCAGTATGGCACAGCCGGCTGGCCGGGTGCCGTCATCCTGGTATGAATTTGTCGCCTTGTGTAAGCCTCTATTTCAGCCGGTTGAGCAAGCGATCGTAGCCCCGCTTGAGGTCATCCCCAAGGGCTTTGGCGGATTTGCGGGTTTCCTGGCTGGTGTCCTCGGCGTCGCGGGCGATTTCCTCAAGCTTGCGGCGGAAGCGATCCCAGTACTCCTCCAGGTCGTCCCACTCGTCCTTGACGTCTTCCCGGGCCAGGTGGAGCTGCACCCGGGCTTCATCCCGGTACTGCTGGATGGTTTCTCTCAGGTTTTTCAGGTCGTCTTTCCAGCTCATGGTTGTCACCTCCTTTGCCGGCAACCGCTCGACTGGGGCCGCCAGCGCTCGAGTTTGCTGATTGAAACTCAAGATGCGCCCGACACCGGAAAGCTGTCAAGAGGGGGGCGCCGGTCAGCGCAGGGCCAGTTCGGTACTGAGGGTGCGCAGGTGAAACCAGGGGGAGTGCTCGCCAAACCCCTTGGCGGCGCGGTCGATATCACTGCAGCGGGTCAGGGCCAGGGTGAGCTGCCGGGGTGACAGCCGGCGGGCGGCCTGCTCCAGGACCCGGGCTCTCTGGGGCTGGCGGACGCCGTTGTTCTTCAGGAAGTTGGCGGCGACCTCCCGCTGCGCCAAGGCACGCTGCAGGGCAAGGGTCATGTTGATGTCACGGCTGAGCACGCTGAGCAGGCCCAGGGGGTTCTCGCCTTCCTGCTGCAACGCCCCCAGTATCCGGCAGGCGTGGGCGGCGCGGCCGGCAAGGATTTCGGTCACCAGCTCGAACGGGTTGAAGCGGGCGCTGTTCTGTACCGCCTGCTCCACGGTGTCCTCGTCGATGGTGCCGGTGGTGCTGAACAGGGCGAGCCGCTCGATCTCCTGACTGGCGGCCAGCAGGTTGCCTTCCAGGCGTTCACTGAGGATGGCCAGCGCGCCCCGGGTCAGGGTGAGGCCGCGGCTCTGGGCGCGCTGTTGGAGCCAGGCCGGGAATTTGTCGGTGTCCACCGGCCAGACGGTGACGTGAACACCGGCGCTCTGCAGCAGCTTGTACCACTTGCGGCGCAGTTCCGCCGGGTCCAGCTTGGCGCTGATGAGGATCAGCACGATGTCCTCGCCGGGGTCCGCCAGCACCTGTTCAATGACACCGCGGCCGTCACCGAGCTTGCCGGTGGGCAGGTGAATCTCGATGCGCCGTTTGTCGGCGAACAGGGACAGGGCGCTGAACTCCTCCGCCACACTGCCCCAGTCCAGCTGCCGGTCGGCGTGGAAGGTGACACGGTCCTGGAAGCCGGCCTCCCGCGCGGACTGGCGGATCTGGTCGCAGGCCTCCTGCACCAGCAGCGGCTCGTCCCCGGAGACCAGATAAACCGGGCTCAGGCTTTTCTTCAGGAGCTGGGGCAGCTGTGCCGGCTGGGCTTTCACTGCTGGCTTCCCGCTGGGGCACTGTCATCGTCCTGATGGGCTGCGCGCAGGGTCCGGATGCGTTCACTGTCCAGCGGCGCCAGGCGGAAGATCACCTGCTGGGCCAGGCGCTGGTAGAGGTCGGTACGGACCTCCTGCTCCTCGCGGCGCTTGGCCAGTACATTGGCTTCGTCGTAGCTGTAGGTGTCGCTGCTGGTCACCTGGGCGGCGGCAACCAGCGGCACCTGGTCGGCGCTGATCACGGACAGGGACACCGACTGGCGCAGATCGTATTCGGCGGCGGCCGCCTGCAGGGTGATGGCGCTGGCGCGGCGCTGCTCGCTGAAACGGTCGAGCCGCAGCAGGTAGGCGGCCTCGGCCGGCTCCACCAGCTTGATGTCGCCGAGGGCCAGCTGATCCCGGACGCTCTCACACAGCGCCAGCGGCACACTGTCGCTGCACTCTACCGCCAGCGGCTCAATGGCGTTCGGCACCGGGGCCTGGCCCCGGAGCTGGAAGCCGCAGCCGGCCAGCGCGAGGCTCATTGCCAGCAGCAGTGAGCGGATCGGGAGCGCGGCCGTAGCGGGCATATCAGTTGGCCACCACGTTGACCAGTTTGCCCGGCACCACGATGACCTTGCGCACGGTGCTGCCTTCGATGAAGCGCTTGACGTTCTCATCCTGCAGGGCCAGGGTTTCCAGCGCCGGCTTGTCGATATCCGCCGGTACATCCACACGGGAGCGGACCTTGCCGTTGACCTGGAGCACCACCTGGATGGTGCTGCGCACCAGCGCATGCTGGTCCACTTCCGGCCAGGGCGCGTCCACCACCGGCTCACGGTTGCCCAGGCTGAACCACAGGGTATGGCAGATGTGGGGCGCAATCGGCGACAGCATCAGCACCGCCGTGCGCAGGGCTTCGTGTTCCACCGCCCGGCTCTGGCCGTCGTTGCCCGGCAGGCGACCGACCTCGTTGAGCAGCTCCATCACCGCGGCAATGGCGGTGTTGAAGGTGAGGCGGCGGCTGATGTCGTCACTGACCTTGGCGATGGTCTCGTGAGTCTTGCGGCGTACGTCTTTCTGGGCGTCGTTCAGGGCGTCCGGATCCAGCGCCGGCGCCTCGCCGTGGCTGGTGTGCTCGCTGACCATGCGCCACAGTTTCTTGAGGAAGCGATGGGCGCCTTCGACGCCGCTGTCGGACCATTCCAGGGACTGCTCCGGCGGTGCCGCGAACATCATGAACAGGCGCACGGTATCGGCACCGAACTGGTCGATGATGGCCTGGGGGTCGATGCCGTTGTTCTTGGACTTGGACATCTTGGTGGTGCCGCCGGACTGTACCGGCTGACCGTCCTGCTTGTGGTAAGCGGCGATGGCCTGGCCCTTGTCATCCCGCTCGACACGGACATCGGCGGGGGAGATCCACTGCTTGCCGCCGTTGTCGTCTTCCCGGTAGTAGGTTTCCGCCAGCACCATGCCCTGGCACAGCAGCCGGTTGAAGGGCTCGGAACTGGTTACCAGACCCACATCCCGCAACAGCTTGTGGAAGAAGCGGGCATAAAGCAGGTGCAGGATGGCGTGTTCGATACCGCCGATGTACTGGTCCACAGGCAGCCAGTAGTTGGCCGCGGCCGGGTCCAGCATGCCCTTGTCGTAGTTGGGGCTGCAGAAACGGGCGTAGTACCAGGACGACTCCATGAAGGTGTCGAAGGTGTCGGTTTCCAGGGTGGCGGGCTGGCCGTCGAAGCTGGTCCTGGCCCAGTCCGGGTCCGCCTTGATGGGGGATTTCACCCCGTCCATCTCCACGTCCTCCGGCAGGGTCACCGGCAGCTGGTCCTCCGGCACCGGGCGCTCGGTGCCGTCGGCCAGGGTCATCATGGGAATGGGGGCACCCCAATAGCGCTGGCGTGAGACACCCCAGTCCCGCAGCCGGTAGTTCACCCTACGCCGGCCGATACCTTCCTGTTCCAGGAACTGGGCAATGGCGTCGAAGGCCTGCTCGCTGGTGAGGCCGGTGTACTTGCCGGAGGACACCAGCACGCCTTTTTCGGTGAAGGCCTTCTCGTAGGTATCGATCTCGCGGTTGTCCACCGGCGCGATCACCTGCTTGATGGGCAGCCGGTACTTGAGGGCGAACTCGTGGTCACGCTCGTCGTGGGCCGGCACCGCCATCAGGGCGCCGGTGCCGTATTCCATCAGCACGAAGTTGGCGACCCAGACCGGAACCAGTTCCTGGGTCAGCGGGTGGATGGCCTGGTAGCCGGTATCCACGCCTTTCTTCTCCATGGTGGCCATGTCGGCCTCGGCCACCTTGGCGTTGCGGCACTGGTCGATGAACTCGGCCACTTCCCGGCTGTGCTCGGCGGCGGCCCTGGCCAGCGGGTGTTCGGCGGCCACCGCCATGTAGCTGACCCCCATCAGAGTGTCGGGGCGGGTGGTGTAGACTGTGAGACCGTCTTCCCGACCCTGCAGGCCGAAGGTCAGCTCGGTGCCCTCGGACTTGCCGATCCAGTTGCGCTGCATGGTCTTGACCTGTTCCGGCCAGTCCTCCAGCTTGTCCAGGTCGGCCAGCAGCTCTTCGGCGTAATCGGTGATGCGGATGAACCACTGGGGAATCTTCTTCTGTTCCACCAGGGCACCGGAACGCCAGCCCCGGCCGTCCACCACCTGCTCGTTGGCCAGTACGGTCTGGTCCACCGGGTCCCAGTTGACGGTGGACATCTTCTTGTACACCAGGCCCTTTTCGTAAAGCTGGGTGAAGAACCACTGCTCCCAGCGGTAGTAGTCCGGCTTGCAGGTGGCCAGCTCGCGGCTCCAGTCGTAGCCGAAGCCCAGCTGCTTGAGCTGGTTCTTCATGTAATCGATATTGGCGTAGGTCCACTTGGCAGGCGCGGACTTGTTGGCTACCGCGGCGTTCTCTGCCGGCAGGCCGAAGGCGTCCCAGCCCATGGGCTGCATCACGTTCTTGCCCTGCATGCGCTGGTAGCGGGAAATCACGTCGCCGATGGTGTAGTTGCGGACGTGGCCCATGTGCAGCTTGCCGCTGGGGTAGGGGAACATGGACAGGCAGTAGTACTTGGGTTTGCCCGGGTCCTCGGTGACGCGGAAGGTCTGGTTGTCCTGCCAGAACTGTCGGGCTTCTTGCTCAACGTCGCGAGGGCTGTATTGCTCGTCCATTCCTGCCATTACTGAAGTTACCTGTGGTCGAAAAGAGTTGCCAAACGGCCCGACATTCTATCGTACCCGGCCCTCCACAGGTAGCCTGCAGGCCGGATCAACCTGTGCCAGACTGAAGGCGATGAGAGCGGAAGTTTCCCCTTCAGGAGAGTCACCAATGACAGAGTCCCGCAACGGATTTTCAGGCCAGGCGCTGAAGGTGTACAACCGGATGCTGGAACGGGTGGAGTCGCGGCTGAGGGAGGTGGAGCACACGTCCCTGGACGAGCTGCGCCGGGAGATCGACAACGCCGTCGAGTACGAGGTGGAGCTGGAGGAGATGACCCGGGATGAGATCGCCCTGCTGGCGGCCTACCTGCGGCGCGACCTCGAACACCTTATGAACTACTTCGGCGAGGACACGGAGGAGAGCCTGGCGGACTGGCTGCGTCTGGACCTGTCGCTGATCGAGCGCCAGCTGGCGGACATGTTGTTCAGCATCGCCGACAAGACCCTGGTGGAGAACCTGGAGCTGGACCAGAAAATCCACAACCCCGATGGCGGCCACTACATCAGCGGCGAGATCGCCACCGCCGGCGTGCTGCGCTGCCTGGCCTGCGGCCACATGCGCTGCCTGACCCGAACCAGCCACATCGAGCCCTGTGAGGCCTGCAATTCCCATTACTTCGAGCGGGTGACCGCGCGCTGGCCGCCGGAAAAGGGCGAGCCAAAGGCCCGGCCCGAGTCCTGATGGCGACTGTCAGTCCCTGGGGATTTCCCGTTCCCGCACGAACACGATCAGGATGGCGGCCAGGGTGAGGGCCGGCCAAGACCCTGACAGCATGTAGGGCGTCGCGCCGGAGGCGGTACGGACCTCACCCAGCATGGTGGCCCGGGTGAAGCGGGGAATGGCCTCGGTCATGCGGCCACGGTGGTCGATGATGGCGGTGATGCCGTTGTTGGTACCCCGCAGCATATAGCGTCCGGTTTCCAGGGCCCGCATGCGGGCAATCTGCAGGTGCTGTTCGGGGCCCAGCGAGTCGCCGAACCAGCCGTCGTTGCTGATGGTGATCAGCAGGTCCGTGCCGTTGGCATAGCGGGCCACGAAGTCCGGATAGGCCACCTCGTAGCAGATGAACGGCATGACCTGGTGGTTACCGGCCAGCAGCGGTGACTGGTTCTCGGGGCCGCGGGAGAAGTCCGACATGGGCAGGTCGAAGAAGCCAATCAGCCCGCGCAGCCATTGCTGCAGGGGTACATACTCGCCAAAGGGCACCAGCTTCTGCTTGTGGTAGATGCCCTCGCCGTCGCCGATGGCCATGATGCTGTTGCGGAAAGTGGCGTCATTGAGCTGCTCGCTGTAGCCGAACCAGGGAATGCCGGTGATCAGGGTGCTGTTGTCGCCCAGCTGCTCGCGGATGAACTCGATCACCGGCCCGGCCTGGTCCTGGGGCAGGGGAATAGCCGTTTCCGGCCAGAGGATCAGGTCCCGGTCCCAGTGCTCCTGGGTCAGCTCCAGGTAGATCTGGATCTGGTCCCGCAGGAAATCCGGGTCCCACTTGATGCGTTGGGGAATGTTGCCCTGCATGGCAGCAATCGTCATCGGCTCGTCCGCGAGCAGGGTCCAGTCGACCCGGTTCAGGGACGGCGCCGCAAACCAGGGCGCCAGCGCCAGCACCACCACCAGCACGGCGCTGATGCGCCGGCCCGCCTGCACCAGCCACCAGGCGCCAAGTGCCAGGGCTCCGGTCATCACGACCCAGAAGCTGACGCCGTACACGCCCACCAGCGGTGCCAGTCCCGCCAGCGGCCCGTCCACCTGGGCGGTGCCGAGGAACAACCAGGGAAAGCCGGTGAGCAGCCAGCTGCGGAGCCAGTCCCCCAGGATCCAGATTGCCGGGAACAACAGCAGCCGGCGCACACGGCTGGCCTTGGCCAGGTGGCCCCAGGCCCAGAACGCCAATCCGTGAAACAGCGCCAGGCCGGCCACGAAGATGACCGTGAGCAGCACGGCAATGACCGCGGAGGTGTTGCCGTGCTCGCTGATACTGATGTAGACCCAGGACACACCGGTGCCGAACAGCCCCACGCCGAATACCCAGCCGGCCCGGAACAGCCTGGCCGGGCTCAGGTCCAGGCACACCAGCAGGATCAGTACAACGGAAACCGGCGCCAGCCACCACCAGTGGAATGGCGAAAAGGTGAGGGTCTGCAGGCCACCGGCCAGCAGCAGAATCAGGGGGTCGAGCCAGCGCCGCAATCGGGGTGACAGGTCAGCTGGTGCCACGGGTCACCTGGAGCAGGCGGATAACCCGGTTGTCGGCATTGGCAATGGTGAATGTCAGGCCGCCGATTTCCACGGATTCGCCGCGGCGGGGCAGGTGCCCGAACTCCTTGAGCACGACGCCGCCGATGGTGTCGAACTCCTCTTCGTCCAGTTCGGTGTTGAAGAACTCGTTGAAATCCTCCACCGGCGTTACCGCCTTGACCGCGAAGCTGCCGTCGCCGCGACCCTTGATATTGGTCTCTTCGTCGAAATCGTGCTCATCCTCGATCTCGCCGACGATCTGCTCGAGGACGTCCTCGATGGTGATCAGGCCGGCGGTGCCACCGTACTCGTCCACCACAATGGCCATGTGGTTGCGGTTTTCCTTGAACTCCTTGAGCAGCTGGTTCAGTCGCTTGCTTTCCGGCACGAAGGTGGGTGGGCGCAGGATCTCGCGGATCTTGGTCCAGTTGAGCTCGTTGTCCAGGGCCAGCGGCAGCAGGTCCTTGGCCAGCAGGATGCCGATGACGTCATCCTGGCTGTCGCCGATCACCGGGAAACGGCTGTGGGCGTATTCGATGACGTCCTTGAGGAAGGTTTTGGGCTCGGAAGAGGCCTTGACGGTGATCATCTGGGAGCGGGGAATCATGATCTCATCGACCCGCATGTCGATCACCTGCATGGCGCCTTCGATGATGCTCATGGCGTCGGCATCGATGATGTTCTGGGTCTCGGCATCCCGCAGGATTTCCAGTACGTCCTCGACGGACTCCGGCTCGTTGGAAAAAGCCTGTGATATACGCTCCAGCCAGGACTTGCTGCCCTGACTGCGACTCGACTGATCGTCGCTCATGAGTCTTGTTCCGTTTCCTCTGATTCGTACGGATTGCTGAATCCCAGCTCTTTGAGCAGGGCGATTTCCAGCGTTTCCATAATGTCTGCTTCATCGTCTGTCAGGTGATCATAACCCTGCAAGTGCAGCATGCCATGAATCACCATGTGCGCCCAGTGGCCGGACAGGCTTTTACCCTGCTCATGGGCTTCATCACGCACCACGGGGGCACAGATCACCAGATCCCCGGCCAGCGGCACTGTTATACCCGGCGGCGCCTCGAATGGGAAGGAGAGCACGTTGGTGGGACCGGTTTTGTGACGGTAGAGGCCGTTGAGCTCGGCGCTCTCCTCCCGGTCCACAATACGCAGGGTAACCTCGGACGGCTCTTCCGCCTGCCAGGCCAGGTTGGCCCAGCGTTCGAACTCGGCGTCGGTGGGCAGGTCGGCGTCGTCCACCACCCGCTGGATGTCTACGGCAAGACCGCTCACTTGGCGCCTCCGGCATTCTCGTCAAAGGCATCGTAGGCTTCGACGATGCGCTGCACCAGCGGGTGACGCACCACGTCCTTGGCCTCGAATCGGGTGAAGCCGATACCGGAGACGTTGTTGAGGATGGCGGCGGCGTGGGCCAGCCCGGAGTTCTGGCCGCGGGGCAGGTCCACCTGGGTGGTGTCGCCGGTGATCACCGCGGTGGAGCCGAAGCCGATGCGGGTGAGGAACATCTTCATCTGCTCGCGGGTGGTGTTCTGGCTCTCGTCCAGGATGATGAACGAGTTGTTGAGGGTACGGCCGCGCATGAAGGCCAGCGGTGCAATCTCGATGACGCTTTTCTCGATCAGGCGGGTCACCTGGTCGAAGCCGAGCATTTCATAGAGAGCGTCGTACAGGGGGCGCAGGTAGGGGTCGACCTTCTGGGCCAGGTCGCCAGGCAGAAACCCCAGTTTCTCGCCGGCTTCCACCGCGGGTCGTACCAGCAGGATGCGCTTGACCTGTTCGTCCTTCAGGGCTTCGACGGCACAGGCGACCGCCAGCCAGGTCTTGCCGGTGCCGGCCGGGCCGATGCCAAAATTGAGATCGTGGGTGCGAATATTGTGCACGTACTTCTGCTGGTTCACACCCCGGGGCTTGGCCTGCAGCTTGGGGGTCTTGATCACGGTGAGGCTGCCGTCAAACGGCACTTCCTCGGGCAGGCGCTCGAAGCCGGATTCCCGGATGAACAGGTGCACGGTGTCCGGGGTGATGTCGTTGGTGGCTTCGGTTTCCCGGTACAAATGGCGGATGACTTCGGTGGCGGCGGCCACGTGCTCGGTCTCGCCTTCCACACGGAAATGGTGGCCGCGGCGGCCGATGCGCACGCCCATGCGGCGCTCAATGTGCTTGAGGTGCTCGTCGAACTGGCCGCAGAGGGTGGCCAGCCGTTGCTGGTCGGCAGGGTGCAGATCAAACTGTCTGGCGTCGTTGGTTTTCAAATAGTCTCCACTGATTTTCTGAGCATCAACTCAGGAGCAAGCTCACAGGTTTGGGTGCGTGGCCGCGGCCTTTCCGTCTATGTGCAGGCCCGCCGGAAAGAAAACAAGTAGGCTCGCACCGACTTGAGGGAGAGTGGCGGGTAACCCCTTCCAAAAATGTTGAAGGCCAGGGATGGCCTGAAACAAGCGCACATGGGTGAGGCCCGGCGTTTATGAAGCATCGCTTCATGCCGGGACGAACGCCAGCAATCTGCGATTGCTGGCCGGACCCCGTAGGGGTGCTCGTATTGGTTTTTGGGAGGAGGTCCCTCACCGCTCTCATGCTCGCTGCCTCAGGCAGCTCCCTGCAGGGCTCTAATATAACTTCGAATCAACCGGGACGCCCCGCAAAGAGTTAGGCTTCGCCTCCCTGATCTCCACATCGATAAAGTGACCCACCACCTCCGGATTCTCATGCCGGAAGTTGACGATCCGGTTGTTCTCGGTGCGTCCCGCGTACTCGCCGGGATCTTTCTTGGACAGTCCGGTCACCAGGATGCGCTGGGTGGTACCCACCATCTTGCGGCTGATGTCCTGGGCATGCTGGTTGATGCGCTGCTGCAGGATGGCCAGGCGCTGCTTTTTCACCTCCATCGGGGTGTCGTCCGGCAGGTCCGATGCCGGAGTGCCGGGGCGGGCGCTGTAGACGAAGCTGAAGGATACGTCGAAGCCGATGTCGTTGATCAGCTTCATGGTGTCCTCGAAATCCTTCTCGGTCTCACCGGGGAAACCGACGATGAAGTCGGAGGAGAAGCTGATGTCCGGGCGGATCTTGCGCAGGCGGCGCAACTTGGATTTGTACTCCAAGGCAGTATGGCCCCGCTTCATGGCGGCCAGGATACGGTCGGAACCGCTCTGGACCGGCAGGTGCAGGTGGCTCACCAGCTCCGGCACCTGGGCGTAGACGTCGATCAGCGCGTCCGAGAACTCCACCGGATGGGAGGTGGTGTAGCGGATGCGGTCGATGCCCTCACAGGCGGCGATATAGGTGATCAGCGTGGCCAGGTCGATGAAGTCGCCATCAAAGCTGAGCCCCCGGTAGGCGTTGACGTTCTGGCCCAGCAGGTTGATTTCGCGCACGCCCTGGTCGGCGAGCTGGACCGCCTCCGCGAGGATGTCGTCGAGGGGCC
>NZ_JAWVZL010000093.1:0-11751 GCF_033722195.1 Marinobacter sp.
GGTGTTGATATCCTTGTTGCCCACGCCTTCAGGGCCCATGAATTCCGCGTCCAGGTTGGCCGATGCGGCCTGGCGCAGGATCAGGCCCAGCTCCGGGTGGTAGCCGCCGTAGTAGACGTAGTCCACGTCCGCCTGCTTGAGCTTGGATACCAGGGCAGAGAAGTCCTTCTGACCGGCGGTGATACCTTCGAACATCGGCACTTCAACGCCGGCGTCCACCAGGGTGTCACGGACGGCGGTGGCGATCCCTTCACCGTACTGCTGCTTGTCGTGGATAACCGCCACACGCTCCGGCTTCTGGCTGGCCAGGTAATTGGCCGCAACCGGGCCCTGCATGCTGTCCAGGCCGATGGTGCGGAACACCAGGTCATAACCGCGGGCAGTGATTTCCGGGCTGGTGGAGGCCGGGGTGATCATCAGGATGCCTTCGTCCTCATAGATGTCGGACGCGGGCTGGGTGGAGCTGGAGCACAGGTGACCAACCACGAAGCGAACGCCTTCGTTCACCAGACGGTTGGCAACGGTAACGGCCTGCTTGGGATCGCAGACGTCGTCCACCTCTACTGCTTCGAGCTGCTCGCCCATTACGCCGCCATTGGCGTTGATCTGCTCAATGGCCAGGCGGGCGCCTGAAAACTGCATGTCGCCATACTGGGCAACCGGTCCTGTCATAGGGCCGGCAATACCAATCTTGATTTCCGCCAGAGCGCTACCGGCACCCATCAGGGCGACGGAGGCACCAATGCTTGCTGCCAGTTTCTTTACCGATGTTCTCATGGGTCTGTCCTACTTTGGGTCAGGGTTCTTCTTGTGGTCTACGACGGACTAAAAAACACTAGCCCCCGGTTATTGTCAAGCCACCCCGGATTTCCTGCTGTCAGGATTTCAGCGTGACCTGGTAGACGCAGTTTCGCAGAGTCGACACGCAAATACCACGCCGCTTTAAAGAGCGGATACAGCCGCATTGGAACAGCGGTCAGGGAGCCGGTCGGTGCCCGTTTTCGGGGCGGCGGTCGCCGCCATGGTGCAGCCCTGGAGGTGGCAGAACTTGCATTTACAGGTGCAAAGACCTCTAATAGTTAGTGCTATAAGTAAATGGCCCGGCGTTTGCTGCCCCCTGTCCGGGAGTGGCAACGGAATCCGGGCCGGAAGACCGGCCCACGGGCTGTAGGGAGGCCGTCGCGCAATGTCGAGTGGAAAGGTTTTGTACTCGAAAAAGCTCACCGCCTATAATTCGGACCGCGCCGAAGCGGCGGATGGGAGTCTTGATGTGAACAATTACGAGCAGGTTCTGGTTGCGCTCAGGCGGGTTATCCGTGCCACCGACCTGCATTCAAAGCGTCTGAGCAAACACGCCGGCCTGACCGGGCCGCAACTGCTGATCATGCGGTCCATCCGGGACCTGGGCGAAGTCACCATCGGCACAATCGCCGACAAGGTCAGCCTGAGCCAGGCCACGGTCACCACCATCCTCGACCGGCTCGAGCACCGCAAACTGATCTACCGGGTCCGCAGTACCCGGGACAAGCGCAAGGTCCATGCCCACCTCACCGAGGAGGGTGTGGCCATTCTCGACCGCGCGCCGCAGCCACTGCAGGAGGAGTTCATCCGCAAGTTCCAGAGCCTGCACGAGTGGGAGCAGACCATGATCATCGCATCCCTGCAGCGGGTGGCGAACATGATGGACGCCGACGACATCGACGCCTCGCCGGTACTGGACGTCGGCCCCGTGCTGCGGGAAGACGGCTGGCGGGAGACCGGTGGCGGGCAATAGGTCCCGCCCTGGCCGCCAGCAAACTTGTCCCAGCTCAAGCCCGATCGATTTGTGTCGGGCTTTTTTTTGGTCCGGCGCTAAAATATGTATCCGTTCTGCCGTTATATCCCCCAGTGCAGTTATCCCCTGTTCAAGCAGAGTAGCTCCGGCACCAGGTGGTCGGTCTGCGGTCATTTCCAGCATTCAGTGAGGTTGTTCCAGTCCATGCGTCGCAATCTTCCGGTCACCCAGCGCGAAATCCCCATGCGGGAAGACGCCCGGCTGATCAGCACCACCACACTCAAGGGTGTCATCACCCACTGCAACGACGAGTTCGTTGAGGTCAGCGGCTACAGCAGGGAAGAGCTGATCGGCCAGGCCCATAACCTGATCCGCCATCCGGACGTGCCGGCCGCGGTGTTCCAGCACATGTGGGACACCCTGGAGAAAGGCCGGCCCTGGATGGGCGTGGTCAAGAACCGCGCCAAGAGCGGGGACCATTACTGGGTCAGCGCCTACGTCACGCCCATTCTCGAGAACGGCCGCAAGGTGGGCTACGAGTCGGTGCGGGCAACCGCCACCCGGGATCAGATCCGGCGGGCCGAGAAGGTCTATGACGCCATCAACAAGGGCAAGACATCACTGGTGGCGCGCTCGTCCGCCCGCGCCAGTGTCCTGGCCGCCTGGCCCTTTGCGCTGGCCTTGCTGATCAGCGTGCCGGCGGTGCTCTACACCGGCCCGGTGTGGGGGGCGACTGCGGTGGTGGTGGCCAACCTGCTGGCGATGGCGCTGGTGCTGTCCGGCTTTCATCGCCGCACCCAGACTCTGCTGGACCTGCGCCCGGATGCCTTCCGGGATCCGCTGGTGGCGCTGATGTACAGCGACCAGCCGGGCCGGGTGGGCCAGCTGTCGCTGCTGCTGATCAGCGAGCAGGCCCGCCTGCGCACGGCGCTGACCCGCATCGAGGACCGCGCCGTCGACCTGGAAGCCATGGCGGTCCGGAGCAGTGCCGCCATCAGCGAGGGCGCCCGCTACATTGATCGCCAGCGCGCCGAAACCGACCAGACCGCCTCGGCCATGAACGAGATGACCACCTCCATCCAGGAAGTGGCCCAGAGTGTGGCGGCCAGCGCCCGCGAGGCGGAGCAGGCCAATGATCACGCCGGCCGTGGCTCCCAGCTGTCCCGCAGTGCCCTGGATTCAATCGAACAACTGGTGGAGCGGGTCCACGGGATCGGCAACGCGGTGGAGGAACTGGGTCGGTCCACCAGCAGCATTGGGGACGCCACCAACCTGATTACCGAGATCGCCGAACAGACCAACCTGCTGGCTCTCAACGCCGCCATCGAGGCCGCCCGGGCCGGAGAGCAGGGCCGCGGCTTTGCGGTGGTGGCGGACGAGGTCCGCAATCTGGCGCGCCGGACACGGGAGTCCACCGGCCAGATCCATGATGTGATCGAGCGCTTCCGCAAACAGGTGGATGACGCTGTGGCCGCCACCCGTGAAGGCGAAGTGGTGGCCGGCTCCGGCCTGGACAAGGTTCGCGAGGCCGAGCGCTCATTGCAGGAGATTGTCGAGGCGGTGGGCCGGATCACCGATCAGTCGCTGCAGGTGTCGGCGGCCACCGAGGAGCAAAGTCAGGTGGCGGACGAGATCAACCGCCAGATCATCAGCATCGCCGAACTGGCGGACATGAGTTCCGACCGCGCCGGCACCGCCGACCGCCTGGGCAGCGAGTTCCGCGAGCTGTCGGAGAACCTCCACAACCTGGTGGACCGGTTCAGTCACCAGTCCTGAAGCCAGACAGACGACCGCCGGGCATTACACCCGGCGGTCTGTTCTTCAGTGCACGCTGTTGTTGCGGCTGCCGGGCGGGTCGCTGAAGCAGACCTGGTAGACATCGCTGTACTGCTTGGCGAAGTGCACCACCAGTCCCTCCTTGAGATAGTCCGGCAGTTCCTCGTAATCGCCACGGTTGGCGTCCGGCAGGATGATGGTGGTGATCTTCTGGCGCCGGGCCGCAATCACCTTCTCGCGGATACCGCCGACTGGCAGCACCTGGCCCGTCAGGGTCAGTTCCCCGGTCATGGCCACGGTCTGCTGGGGTGCCTGCTTACGGGCGATGGACAGCAGGGCGGTGGCCATGGTGACACCGGCACTGGGCCCGTCCTTGGGGGTGGCGCCCTCCGGCACGTGCAGATGCACGAAGGATTTGTCGAAGAAGGCGGTATCGGCCTTGAAGCGTTTGAGGTTCGAGGAGATATAGCTGTAGGCGATCTCCGCCGATTCCTTCATCACGTCGCCCAACTGGCCGGTGAGTTTGAAGCCACGCTGGCTGCTGTGGATACGGGACGCCTCTATGCTCAGTGAGGCCCCGCCCATGGCGGTCCAGGCCAGGCCGGTGACCACGCCGACGCCTTTCATGGACCTTTCCTTGCGGAATACCGGCTGGCCGAGGTAGCCCGCCAGGTCGCCCACACCCACCCGGACCTGTTGATCCGGGCTTTCCAGCAGTTTCACTATGCCCTTGCGGATGATCTTGTGAAGCTGCTTCTCCAGGTTGCGGACCCCGGCCTCGCGGGCGTAGCCCTCGATGATCTGCTTGACCGCGGCATCGGTGATGCTGAGCTGCTTCTTCTTGAGCCCGGCCCGCTTCAGCAGTCGCGGGATCAGGTGGTGCTTGGCGATCTGCAGTTTTTCCTCGGCGATGTAGCCGGACAGGCGGATGGTGTCCATCCGGTCCAGCAGGGGCCGGGGAATGGTGTCCAGCTGGTTGGCGGTGCAGATGAACAGGATCTTGGACAGGTCCAGCCGCACGTCCAGGTAATGGTCCAGGAATTCCCGGTTTTGCTCCGGGTCCAGGGTCTCGAGCAGCGCCGAGGCGGGGTCACCCTGGTAGGAGGTGCCGATCTTGTCGATCTCGTCCAGCATGATCACCGGGTTGGACACCGAGCAGTCCTTCAGCGCCTGCACGAACTTGCCGGGCATGGCGCCGATGTAGGTGCGGCGGTGGCCCTTGATCTCGGCCTCGTCCCGCATGCCGCCGACACTGAAGCGGTAGAATTCCCGCCCCAGGGCGTCTGCCACCGAACGGCCGATGGAGGTCTTGCCCACACCCGGTGGCCCCACCAGCAGCAGGATGGAGCCGGAGACCTCGCCCTTGAAGGAGCCCTCGGCCAGGAACTCGACGATGCGGTCCTTGACGTCGTGCAGGCTGTCGTGGTCCCGGTCCAGGATACGGCGGGCCTCGGACAGGTCGAAATGGTCCTCGGAGGTCTTGCCCCAGGGCACCTGCGTCAGCCAATCCAGGTAATTGCGGGTAACGCCGTACTCGGGCGAACCCTGCTCCAGGACCTGGAGTTTCTGCAACTCGTCCTGGAAGCGCACCTGGACATGCTCCGGTGGCGACAGCTCGGCCATGCGCTCCTGGAAGCGTTCGGCATCCGCGGTGCGGTCGTCCTTGGCGATGCCCAGCTCGCGCTGGATCACCTTGAGCTGTTCCCGCAGGAAGAACTCGCGCTGGTGTTTCTGGACCTTGTCGTTGACTTCTTCGTTGATTTCGGCCTGCAGGCGCGCCACTTCCTGTTCCTTGCGCATCAGCAGCAGGACTTTTTCCATCCGCCGCAACAGGGGCACGGTGTCCAGCACGTCCTGCAGCTCATGACCCTTGGCGCTGGTCATGGAGGCACCGAAGTCCGCCAGCGGTGAGCTGTCCTCCGGCCCGAAGCGCGACAGGTACTGCTTCACTTCCTCGCCATAGAGCGGGTTGGAGCGCAGCAGCTCCTTGATGGCGCTGATGATGGCCAGGGTGTAGGCCTTGAGCTCTTCCTTGGGCTCCTCCGGCTCTTCCGGATACTCCACCTCCACCAGGAAGGGCGGGCGCCGGCGCAGCCACTGCACGATGCGGAAGCGCTGCAGGCCCTGGGCGATGAACTGGAGCTTGCCGCTCTCGCTCTGGGCATGGTGGATGCGGGCGGCACAGCCCATGACCTCCAGGTCCTTGCTGTCTGGCACCGGATTGTCCGGGTCCGCCTGGTCCAGGTAGCACAGGCCCAGCACGTGATGGTCGGTCTCACTGACCCGTTTCAGGGTTTCGTGCCACGGCTTCTGGTTCACAACCACCGGCTGGACCTGGGCCGGAAAGAAGGGTCGGTTATTGACCGGCAGGATGTACATGCGCCGGGGCATGGTCTGCCTGGCCAGGGCGAGGCTGTGGCTGCTTTCGTCCTTGCCTATGTATTCGGTGATGTCGTCCAGGTCATCGTGTTCGCTCACTGTATTGTCCAGGTCGTCGTTACGGTGGTCATCGTTCATACCGTGTCAGTGTCCCGTGTCATGGTCAGTGGGTAGATGCATTCCTATGTGACGGCTCAGTGCCGCTTTTCAAGTCGCCCTGAACGCAAGTCCCTCGGCAGGCTTGAAATCGCTCGCGGTGACTCTACTTAGGTGGGTACTATCGACTTGCCGGGTACTAGCCATTTGCTGGGTACTATCCGCCTTCCGGCCACTTTCAGATCAGACAGGATTTCCAATGAACGACTCGCCCTACGTCTTTGACGCCACCATCGAGAATTTTCAGGACCAGGTCATGCAGGCCTCCATGACAACGCCGGTGCTGGTGGATGTCTGGGCCGATTGGTGTGCACCCTGCAAGCAGCTGATGCCGATTCTGGAAAAGCTGGCCAACGAGTACCAGGGTGGCTTCCTGCTCGCCAAGGTCAATGCCGACCAGCAGCAGGAGCTGACAGGCAGCCTGGGGGTCCGCAGCCTGCCCACGGTGATCCTGGTGAAAAACGGTCAGGCGGTGGACGGCTTCAATGGCGCACTGCCGGAGAGCGAGATCCGCAAGGTGCTGGAAAAACACGTGGAAGCGCCGGCGGAGGATCCCTATGAAACCGCCCACCGTCTCTGGGAGGACGGGGATGTGGACGGTGCCCTGGCGATTCTCACAGAACTCAACCAGAAAGACCCCAATGATCTGAAGGTGCTCATCGACCTGGCCCAGCTCAAGGCCGAGGCCGGTGATCTCGAGACCGCCGAGAGTGTGCTGGCAAGCCTGCCGCCGGAAGAGAAGATGCAGCACAAGGCCAAGCAGCTGGCGGCCCGCCTGAAGTTCATGAAGCAGGCCGGGGAACTGCCGCCGGTGGCCGAGCTGGAGAAGGCCCTGCAGGCCAGCCCCGATGATCCGGCGGCACTGCACCAGTTGGCGCTTCAGCACGTATTGAAAGACCAGAACGCCGAAGCCATGGAGCTGCTGATCCGGCTGATGCGGGTGGCGCCCGATTACCGGGACGGCATCGCCAAGACCACCCTGGTGGAGTTGTTCGAGAAACTCGGCAACAACAACCCGGACGTGCGGACCTATCGGCGCAAACTCTATACCCTGATGCACTGAGCCCCCGGGGTCAGGTGAAGGCTTTCATCTGACCCCGGCCATTCGCACCGCCGGTCAGTATGTACAGACTTCCGCCCCAACCCGACAACTGTGAACTCTGCTGCCGGCCGGTGGCCAGGCTCACCCGTCACCATCTGATCCCAAGGCACCTGCACAGCAAGAAGCGCTTCCAGAAGCTGTTCAGTCGGGAAGACCTGATTACCCGTACACTCTGGGTCTGCCGGCCCTGCCATAACGCCATTCACAAGGCGGCTTCCGAGCATGAACTGGGTCTGCACTTCAACACGCGGGAGCGGCTGCTGGAACTTGCCGAACTGCGGAACTTCGTTGACTGGCTGAAGGACAAGCCGGAGGGGTTCGTGCCCAAGAAAAGCCGGTGAGGCAGGGCGCAGCGGAATCCGATGAAAGCCGCCATCGGCCCCGCGCGCGTACCTTGCCTCGGATTTGCTCAGTTCCCGACATCCACCCGTTTCAGGGTGATCTCCACCTGGCGCTCGTTGCCGTCGCGCCAGACCGTCAGGGTGACGGTGTCGCCCTCACCGTGCTTGAGGATCTCTCGCTGCACGTCCAGGGGGGTGGTCACCTGCTTGCCCTCAATGCCGGTGATCACATCCATGCCCAACGGCAGAGCCATGGGGCCAAGAGAAAGCGCCCGCTGAGGCCCTTGGATACCGGCTTGGGCAGCGGGACCGCCTTCGGCAACGGAGGTCACGGCCACGCCCCGGGAGGGCAGGCCCAGCTCCTTGCGCAGGCCCTGGGGATACTGGTTCATGGTGACTTCCACCTGCAGGCCCAGGCGCGGTTTCTCCGGCAAATCGGTAATGGCCGCCGCCAGGCCACTCAGACCGCCGTCGCGAAGATCGCCGAGACTCTCCTTGAGCAGGTTGACAGGTACCGCCAGGCTGATGCCGGCAAAGGTGCCGGCCGGGCTCAATACCACGTTGCTGATGCCGATCACCTGGCCCGAGGAATTCAGCATCGGGCCGCCGGAATTGCCGGGATTGATGGCGGCATCGGTCTGGATATAGGGGATCTTGATACCCACCAGGCCCGGGCGCTCCCGTTCAACGCCGGAAACAATACCGGCGGTAACGCTGGAGTGCAGGCCGAAGGGGTTGCCGATGACAATGACTTTCTGGCCAACCCGAACCTCGTCCGAGTCACCCAGCGGCAGCGGTTCCCGTTTGGGTGCCTGGTCGGGCTGCTTGAGTTCAAGCAGGGCCATATCGATGTCGGGATTGGCGCCCACCAGGTTAACCGGGTATTCCTGCTCAGGATTGCCAGCGTAGGAGATGGAAATGCTGGCGCCCTCGGCCAGGTCCAGACTCTCGTCCTTGGGATCAGCCAGGGCGGCGGCGACCACGTGAAAGTTGGTGATGATGCGGCCCTGGTCATCCACCACGAAACCGCTGCCACCGGTGAAGCCCCGCTGACTGCCGCTGCCGGGCATGCCCTGGGCGCCGGACAGGCGGACCGCGACCACACTGGGGCCGGCCTGCTCGGAGATCGACATGGTGTTCTTCTCGTCCTCAAGCATGGCCGGGGCGGCACTGCTGGCGGTCGTCAGGAACAGCCCGGTGATGAGGATGGCTGCCGCTGTCAGGGGGTGGGACAGGGGGTGGGACAGGATGCGATGTCTGTTCATCGGTTTTGCTCCCGCTCGTTGGATTTCTCGGGCGCCTGGCCCCGGCGAAACGGTGAACAACAGCGAGCATGTACCGCAGGCTCATGGAGCTGCCGCTACAGGTGTGGCGTGTCGGTGCGCGTGCCGGAGCGGGCGTCCGAATGCTGTATGGCCACCGGTCCATGGAAACACAGCGGGGCTGCTGCGGCAACGAAGGCGACAGACAGAGAGCGGAAAGCCGGACCCAGGGGCCCGGCTTTCCGGTTACGCGGCGCTGGTTTGGGCCTAGCCGTTGCCCTTGCGCATCTGGTCGTACTCGTCCTCGAAGAAGAACTTCTCCTCCCCGAAAGCCGGCTCCAGCTCATGCAGCCAGGTGGCGGTATCGCTGTACTTGGCGAAGAATGGCCGCTGGACCCAGTCCGGGTTGCGGCCCTGCAGGAAGCGCAGCACGAAGACCTTCTCGCCCTTGATCTCGGCAATACCCTGTATCTCCACCTTGCCGGGGCCGGCGCTCATGGAGGGGCCGCGGGCAGTGCGGCCGAGGCCGGAGACCCGTTTCATGGCTTCCCGGTAGATCTCGTAGGCCTCGGCCAGGGGCACCTCGAAGTAGTTCTTGGCGCCGGTGTCCCGCTCCACGAACATGTAGTAGGGGATGATGCCGAGCTGAACTTCCTTCTTCCAGAGTTTCGCCCAGGCGTCGGCGTCGTCGTTGACATGCTTGATCAGCGGGCCCTGGGCACGGATCTCGGCGCCGGTGGAGCGGATACGCCGGATGGCCTCCTCGGCGATGTCGGTGGTGATTTCCTGCCAGTGGTTGTAGTGGGCCATGATGGCGACATGCTTGCCGGCATCCACCAGCCGGGCGAACAGGTCCAGCAGTTCCTGGGCGTCCTTGTCGGTGACGAACCGATACGGCCAGAAGGTCAGCGCCTTGGTGCCGATACGGATGGTCTGGATATGGTCGTACTCGGGTTCCAGTAGCGGCTCCAGGTACTGCACCAGGTTCTTGGTCTTCATCACCATGGGGTCGCCGCCGGTCACCAGCAGGTCGGAGATTTCCGGGTGTTCCCTCAGATAACCGTGCAGTTTTGCCGCATCGGTGCTGGCCATCTTGAGGTCCTTATCCCCTACGAACTGGGCCCAGCGGAAGCAGAAAGTGCAGTAGGAGTGGCAGGTCTGGCCCTGGGCGGGAAAGAACAGCACGGTTTCACGGTATTTGTGCTGTACGCCTTCCAGTACCTCGCCATCCAGTTTGGGCAGGTTCATTTCCATCTGGCCGGCCGGGTGGGGGTTGAGCTCGTCCCGGATCTCCTTTGCCACCGCCTGGATGTCCTTTTTGTCTGCGCCGTCCCGGTGCATCTGCGCCATGCGCTCGAAATGTTCGTCCTTGAGCATGCCCTTCTGGGGGAACACCAGTTGATAGATCGGGTCGTTGGGCACCTTGTCCCAGTTGATCAGCTCGTTGATCACATACTCATTGACCCGGAAGGGCAGCACGCTGGCCACCACCTTCATCTCGAACAGGGTGTCGGCGGGCAGATTCTGGATGACCTCGATCTTGTCCAGCTGCTTGTCGGTGTAAACCTGAAAACGCCGTTCCTCGAACTCGACAGCGGGAATCCGGTTGGGAAAGGTGACGATGGAATTCATGGATCGCCCTCTACTCTTCTGGTTGCGAAACTTCAGGCACAACCCTGACCCTGGCAGGGCGGGCCCGGAACCCGGGCGATGGTTTGTGCCGGCCAAAAAACAGGCCGAAAAGTATACAGAAAGGCGGGAATATTTTCAGGACTAATTAAAATCAATTCCGCCGGTCCGAGGCAGGCATTATGGAGTATCTCCAATTATCTGTTTTTAATAATATTTTTATTAAAAGCATTGGAGTCTGTGCCGGGAATCTTTGTTTAGTGCGGAAAGGTTAGCTTGCGACTGTAGTAAACATACGACATTGGTCGTAATCGTGTTGTGGCTGGCCCCGAATCGGGTCATTCTGTTGCGCTGACATTTTTCGACCCGCACCCGGGTTGAACCCATTTGCTGTTACCGGTCGTACCTGTTGTCGATACTGGCATGGATAGTAAATTGCCAGTCCGAGTCCGGTGCGGCCCAGTAGTCTGCGAAAGCCGAATCCGGAGTAGTCTCCAGGCTCGCCCGCCCGCGGTATGGGCGGTTTTGGGGCAGAGGACATTTGAAGCGCCCGAATATTTGTAGTAAAAATACCACCTTCTTGCGTCGGGGTGCGGATAGCAGGGCAATTATCAACTGACAAGAACGGAGTGCCGGGTTCAGGACGGGCAAGATACGTATCCTGTTCTATGCTGTACTGAAACGTTATGGCAACAGCCTGCACTTGAATCTTATCTCGTATCATGTCGCGGGTCCGGCCAGGTTATTGGCGCCGGCCCCGCGCTTTTGAGGCTTAGGGGAGGGTTTGATGTATCAAGATGATGATCCCGTTGAAACCAGTGAATGGTTGGATGCGCTGGAGTCGTTGATCGAAGAGGAGGGTGTCGAGCGCGCCAAGTTCATTCTGGAGCGTCTGTCGGAGCGGGCCAGCCGCGATGGCACCGAGCTGCCTTACTCCATCACCACACCCTTCCGGAACACCATTCCCGTCACCCGTGAGGCCCGTATGCCGGGCGACCTGTTCATGGAGCGCCGGATTCGCTCACTGATCCGCTGGAATGCCATGGCCATGGTGCTGCGGGCCAACCAGCGCCCAGGTGAGCTGGGCGGGCACATCTCCTCGTTTTCCTCAGCGGCCACCCTTTATGACGTGGGCTTCAACTATTTCTTCCACGGTGGTGATGAGAAACGCGATGCCGACCTGGTGTATTTCCAGGGGCACTCATCCCCCGGCATTTACGCCCGCTCCTACCTGGAGGGGCGGCTGGAGGAATCGCAGCTGGACAAGTACCGCGAGGAAGTGGACGGCAACGGCCTGTCGTCCTACCCGCACCCCTGGTTGATGCCGGACTA
>NZ_JAWVZL010000094.1:0-11649 GCF_033722195.1 Marinobacter sp.
GCCAGATCCAGGCTCGGTCTGGAAAAGTAGAAGCCCTGCACGAAGTCCACGCCGGCGTCGATGGCGATCATCGCCTGGTCGTGGCTCTCCACCCCCTCCAGCAGCACTAGGCAACCGGACTGGTGCAACAGCGAGGCGATGCCGTTGAGGATCTGCCTGGCTTTCTTGTCTTCAATGGCCCGGGTCAGCAGGGTCCGGTCAAGCTTGACGATGTCTGGTGACAGGTTCCAGATCCGCTCGAAGTTGGAGTGGCCGGCGCCAAAATCGTCGATGGCGGTAAGGCAGCCCAGGGACTGGTAGTAGGCCACGGTTTCCCGAAGCTGCTGGGAGTCGTCGGTGGGTTGCTCCACGATCTCTATCACCACCCGGTGGGGCGGCAGACCGGTACGCTCCAGCAGCTGGCCGAAGAAGGAGTCGCTCTGGCGACCGCTGGCCACCACTTTCGGCGACACGTTCAGGAACAGCCAGTTCACCTGGTCACTCATCGATGAATAATTCTGAATGTGCAGGTAGCGGCACAGCCGATCCAGCAGCACGTTCTCGGGCTCGGTGGTGGGTAACTGGAACAGGTGCAGGGGCAGTACGCTGGCGTTATCGGTGTCGAAGGCCCGGATCAGGGCTTCGTAGCCCACCACACGCTTGTGGGAAATACTGAAGATCGGCTGCAGGGCGGTGCGCAGCGTCAGGCCCTGAAAGGTGGCGCTCCAGCCATAGTCATTACGATCAAGCATGGGACCGAGGAGGTCCAGCTCGGGGGCGACCAATCGTTGAGGCGGAAACTTCGACATAACTCAGCACTGAAAGCGTTGAACGAATGCGTCGCAGGGCCCCGGCATCTGCCCTTCCGACCTGTTTAAAACCTGAACGCTGATGCCCGATCGGGTTGGGCGTAAATGGATCGAACTGGGAGAATGCCAAACTTTCCAAAAAGTTACCAGAGTTTAAAAAGGTACTTCAATAACTTCGATGGCTGGGTGAAGTGTTTGCCGATACCGCCATGGGGATGGCATGAAGCTGGCAAGGGGGAGATGACGTTGGTACGAGGGATGGCGCCCAACGAGGCCAGGGAGGGAGAGGGTTGCAATCTGGCCCTGGCGCGGCCCCGGAGGACAGCGTCGCTGAGAATCAGGACCGGATTGCGATGCCTGGGTTGCAGGCGATGTTTGCTCAGTTGTTGCTGGGCACGACGACCCGTTCGTCGAATTCCACTTCCATGATTGTTCCTCGTAAGTTCCTGGGCATGACGGTGAGCGTGTGCCGCTTCGGCCGTCGTGTGATGCAATAATGATATCGTGCTGATGCACCGGCTCAATCCGTAAAATCCACATAAGACAAAAGTCAAGTGGCTCCTGCTCAATTTCTGGAGCATCAGTTTTTCTGAACATGCCAGCCAAAACATTTCGATTTGAATTGACCGTGGCTGTTTCTAGACTCGTACAACAGAATTGGATGCTCCGGGTGGGTGGCAAGGAGGGCTGACGCGATGCAGTTGCGAAACACCGCAGGCGGCTATGGCGGCCTGATGATCGGGCTTCACTGGCTGGTGGCCATCGCCGTGTTCGGGCTCTTTGCCTCGGGCTGGTGGATGGTGGATCTGTCCTATTACAGCCAGTGGTACAACCTGGCGCCCCACCTGCACAAGAGCGTCGGGCTGTTGCTGATCGCCGTCATGGTCGTTCGGCTGGTCTGGCGCCTGGTGGATCGCAAGCCCCGAGCCCTGCCCAACCACAGCGCCGTCGAGGTGGTCGGCGCCAAGGTAGCCCACTGGCTGCTTTACCTGGGTACCTTTGTGGTGCTGGCCAGCGGTTACCTGATCCCCACCAGTGGCGGCTCCTCCATCCAACTATTCAACTGGTTCGAGATTCCCTCGGTGACCGGAGAGGTCAAGGCCCTGGAGCTGGTGGTGGGCGACATCCATTACTGGTCCGCCTGGGCCCTGGTGGTTCTGGCCACCGGGCATGCCCTGGCGGGCCTCAAGCATCATTTCATCGACCGGGACGCGACCCTGAGTCGAATCGTGACCACGCGGCAGGCCCGCGAGGCGCGATCCCGGTAGCCAATGCAGGCAGTGTGAACCCAAGCCCCGCGGGGCCAATGAAGGAGAAGGTGAATCATGAAAGCGAGTATCCGGAATCTGATGGCGGCGTCCCTGGTTTCGCTGTCCCTGACGGCGGGCGTCCAGGCCAGCGAGCACAGCGGCACCTATGCCTTCGACGTCGAGGGCCAGCACCAGTTCATCATCTTCAAGATCTCACACCTGGGCTACAGCTGGCTCTACGGTCGCTTCAACGAGTTTGACGGCCAGTTCAGCTACAACGCCGACAACCCCGCCGAGAGCTCGGTCAGCGTTACGGTAGATACCGCCAGCGTGGACTCCAACCACGCCGAGAGGGACAAGCACCTGCGCAGCGACGACTTCCTGTACGTGGATGAACATCCCGAAGCCAGCTTCCAGAGCAAGCGGGTGATTCCCGGTGACAGCGAAGGCGAGGCCCGGATCGTGGGCGATCTGACCCTGCGGGGCGTGACCAGGGAAGTGACCCTGGACGTGAACATGATCGGCCACGGCAAGGATCCCTGGGGCGGCTACCGCATGGGTTTTGAGGCCGAAGCCCAGCTCCGGCTGGACGACTTCGGTATTCCCAAGGACCTGGGGCCAGCCTCAGAGACCGTCGACCTGATCATCTCGGTGGAAGGCATCCGCCAGTAACCGCCCGCCTGACCGGGCCGGTCGCCTCAGACCCTGAAGCGGCCGGCCTGGCCATTGAGCTGCTCGGCGTATGCCGCCAGCGACTCGCTGATATCTTTGATGCCCGCGGACCGGGTCTGGCCCTCCAGAGCCAGGTCGTTAATCTGGGTGACGTTCTGATTGATCTCGTCCACCACCTGGGTCTGCTCCTCGGTGGCCGACGCCACGCTGGTGTTGACGTCGTTGATGTCGTTCATGGCTCGCAGTATGGCGCTGAGTTCGGTTTCCGCCTCGGTGGCCAGCTTCTCGGTGGCGCTGGCCTCCTGGCTGCCGGTTTCCATCACCCTGACCGCTTCCGCCACGCCGTTCTGCAGGGCCGTGATCATGTCGTCGATGTCCTGGGTGGACTTCTGGGTGCGTTGCGCCAGGGTGCGGACCTCATCCGCTACCACGGCAAAGCCGCGACCCTGCTCTCCGGCGCGGGCCGCCTCGATGGCCGCGTTCAGGGCCAGCAGGTTGGTCTGTTCGGCGATGCCTCGGATCACGTCCAGCACTGAGGTGATGTTGGCGGAATCCTCCGAGAGTTTGCGGATCACCTCCACGGCCTTGGCGATTTCCGCTGCCAGGCGATGTACCTGGGCCGACGAACTCTGGATGATGCGGGCGCCCTGCTCGCCGTTCTGCTGGGCCCGCTGGGTGGCCTCGGCGGCGGTGGCGGCATTACCGGCCACCTCCTCAATGGCGCTCTGCATTTCATTGATGGCGGTGGCCACCATGGCGATGGCGTCGGTCTGCCGGCTCACCCCGTCGCGGTTGTCGTTGGCGGCCTGGTCCAGTTGTCGTGAGCCCTCCGCCAGCTGGTTGGAAAGCTGCTGAATCGTGCGGATCATGCCTTGCAGATTTTCCAGTACATGGTTGAAGCTCTGCGCCAGCTGGCCCAGCTCGTCGTCGCTTTCCACGGGGATACGGCGGGTGAGGTCGCCTTCGCCCTGGGCAATATCGTCCAGCCGCCGGCGCAGCAGCTCGAGGGAGCGACTGACCAGTTTGAGGGCGAAGAGGAAGATGACAGCGCTAAGGGCGACCGCTGCCAGCGTCACCATGATGATGACCGTGGTGCTCTGACTGGCCTCGGCGGAGGCCTCCCGTGCGCGGGTGGCAGACTGGTCGTCGGCCTGGGCGCCGACCTTGTCGTAATAGTCCCGCAAAGTACTGAATAGCTCGCTGGTCTCGGTATTGAGCCGCAGCCGGGCCGCAACGGTATCTCCCTGCTCCGCTAGCGCCAGGGAGGCCACCGCCGAGGCCCGCCAGGTATTGTAGGCGCGGTCAAAGCCACTCAGCAGGGGGCTGGAAGCATCCAGCCCGAGACGGTCGGCGGCTGCATCCATGCGGGCCCGAGCCTGCTCTGCGTTTTCCTCGAAATCCGCCAGATGGTCGCCGCCATCATCACCCTGTTCCCGTGCGTTGATGTAGGCCATATGGGCAACCAGGGCTTGGTACAGGTCCCGGTCGGCATTGAGCACCTCGCTGACCGACGGCAGCAGGTTATCGGCGAGGAAATCGGTATCCGCCACCAGGCTCCGTGAGGTGGTGACGCTAAGGCCTCCCACCAGGAGGAAGGCAAGCAGCATGATCACAAACGGCAGGGCAATCTTGGTCTTGAAACTGAGGTTGCGAAGCATGGTCGAAACGGCTCCTCTTATTCCTTGGGGTTGGAACAAACCGGGGGCGTCCGTTGCCTGGGCATTTTTTAAGAAGATAGCAGATGCCAAATGGGCCGTGTGTGCGATTTATGCAAACTTATGCATATTTTTTATGGGCAGAAAAACCGGTTGAGGAGGGCTGTATCGGATTAGGGATGGGAGACTTTTTCGCGGACTTCACTGCAGCGGCAGAGGCGCAGCTGGCGATAGAACTGGGCACTGAAAATGACCAGCCCGATCAGCAGTCCGGCCCAGACGTAGGGTTCGGCGAGCCGGAAGCTGCCGCTGATGGCAAACTCCACCAGCAGCATCAGGGCCAGTGCGAGAGAGCCGTTGACGAGCGCGGTCAGCATGGCAAGACGGCAGGCTTTGATGGTGGTTCTCATCGCGGACGCTCAGATGTTTCAGAAGGTTGCAGTTCGTTAATCCTGTACCCGGACTTGCAGAATACGAGCTGCCCCCGGCTGCCTCCATGCGTGAATTCCGCTATTTGATTGGCCCTGCCAGGGCTGGCATATGCAAGGCATTGGAGTCTCGGGCTCAGGCTCCATATAATGGCGGGCTTGTTCCAGCACCGGCCAGAGGCGGGTGACCATAACCGCGTGAGAAGAGGCATACATGCCAGAATTTCAGACCACGGACGAAGGATTTGAGCGGGTAGCGCTGCGGGACTACACCGAGAAGGCCTACCTGGATTATTCCATGTACGTCATCCTGGACCGGGCCCTGCCCAACGTGGGCGACGGCCTCAAGCCGGTCCAGCGGCGCATCATCTACGCCATGTCCGAACTGGGCCTGAAGTCCACGTCCAAGTACAAGAAATCGGCGCGGACAGTGGGCGATGTGCTGGGCAAATTCCATCCCCACGGGGACAGCGCCTGTTACGAAGCCATGGTGCTGATGGCGCAGCCCTTCTCCTACCGCTACCCGCTGGTGGACGGCCAGGGCAACTGGGGTTCGCCGGACGATCCCAAATCCTTCGCCGCCATGCGTTATACCGAATCCCGCCTGGCGGCCTTTGCCGACGTGCTGCTCGGTGAGCTGGGCCAGGGCACCGTTGACTGGGTGCCCAACTTCGACGGCACCATGGACGAGCCGGCCACTCTGCCGGCGCGCCTGCCTCACGTGCTGCTCAACGGCACCACCGGCATCGCCGTGGGCATGGCGACGGACATTCCACCCCACAACGTGCGCGAGGTGGCCGCCGCCTGTATTCGTCTGCTGGACAGCCCGGACGCGTCGGTGAGCGATTTGCTGGAGCACATCAAGGGGCCGGATTTCCCCACCGAGGCCGAGATCATCACCCCCCGGCGGGAACTGCGGCAGCTTTACGAGACTGGCCGCGGGTCGCTGCGGATGCGGGCCCGCTGGGTCAACGAAAGTGGCGAGATCGTGGTGACCGATCTGCCGCACCAGGTCTCCGGCAACCGCGTCCTGGAGCAGATCGCCGGCCAGATGCAGGCCAAGAAGCTGCCCATGGTGGCGGACCTGCGGGATGAGTCCGACCACGAAAACCCCACTCGCCTGGTGATCGTGCCCCGATCCAACCGGGTGGACCTGGACGGCCTGATGGCGCACCTGTTTGCCAGCACCGACCTGGAGAAGACCTACCGGGTCAACATCAACGTCATCGGCAACGACGGCCGGCCCGCGGTCAAGGACCTGCACACGCTGCTGACGGAGTGGCTGGACTATCGCCGCGTCACCGTCACCCGACGGCTGCAGTACCGCCTCGACAAGGTGCTGGCGCGCCTGCACATTCTGGAAGGCCTGCTGATCGCCTACCTCAATATCGACGAGGTGATCGAGATCATCCGCAACTACGACAAGCCCAAGCCCGAGCTGATGAGCCGGTTTGGTCTGTCCGCGGACCAGGCCGAGGCCATCCTTGAGCTCAAGCTGCGCCACCTGGCCAAGCTGGAGGAAATGAAGATCCGCGGCGAGCAGGACGAGCTGGCGGCGGAAAGGGACGAACTGCAGGCCATCCTGGGTTCCGAGGACCGCCTGCGGGAACTGATCAAGGCTGAACTCAAGGCCGACGCCGAGACCTATGGCGACGACCGCCGCTCCCCGATCGTGGAGCGGGAAGAGGCCCGCGCCTTCAGCGAGCTGGACCTGGTGTCCAACGACCCGGTCACCGTGGTGCTGTCGGAGAAAGGCTGGGTACGCGCCGCCAAAGGTCACGATATCGATCCCCAGGGTTTGAGCTACAAGGCCGGCGACCGCTTTGCCCTGGCCGCCCGGGGCCGCAACAACCAGCAGGCCATCTTCCTGGATTCCACCGGCCGGGCCTATTCCATGCTGGCCCATACCCTGCCGTCGGCCCGGGGTCAGGGTGAACCCCTGACCGGGCGCATCAATCCGCCCTCCGGCGCCGACTTTGCCGGACTTTTAGTGGGCGAGCCCGGGGACAAGGTGCTGCTGGTCACCGACGGTGGCTACGGCTTTGTCACCTCGCTGGAGGAAATGATCAGCAAGAACCGCAACGGCAAGGCGGTGGTGAACGTGCCCAAGGGCGCCCGTATCATGACCCCGACGCCGATTCCCAGGCGCGACGAGACCCTCTACCTGGCGGCCATCTCCAACGAGGGCCGGATGCTGGTGTTCCCCCTGAGTGAGCTTCCGGAATTGGCCAAGGGTAAAGGCAACAAGATCATCGGCATCCCCTCGGCCCGGGTCCAGAACCGGGAAGAGTATGTGGTGGCGGTGACTGTGTTCGCGCCGTCGGACCAGCTCCAGATCCAGGCCGGCAAGCGCAAGATGAACCTCCAGTTCAGCGATCTGGAACACTATCTGGGTGAGCGCGGCCGTCGTGGCCACAAGCTGCCCCGGGGCCTGCAGCGGGTCGACGATATCGAAGTGGTGACCGCCAGGGCCGCGCCATCGGCAGAGTCGGCAGAAGAGGAGCAAAGCGACCGTGAGTGAACTGGTCCTGATCAACGTCTCCGGCCGTGACAAGCCGGGCCTGACTTCGGAAATCACCGGCATCATGGGCCGCTATGACGTGCGCATCCTGGACATCGGCCAGGCGGTGATCCACGACCACCTGACCTGGGGCATACTGGCGGAGATACCGGACGAGTCGAAAGCATCCCATGTCATCCGCGAGCTGCTGTTCCGGCTCCATGCGCTGGACCTGCAGGTACGGTTTGCACCCATCACTTCCGAGGAATACGAGCAGTGGGCCTCCGGACGTAACCGGGCCTGCTACATCGTCACCCTGATGTCCCGGGACATCAAGGCCGAGCAGATCGCACGGGTGTCCGCCATTACCGCCCGCCATGGTCTCAACATCGACAATATCACCCGGCTGTCGGCACGACCGTCCCTGAAGGCCTCCGACAACCGCATTGCCTGCATCGAGTTCTCGGTCAGGGGCACGCCCGAGGACCCCGAGCAGCTGCGTTCCGACTTCCTACACATTGCCGGCGAGATGAACGTGGACATCGCTTTCCAGGAGGACTCCATCTTCCGCCGCAACCGCCGTCTGGTGGTGTTCGACATGGACTCCACCCTGATCGAGGCCGAGGTGATCGACGAGCTGGCCCGGGAGGCCGGTGTGGGTGAGAAGGTGGCACAGATCACCGAGCTGGCGATGCAGGGCAAGCTGGATTTCAGCGAGAGTTTTGCCGAGCGCCTGGCCCTGCTCAAGGGCCTGGACGAATCAGTGCTGGCCGCCATCGCCGAGCGCCTGCGGCTGACCGAGGGCGCTGAACACCTGATCCGCAGCCTGAAATCCCTGGGTTATCGCACCGCGATCCTGTCCGGGGGGTTCAGTTACTTCGCCAGGCACCTGCAGCAGCGCCTGGGCATCGATTACATCTACGCCAACGAGCTGGAAATCGAGGACGGCAAGGTCACCGGGCGGGTGTCCGGTCGCATTGTGGATGGTCAGCGCAAGGCCGAACTGCTGCTGGAAATCGCCCGCCGGGAGAATGTTTCCCGGGAGCAGGTGATTGCGGTGGGGGATGGTGCCAACGATCTGCCCATGCTGAGCCAGGCTGGCCTGGGTGTGGCCTTCCGGGCCAAGCCCCTGGTCAAGGAGTCGGCCCGGCACTCCATCTCAACCCTGGGGCTGGATGCGATCCTGTACCTGATCGGTTTCCGGGAGAGCGAGACTCACTGATCGCCGAAGTCGTAGTTCATTTCCGGCACCGGCGCCTGCAGGTAGTAACCCTGGATGTAATTCACCCCGGCCTGCCAGAGTGTTGCCAGCACGGCGGCATTCTCCACCAAGGGGATGATGGTGAGCTTGCCCTGACCTCGGAGTGACTCCACCATTTCGTTGACCTTGTCCCGGGCTTCCTCGCTTTTCTGGATTTCCTCGGTGAAGGAGCCGTCGATCTTGACGTAATCCACATCCATGTGTTTCAGGGTGTTGTAGGGGTTCAGGGCGCATCCGAACTGGGAGATGGAGATCTTGCAGTGCAGTTCCCGCATGGATTTGGCGAACTCCCGGGCCTGCTTGAGGTAGCTGGTGGCATCGCCCTCGCGGATCTGGAAGATCAGCGAGTCCCCTGGCAGCCGGGCCGCCTTCAGGGCCACGCTGAGCCAGGGAGCGAAGGTCTTGTCCTGCACGGTTTCCCCGGTCACATTCAGGAACAGCCGGGTGTCGTGACCGCGGGAGCGGTGATTGGCCAGCTGCTTGATGGTCTGCAGGGTCACCCAGCGGTCGATCTTGCCGGCCATGTCTGACGGACCCATGGGCGGCAGGAAGTCATAGGGCGAGACCTCGTTGTTGTCCTTGTCCAGCATCCGCACGAAGGCCTCATAGTGTTCCTCGCCCTCGCCCCGCAGGTTGATGATGGGCTGGAACAGCAGCCGGAAACGGTCCTCGTCCAGGGCTTTCTGGATGGCCTCGACCGAATTGTCCTCGCCAAGCTCCTCGAAATCCGCCGGGTTGTAGACCACCACGCCGTTGCCGCGCTCATGACCTTCCCGCTTGCGGACCTCCGCCGAGGCGGTGTGGGCGCGGCCCATCAGGTCCGGGGCCTTGGGAGAGTTCTCGGTGATGGCGGCAACACCAATGCTGACGGTGACCTGGATGGTGCGGCCGCTGATGTCGAACAGGTGGTCCTCGATGGCCTTGCGGATGGTCTCGGCGGTGTTGGCCAGGTGCTGCTCCTCACAGGGCTGCGCCAGTATACAGAAGGCGTCGTCACTGAGCCGGGCCAGGATCATGTTGTCATCGGTCCTGTCCCGCAGCAGGGCGGCCAGATCCCCCAGCAAAAGGTCCGCCCCGGCGATCCCGACCTTGCCCTTCATGCCCATGAAATCGTCCAGGGCGATGTAGGCCAGGGCCCCGCCCTGGTTCTTCTCGCCGGCGGTAACGATGGCATGGCTCAGGGCATCCATCAGGTACTGGCGGTTGTAGAGACCGGTGAGCAGGTCCTGGCTGCTGATCTGGCGCAGCTTTTCTTCCAGCTCCTGGTCACTCTTCTCCGGCTGCACCACGATCTGGGTGCAGAGTTCACCGTCGTAGGTGGCCTGGGAGGCGGTCATGGTGATGTTCATTTCCTGATCATCGCTGCGGCGGGCGACGCAGTTCAATGCCATGCCGTCCTCACCGGACTCGGCGAAGGCCTTCATGAAGTCCTTGTACTTGTTCTGGCTCTCCGGTGCCAGGGTGTCCAGGATCGGAATGCAGATCAGCTCGTCGATGTCGTCGTAGCCGAAGAAATCCAGGTAGGACTGGTTGGCATAGATGTGCATGCCGTCGTTGATGTAGGCAATAGCGTCCTTGGAGCTTTCCAGCAGCAGTTGGCAGCGTTGTTCGGCTTCCCGTAGACGGGATTCCAGCGAGCGCCGGCGCCGGCGCTCGTCCAGCGCTGCCAGTTCCCTCCGTGCCACCAGCACCAACTGGTCGGTGGCCTCCGCCGGCACTGTATCCTGGGCGCCGGCCTTGAGAAAATTGACGGTGCGCTCGCGGTCGTAGTCGCCGGTCATCAGAATGAAAGGAATGTCCTTGTCCGCCCGCCTGATGGCGGACAGGGCGGTTTCAGGCGTGACTTCCTGCTCTACGTCCCGGGCCAGCAGCAAATCCCAGGTGCCGGTCTTGAGCGCTTCTTCCAGATCTTCCTCCGACGTTACCCGGTGGGCGCGGGTAGCGCGGCCGGCATTTCGCAACAGGCTGACAAGGGTTTCGGCGTCGTTCTGGGAGGGGTCCAGGATCAGGAGGTGAACCGTGGCGCTCTTTTTCTGCATACCGTGACGATCTCTTGGTTCTGCTGGCGGTGATCGGGGCCTTGAATGATGCAGCGCTTGCCCGCCAATAACAAGCGTAAAACTGGCACAAACCGGGCCCGTGGGCAGGCCCAGGGCCGTCCTCAGTCGCCGTCGGCCTATAGCGAGGGCCAGAGCGAGTCGAATTCGTCCTCGCTGGCGCTGCTTGCCGGTGTGGCGGATGTTTCCTTTTCCGCCAGCAGGCGATTCTGCAGCTTGAGCTCGAACTGACTCACGCTGCCGGTGGCGGAGACCCGTCGCGACAGCTGCCCGGCATCCTCGCGGCCACCATGCAGCAGCGAGATCCGGCTGCCGGACTGGAACGGCAACCGCGGGGTGATCAGGGTGGCGGCCTGATTGACCGCGCTGATTTCCGGCAGCAGCAGGCCCCGCAGGTATTCACTGCTGTTGCCGACCTTCTGGATCAGTCGCACACCGCAGGGGGATGCGCTGGGAGCCAGCAGTTCGATGCCCACCTGGGTACCCTGGTTGCGCACCTGTCGAATCCAGCGCACCACCGCCACGCTCCATGGGTGGTTCAGCTGTTCCCGGACGCCCAGGATTTCACCGGCTTGCAGCGACGGCGGGACATCCGACTCCCAACTCACACAATAGCCGCCAGGACTGGTGTTGAGCAGGAAGGTGCGGTGGAAACGGGGCTGGTTGCGGTTGGGTTGGCCGCCGTCGGCGGAACCACCACTGCCACGGAAGGTGATGGGGCTGTCCGCCGAACGCAGACGCTCGTCGCTGGGAGCCGCGTCATGGGCGCCGGACCAGGCGTCGTCGCGGCGGCGGGCGGCGCTGAGGAACAGGTTGTCGTCCTCGCCTTCGGTGACGGCGGTCTGCTCGTTTCCGGTCACGAACTGGTTGAAGTTCTTCTCGCCGGCAATGAAGTAGTGGGCCGAGGTGAGGCCCACGCAGACGTGCAGGCTGCCCTGGCTGACAATGCGATTGAAGTTGCGCTTGGTGAGGATGCCCAGGGCCTGGCTGAGATGGGTCAGCAGCGTGTCCGTTACCGCGCTGGGCAGCGGGATGCGC
>NZ_JAWVZL010000095.1:0-11631 GCF_033722195.1 Marinobacter sp.
GATGGGAATGATGATGAAGGACAGCAGCAGGGACGCCATGGCGATACCCGGCGCCAGCACGAACAGGGTGCGGTCGGCGAAGGGCGGGATCCAGTCCTCCTTGAAGAAGATCTTGATCATGTCGGCGATCAGCTGCAGCGATCCGAAGGGCCCCACCCGGTTGGGCCCGTAGCGGTCCTGCCAGAGCCCCAGCAGGCGACGTTCAACCACTGTCATGACGGCGCCGATCAGAACTGCCGCCAGCAGGATGACCAGGGCCTGGCCCATGGCCAGCAGGTTGGCGGCCCATTGTGGTGACAGCCAGCTCATGGCCGCACCTCCGGCTGCTGGCCGGATTCGCCGGTGCCGGCTGTGGCCGCCAGCGTGACCCGCTGGCCGGATCGCAGGGCCGGCTCCACCCCTACCGGCACGCCGGCCAGACCCGCCGGCCAGCAGGGGTCGATGTGGACCGGCAGGACCACGAACAGGTCGTTCACCAGGACGCTGAGGGTCTCGCCGGGGCAGGTCTTGAGCCGGTCGGCGTCAGCCTGGGACAGGGTCAGCCTGGCCGGCTCGGTGCGCTCCTGAATGGGTTCGGCGCGCCGGGAGGTTTCCTCGCCGCCAAATAGCCGTGGCAGCAGTACCAGCTGCCAGTTATCCGGGTCACAGTGGAATGGGTCCGGCACCTCGCCACTGTAGTCGTACTGGCCCGGCACCGGCGCCAGCAGTCGGACACCGGGGTCGCCCCCCTTGAGGTGACCGCCCACCTCGTCGGTGAACTTGTTCCAGGCCTGGGGTGAGTTCCAGCCCGGCGCCCAGGCGAAGGGCACCAGCTGGCGGGGCCGGTCCGAGCCGCTGTAACCCTCCATGGAAAAGGCAAACGCGGTGTCCGGGTCCTGGGGCACCCTGGGCTCCGCCACCGACAGGTTGGCCCGCATCGCGGTGCGGCCACTGTAGCGATGGGGTTCCCGGGCCAGACGCAGACCGTCGATGCGATAGTCGGAACCGGGGGCGGCGCCCAGGATCCCGGTCAGGGCCGGATCGGATTCGGCGCAGGCGCGGGTGACGGTGTCCAGGGTGATGTCCGCGGCCGTCTCGCGCCGGATGTTGGCGGTGAGGGCGTGGAGCCAGCGCCAGCTTTCGTGGATGCGGGTCTCGGGGCGGATATAGCCGGGATCGTAGACCTGGAAAAAGCGCTGGGCCCGGCCTTCCAGGCTTACCAGGGTGCCGTCGCCCTCGGCAAAACTGGCGGCCGGCAGCGCCAGGGTGGCGCGGGCCAGGGTTTCGGTGTTCTGGTGGTCCAGCACCACCAGGGTCTGGGCCTGCGCCAGGGCGCGGTCCACCTGTTGCCGGGGCGCGCGCTGATAGAGGTCGTTCTCCAGCACCACCAGGGCATCGGCCCGGTCCTGCTCCAGCTGTTCCAGCGCCCACTCCAGACTCTGGCCACCCATCAGGGCCAGGCCGGTGCTGTTGGCCTCCGGCCGCACCAGCACCAGGCCACCGGGCTTGGCGCGGCGGGCCAGGGCCCGGGCGACATTGCCGGCCGCTTCCAGGATGGCGGGCTCCGCCAGGGAAGCACCGCTGATCACCAGCGGGCGCCGGGCCTGGTCGAGGCTGTCGGCGATCTGCCGGGCCTGCTGGCGCAGGCCCTTGTCCAGGTCCGGCACCTCCGGCGCCTCCGGATCCAGGCAGTGGGCCACGGCAAAGCCGAGTCGGGCGATGTCCTTGGGCGCCAGGGGGTAACGGTTGCGGGCCACCGCATCCAGGCCGGTAGCGGCGGGATAGGCAATGAATACCGGGTGATAGCGGTCCTGACCCAGGGTCTTGACCGCTTCGGCGTTCCAGGCCGGGATGCCGATACCGGCTGCCAGCTCAGGCTGCCGGCCCAGGGCCGCCTGGCGTACCGCCAGCCCCAGCCGGGCGGCGCTCTGGATCAGGTCCTCCCCCAGCACCAGTACGGCATCGTGCTGCTCCACCTCCCGCAGGCTGGGAGTGGGCAGGCCGCAACTGCGATTGAGCTGGTTCATGCGTTCCAGGCTGCGCTGCTCGGCGGCGGCCAGGCCGGTGGCGAAATTCTCCAGTCCCACCAGCGCCCGCAACTGATGGTTGCTTTCCAGGCTGGCCCGGGGCGAGCCGATGCCGATGATGCGCTGGGCGCTGCGCAGGGCGTCGCCCCCCCGGTCCAGGGCATGGTCCACGGACAGGGTCATGGCCGCCTCGCCGGGCTGGCCGCGCCATTGGGGCTGCCGCGGCCGGTCGTTGCGGTTGACATAGCCGTAGCCGAAACGGCCCCGGTCACAGAGGAAGTAACCATTCACTTCGCCGTGGTAACGGTTCTCGATGCGGCGGATATCGCCGTAGCGCTCACCGGGGCTGATGTTGCAGCCGACCGCGCACTGGTGGCAGATGCTGGGGGCAAACTGCAGATCCCATTTGCGGGTGTAGCGCTCGGAATGGGTCTGGTCGGTGAACACCCCGGTGGGGCAGACTTCGGTGAGGTTGCCGGCAAACTCGTTCTCCAGCACGCCCTCGGTGTGACGGCCGAAATAGATATTGTCGTTGGCGCCAAAGGCCCCCAGGTCGGTGCCACCGGCGTAGTCATTGTAGAAGCGCACACAACGGTAGCAGGTGATGCAGCGGTTCATCTCATGGGCGATAAAAGGGCCCAGGTACTGGTTGCGATGGGTGCGCTTGCGGAAGCGGTAGCGGCGCCGGTCGTGACCGGTCATCACCGTCATGTCCTGCAGGTGGCAATGGCCGCCCTCCTCGCACACCGGGCAGTCGTGGGGATGATTGATCATCAGCCACTCCACCACACTGGCACGGAATTCCCGGGCTTCGTCGTCGGCGATGCTGATGCGGGTGCCATCCTTGGCCGGGGACATGCAGGACATCACGATCATGCCCTGGTCGTCGTCCTCGTCCTTGTACTGACGCACCGCGCACTGGCGGCAGGCCCCGACACTGCCCATGGCCGGGTGCCAGCAGAAATAGGGTATGTCCAGGCCCAGGGAGAGGCAGGCCTGGAGCAGGTTGTCGGCGCCATCAACCTGGTAGCTGTGGCCATCCACGTGGATGGTTGCCATAGGCTTACCTCCTGTTCCCGGGCCGGCGCCCGGCAGAGCACGGGTTCTGGTTCATAGGGTTACCATTCATAAGTCACCCACCGGAATCGGATCGGCATGGGCAACCCCCTGGCTGTGGCGGACACCCTGCTCGAACTCGTGGCGGAAATGCTTCAGCGCGGTCTCCAGCGGCATGGCCGCGCCGGGGGCATGGGCGCAGAAGGTCAGGCCGGGGCCGCAATCGGCGGCCAACTTGTCCAGCAGCTCCACGTCCCCCTGCTCGCCCTCACCCCGCTCCAGCGCCTGCAGCAGTTTCACGCTCCAGGGCAGGCCGTCCCGGCAGGGGGTGCACCAGCCGCAGGATTCCCGGGCAAAAAATTGCTCTAGGTTGCGCATCAGCGACACCATGCTCTGGTCTTCGGTGACCACGGTAATCAGGCCGGTACCCAGGCGGCTGCCCTGTTCTCCCACGGTGTCGAAATCCAGCGGCAGGTCCAGGTGCTCCGGCAGCAGGAAACCGGTACTGGCGCCCCCGGGCAGCCAGGCCTTGAGCTTGCGGCCGTTGCGCAGGCCGCCCGCCAGATCCAGAATCTCCTGGCCTTTGGTGCCGATGGGGAGTTCCCACAGGCCCGGCCGGTTGACCAGGCCGGAAGCACCGTAGAGCTTGGTGCCGCCGTCGTCGGTGCGGCCGCCGGAGAGTTGCTGGAACCAGTCGGCGCCGTGCTGCATCACTGCCGGCGCGTTGCACAGGGTTTCCACGTTGTTGACCACCGTGGGTTTGCCCCAGGCCCCGGACTGGCCGGGAAAGGGCGGCTTGGCGCGGGGGTTGGCGCGCTTGCCTTCCAGCGAGTTGATCAGGGCGGTTTCCTCGCCGCAGATGTAGCGGCCGGCGCCGGTGTGCAGGATGATGTCGAAGTCAAAGCCGCTGCCGGCGATATTGTCGCCGAGCCAGCCATTCTCCCGGGCTTCGGCGAGCGCCCGGGTCAGTACCCGCGCCGATTCCACGTATTCGCCCCGCAGGAAGATGTAGCCCAGCCTCGAGTTGTTGGCGTAGCCCGCCAGGATCATGCCCTCGATCAGCAGGTGCGGCTGCTGCTCCATCAGCAGCCGGTCCTTGAAGGTGCCCGGCTCCATCTCGTCGGCATTGCATACCAGGTAACCCCGGGGCATGTCGTCGCCCTGGAGGGTCAGGCTCCATTTCAGGCCGGCGGAGAAGCCGGCGCCGCCGCGGCCGCGGACGTTGGCCTCCTTCATGGCCTTGATCACATCCTGCCGGCTCCGATGGTTGAGGGTGTCCCGCACGGTCCGGTAGCCGTCCCGGTTGACGTAGTCGGCCAGCTCCACCACCCGGCCGTCGTCGTGCAGCCGCCAGGTCAGCGGATGGGTCTCGGGACTGCGATCGGACGCCAGCTGCATCAGCCGGCTGCGGTAGCGAAGGCCATCGCGTTGGCTCATGGATAGCTCTCCAGCAGGTGGTCGAGATCCTCGGCGCTCACGGGTCCGAAGGTGTCGTCGTCAATCATCATGGCCGGGCCGCCGTCGCAGGCCCCCAGGCAGCACACCGGCAGCAGGGTAAAACGGCCGTCGCTGGTGGTCTGGCCAAAGCCGATGCCCAGGGTGCGTTCCAGCGCCGCCCGCAGGTCGTCGAAACCGGTGAGAAAACAGGAGCTGCTGTCGCACACCAGGATCACGTGACGGCCCACCGGCTGGCGGAAGATCAGGCTGTAGAAAGTGGCTACCCCTTCCACATCCGCCGGCCCCACCCCCAGAACCTCCGCCAGGGCCGGGATGGCACCGTCCGGCACCCAGCCGTGACGGCGCTGGACGATCTTCAGTGCTTCGATGCAGGCCGCCTGGGGCTGCTCGAAATGGCCCAGTTCGGCGACGATGGCGTTGCGGTCGTCGCTGTGGAGGACAAAACCGTCGCCGTCACTGGCAATACGCTGGCTGGTTGCTGCTGATTCGCTCATCGGTCCACATCCGCCATGACAAAATCAATGCTGCCCAGATGGGCGATCAGGTCCGGCACGAAGCCGCCCCGCATCAGCGCCGGGATCTGCTGCAGGTGGGGGAAGCTCGGGGTCCGGATCCGGGTGCGGTAGCTCATGGTGCTGCCGTCACTGGTGAGGTAGTAGCTGTTGATGCCCTTGGTGGCCTCGATCATCTGGCAGGATTCGTTGGGCGCCAGCACCGGCCCCCAGGACACCTGCAGGAAATGGGTGATCAGGGTCTCGATGTGCTGCAGCATGCGTTCCCGTGGCGGCGGCGTGGTCAGCGGGTGGTCGGCCTTGTAGTCGCCGGCGGGCATGTGGTCGACGCACTGCTGGATGATGCGCAGGCTCTGGCGCATCTCCTCGATCCGCACCTGACCGCGGTCGAAGACATCGCCGTTGCTGCCCAGGGGAATCTCGAAGTCGAAGCGGTCATAGCCGGAATAGGGCCGCTGCTTGCGCAGGTCGAAATCGCAGCCGGTGGCCCGCAGGTTGGGACCGGTGACGCCCCAGCGGATGGCCTCGTCGGTGTTGAAGGCGGCGATGTGGCGGGTGCGCTCCCGCATGATGGCGTTCTCCATCATTACCTTCTCGTATTCCCGCAGCCGCTTGGGCATCCAGTCCAGGAACTCCTGCACCAGGGCCTGCCAGCCGGTGGGCAGATCCTGGGCGACACCGCCGATGCGGAACCAGGCCGGATGCATTCGAAAGCCGGTGATGCCCTCGATCACCTTGTAGGCGCGCTGGCGGTCGCTGAAGGTGAAGAACACCGGGCTCATGGCCCCCAGGTCCTGCAGGTAGGTGCCCAGGAACAGCAGGTGGCTGCTGATGCGGAACATCTCCGCCATCATCACCCGGATCACCTCCACCCGCTCCGGCACCTTGATGCCGGCGAGCTTTTCCACCGCCAGCACGTAGGGCAGGTCGTTCATGACGCCGCCGGTGTAGTCCACCCGGTCGGTGTAGGGGATGAAGCTGTGCCAGGACTGGCGCTCGGCCATCTTCTCCACCCCGCGGTGGTGATAGCCGATGTCCGGCACGCAGTCGACGATCTCCTCGCCGTCCAGCTGCAGCACGATGCGGAAGGCGCCGTGGGCGGACGGATGGTTGGGGCCCAGGTTGAGGAACATGAATTCGCTGCCGTCCCGCTCCCGGCGCATGCCCCAGGCCTCCGGTTCGAACTTGAGGGCTTCCTGCTCGGTGTTCTGGCCCGCCACTGTCAGGGTGTAGGGGTCGAACTCGGTGGCGCGGGCGGGGTAGTCCCGACGCAGGGGATGACCGGTCCAGGTGGGCGGCATCAGGATACGGGTCAGGCGGGGGTGGCCGGCAAACTCGATGCCGAACATGTCCCAGACCTCACGCTCGTACCAGTTGGCGTTGGCGAACACCGACACGCAGCTGGGCAGGCTCAACTGGTCCCGGTGCAGCGCCACCTTGAGCAGGATGTCGCTGTTCCGCTGCAGCGACATCAGCTGGTAGAACACGGTGAAGTCCGATTCCGGCAGACCCTGGCGGTGGCTGCGCAGGCGCTCGTCGATGGCGGACAGGTCGTACAGCAGGTTAAAGGGTTGCGGCAGGTCCCGCAGAAAGGTGAGGGTTTCGATCAGCCGGCTCTGGTCCACCCACACCACCGGCATACCGGTGCGGGTGGCCTGGCGCACATAGAGATCGGCGCCGAAGCGCTGCTCCAGCGCCCGGACGATGTCGTCGGTGTCTGCAACCGCAGTGTCTGCGGAGGTGGCTGACGTCATGATCGTCGTTCTGCTCCTGATGACTCAGTCGTGGATCGACGGGGTACAGCGTGCTCCCCTACTGGCCAGGGCCTGCCTGGCGGTACTGCCTGGCGCTAGAGTTTGTCCGGTGTCCTCAGTTCGGTGGCCTGCATGCGTTCGGCCCGGTGTTTCTCCCGTTGCGACGGCATCTCGGCGCGATAGACGCCCTGATCCCCCACCACCCAGGACAGCGGCCGGCGCTCCTCCTGGATGGAGTCCTGGAGCAGCTGCAGACCCTGCAGGAAGGCTTCCGGACGGGGCGGGCAGCCGGGTATGTAAACGTCCACCGGCAGGAACTTGTCCACTCCCTGCACCACCGAGTAGATGTCGTACATGCCGCCGGAGTTGGCGCAGGAGCCCATGGAAATCACCCACTTGGGCTCGAGCATCTGGTCGTACAGCTGCTGGATCACCGGTGCCATCTTGATAAAGCAGGTACCGGCGATCACGATAAAATCCGCCTGCCGCGGTGACGCCCGGATCACCTCGGAGCCGAAGCGGGCGATGTCGTGGGGCGAGGTGAAGGCCGTGGTCATCTCCACGTAACAGCAGGACAGTCCGAAGTTGTAGGGCCACAGGGAATTTTTGCGGCCCCAGTTGACGGCGTTGTGGAGCACCTCGCTGAGTTTGCCGGTAAAGACGTTGCGTTCCAGCTGCTGCTGCACCGGATCCTTCACCTGCCGGTCCCGGCCGAGGGGATAGCGCTCGTTGTCACTGGCGATGACCTGGTCGGCCGGTGTCAGCGTGTAGGGCATGGGACGGCTCTCCGTTCAGGTGCGTGGGGCCGGTCCGGAAGCTCCGGCCTGCCGACAAAACCACGGCGGACGGGCAAGGTATGGCCCGTGCTGGCTTGCATCACGTTTTTAACAGTGGCCCGTGGCCCGGCGGATTTCAACCGTGGCTCCGGTTCTCCGGCGGTTGGCGGTGTTTGGGTGCCCAGTCCAGGGCACCCACACGGCTGTCGTAGAGCAGCCCCGCCAGCAGGATGAGAATGAAAATGGCCGCACCCCAGAAGCCGGGCCAGCCCACCTCTTCCACCGCCACCGCCCAGGCGAACAGGAACACCGCCTCGATATCGAAGATCACGAACAGCATGGCGACCAGATAGAATTTCACCGAGAACCGCTGGCGGGCACTGCCGGTACCGAGGATGCCGGATTCGAACGGCAGGGATTTGCTGGGGCCGCGGCTGCGGCCACCGAGAAGCGCGGAGGCGCCGATCATGAACACACACAGGCCCAGTGTGGCCGCCACAAACAGCCCCACCGCCCAGTGTTGGGCAACGGCCTGGGTTATCTGATCGCTCATGTGCCCCTCCAATGGACCGATGCGCTTTCGTAAGAACCTGTTTTAAAAGCTAACAGGGGATGGACAGAAGCGCAAATGGTCGACGTCCCGGGACCGTGATGAGGCCGGACGTGTCAATAGCCAAGATACAGGGAGATCAGAGCTGAAAAGCAGGAGAAAGGGCATAGCGGGAAAGATGGTCGGCGTGGCAGGATTCGAACCTGCGACCCCTTCGTCCCGAACGAAGTGCGCTACCAAGCTGCGCCACACGCCGATATGCGCGGTATTATACTGATCGCGGCGGCGAATGCCAGCGTGCCGCCGGGGGATTTTTGGCGCGCCCTGCCAAGGGTTTTCAGCCGGCGTTGGCCATCAGCAGGTGGTCCGCCAGCTGGCTGAGATCGTCGAAGACCGCGATGCTGCCGAGGGGCCGGTTGACCAGGTTACGCTCGGTCCTGGCGCCGTTACCGGTGCGCACCAGGTAGGGTGTGCAGCCGGCGTTGAGGCCCGCTTTCAGGTCCTTGCGGCTGTCTCCCACCATGACGCAGCCGGCCAGGGTCCTGAGGCCGAAATGGTCGCGGATGGCGTTGAGCATGCCCGGCCGGGGTTTGCGGCAGCCACAGCCATCGTCCGGGTGGTGGGGGCAATAGGCAATATGATCGACACAGCCGCCGGCCGCATTGACCAGGGCCTGCATCTTGTCGTGCATGGCGGCCAGGCCGTCATGGTCGTAGTAGCCACGGCCAATGCCGGACTGGTTGGTGGCCACCGCGACCCGGTGGCCGGCCCGGGAAAGCCGGGCAACCGCCTCGATACTGCCGGGTATGGGGTGCCAGTCATCGGCGGAACAGATGTAGTCGCCGTCGTACTGGTTAATAACCCCGTCCCGATCCAGGATAATCAACATCGCTTTCTCTAGTTGGCGGCCGGCAACAGCGAGATGTCCGCCACCCGCAGGAACAGGTTACGCAACCTGTTCAGCAGCGCCAGCCGGTTGTTGCGTACAGCTTCATCATCGGCCATTACCATGACTTCGTCAAAGAACCGGTCTACCGGTGCCCGCAGGCTGGCCAGGGTACTCAGGGCCGCGGTGTAGTCGCCCCTCTCGAACAGCGGCAGCACCTCGTCCGCGAGCCGGTTGACCTGTTCCGCCAGGGCTTTCTCGGCGTCGTCCTGCAGCAGGTGGGCGTCCACCTGTTCGCCGACGGTATCGCCACCCTGCTTGGTGAGGATGTTGGAGACCCGCTTGTTGGCGGCGGCCAGGGCCTGGGCTTCCGGCATCTGGCGGAAGGCCTCGACGGCGTGCACCCGGCGGTCGAAATCCAGCGGCCGGGTGGGCCGGCGGGCGTGCACCGCCAGGAACACCTCGGCGCCGATACCCTGCTCTTCATAGTGGGCGCGGAAACGCTCCAGCATGTAGTCCACCACGGTGGTGGCGGGATCTTCAGCGCTGAGGCCGGTGAAATTGGCGGCCGCCCATTCGCAGCAGGTCTGCAGGTCCAGCGGCAGTTCGCGCTCGATGATGATGCGCAGCACACCCAGGGACGCCCGGCGCAAACCGAAGGGGTCGCGGGTGCCGGACGGCGGCTGGTTGATGCCGAACAGTCCCACCAGGGAATCCAGGCGGTCGGCGATGGCAACGGCGCAGCCGGTCAGGGTGGCCGGCAGCTGGTCCCCGGCGAAGCGCGGCATGTACTGCTCGTTCAGGGCCCGGGCCACATCCTGGTGCTCGCCATCGTGGCTGGCGTAGTACTGACCCATAATGCCCTGCAGATCCGTGAACTCCAGCACCATCTCGGTGACCAGGTCGGTCTTGGCCAGCATGGCGGCGCGATGAGCCAGGGCCGGGTCGCTGCCGATGGCGTCGGCGATCTTCTCGGCCAGGGCGGCCACCCGCACGGACTTGTCGTAGAGGCTGCCCAGCTTCTCCTGGAACACGATGGGCTTGAGCTGGTCCTGGCGGTCGGCCAGCGGCGTCTTGCGGTCGGTCTCGTAGAAGAAGGCGGCGTCGGACAGCCGTGGCCGGATCACCTTCTCGTTGCCGGAGACCACCTGGGCCGGATCCTTGCTCTCCAGGTTGGCCACGGTGATGAACAGCGGCAGCATGCGGTCCTGGCTGTCCACCAGGTGGAAATACTTCTGGTGTTCCTTCATGGAGGAAATCAGCGCCTCCGGCGGCACCTCCAGGAAGCGTTCCTCGAAACGGCCCAGCAGGGGTACCGGCCATTCGTTGAGGGCGGTCACCTCATCCAGCAGGTCCTCGTCGATGACAGCCCGGCCACCGCCTTGCTCGGCGGCGAGTGCGTTGACGCCGGCGCGGATGCGCTCACGGCGCTGGTCGAAGTCGGCGATCACCCAGCCTTCCTTCTTCAGCACCACCTCGTAATCCGCCGGGGTGGGAATGATCAGGGATTTGGGGCAGTGGAAACGGTGGCCACGGGTCTTGTTGCCCGGGGTCAGGCCCATGATGGGGGCGTCGATGACCTTGTTGCCGAACAGCAGGATCACCCAGTGTACCGGCCGCACGAATTCGGTCTTGTGGGCCCCCCAGCGCATGCGCTTGGGGATGGGCAGGCCGGCCAGGGACTGCTCGATCAGGCCGGGCAGCAGTTCGGAGGTGGCCTTGCCCTGCTCCACCGTGCGGTAGACCACCCAGGCGCCCTTGTCGGTTTCCAGAGTGTCGAGCTGGTCCGGGGTCACGCCCTGAGATGTGGCAAAGCCGGTCAGTGCCCGGGTGGGGTTGCCGGCATCGTCGAAGGCGGCCTTCACGGCCGGGCCGCGGCGCTCCACCGGTTTGTCGGGCTGGGCCGCCGCCAGGTCACGGACCCGGACCGCCAGGCGGCGGGGAGCGGCGAAGGCTTCCACTTTGCCGTGCTGGATACCGGCGTTGTCCAGACCCTTGACCAGGCCCTCGGTGAAGGCGTCGGACAAGGTCTTGAGGGCCTTGGGTGGCAGTTCCTCGGTGCCGATCTCGACCAGAAAATCCTGTGTTGCCATGGTTACGCGTGTCCTTTCTCGAGTTCGGTGTCAGCGGCGGCCAGCATCTCCTGGCGCAGGTTGTCGGGCGCCATCGGGAAGCCCAGCGCCTGGCGGCTGTTGAAGTAGGCCTGGGCGACGGCGCGGGCCAGGGTCCGAACCCGGAGAATGAAGCGCTGGCGCTCGGTCACTGAAATGGCGTGACGGGCGTCCAGCAGGTTGAAGGTGTGGGAGGCCTTGAGCACCTGTTCATAGGCCGGCAGCGCCAGCCCGGCTTCGATCAGGCGCTGGCTTTCGCGCTCATGGACATCGAAGCTGTGGAACAGGAACTCGGTGTCGGCCTGCTCGAAGTTGTAGGTGGACATCTCCACCTCGTTCTGGTGGAACACATCACCGTAGGTCACCACGCCATCGGGGCCGTGGGTCCAGACCAGGTCGTAGACGCTGTCGACGCCCTGCAGGTACATGGCGATGCGCTCCAGGCCGTAGGTGATTTCTCCTGACACCGGCTTGCAATCGATACCCCCGACCTGCTGGAAATAGGTGAACTGGGTAATCTCC
>NZ_JAWVZL010000096.1:0-11470 GCF_033722195.1 Marinobacter sp.
CCCATGCCGGAACTGATGGCGGAGCATCCGCTGCTGCAGGAGGCTTTGCAAACGCCATCCGACGCCGGGCTGCTGCTGCGGGCCAACGAGGAAATGAAGCGGATGGCGGACATCGTGGGCAGCTCCGACGTCTATCTCATGGACCGCACCGGTCTCACCATTGCCGCCAACAACTACGACCAGAAAAACAGTTTCGTCGGCAACAACTACGATTTCCGGCCCTATTTCAGCGAGGCCATGGCCACCGGCGAGTCCGCCATCTATTTTGCCCTGGGGCTGGCCTCCGACCTGCGCGGGCTCTACTTTTCCCATCCCATCAAGAACGACGGCGGTGACATCCTCGGGGTGATCGCCGTCAAAGTCCAGGTGCGGGAACTGGAGTCCCAGTGGCAGCGGCCGGCGTCCTTTGCCGAGGCCGAGATGGTGGTGCTGGACAACCAGGGCATCAGTTTCCTGGCCAGCCGCCCGGCCTGGCTGTACCGGGATTTCCGCCCGGACGAGCCGGCCGGGGATATGGTCCGGCTGCGCCAACGCTACCCTGGCCAGGACCTGACCGCCATGGCCATCACCGACCTGGGCCGGCCCATCTCGGTGTCCGAGCGCTCCCGTCGGGTGCGGCTGGAGGTGGACGGTCAGCCGCAGGAGTATCTGAGTGTGCGCACACCGCTGCCGCGGTTGGACTGGAGCCTGCAGGTGATGATCGGCACCGGCCCGGTGCTCTGGACCCGGGTCAAGTTCCTGGCCGGTGGCCTGGTGCTGTTTCTCGGCGGCTTCCTGACCTGGCTGTATCTGCGCGAACGCTACCGCCGGGAGGCGGAGCTGGCCCAGCGGGGTGAACAGCTGGAGCGGCGGGTGGCCGAACGCACCGCGGACCTGGAGGAGTCCAACCGTCAGCTGCTGGACGAGATCCGGCAGCGCGAGCAGGCCCAGAACGACCTCCGCGAGACCCAGGACGAGCTTATCCAGGCCGCCAAGCTGGCGGTGCTGGGGCAGATGTCCGCCGGCCTCAATCACGAGATGAACCAGCCGCTGACCGCCATCCAGGCCTACGCCCGCAACAGCCGGCGTTTCCTCGAGCGTGGTGATCGGGACATGGTGGATGCCAACCTGGCGGAGATTGTCCTGCTCTGCAAGAAAATGGCCGAGCTCACCCGCCAGTTCAAGGTCTTCGCCCGCAAGTCCGAGGGGCCGCCCGCCACCGTCGACCTGCGCCAGGCGGTGGATGCCGCCCTCAAGCTGGTGACCGCCCAGGACCGCAGCGATGGCGTCAGCATTGCCTGGCACCGGCCGGACCACCCGGTGTTGTGCCACGGCGACCTGATCCGCATCGAGCAGGTGCTGGTGAACCTCATGGCCAACGCCATGCAGGCGGTGGAGGGCGTGGCGGAACCGAAGATCAGCATCGTGGTGGAGGATCACAACCGCCAGTGGGTGTGCCGGGTCAGCGATAACGGCTCCGGCCTGCCGGCGGATACGGAACAGATCTTCGAACCCTTTTTCACCACCAAGTCGATGAAACAGGGATTGGGGCTGGGGCTGTCCATCTCGCGCCAGATCGTCGATGCCCTGGGCGGCCGCCTGACCGGTCGTAACCGGGTTGACGGTCCCGGTGCCGAATTCATCCTGGCACTGAAGAAACGGGAGGATAACGAATGAGTCACGGTGCCGTGCTGTTCATTGATGACGACCCGGACATCCGCCAGGTCATGGCCCAGACCCTGGCCCTGGAGGACCTGGAGGTCAGCTGCCTGGCGGACGGCGCCACCGCCCTGGCGCGGCTGGACACGGAGTTCCCCGGCGTGGTGCTGTGCGACTACAACATGCCGGGCATGGACGGCCTGGCGGTGCTGCGGTCAGTGGCCGCCATCGACCCGGACATCCCGGTGATCATCCTCACCGGCCAGGGCGACATCAGCACCGCCGTCACCGCCATGCAGCAGGGCGCCTACGATTTCATTGAAAAGCCCTTCGATCACGACGAGCTGATCGAGCTGCTCAAGCGTGCCCTGGAAAAACGCCGGCTGGCGCTGGAGAACCGCAACCTCAAGGCCCAGCTCAGGGCCCTGGCCCGGCCGGGCCCGCGGCTGGTGGGGGAGTCGCCAGCGATGCAGCGGGTGATGGCCACCATCGACCCGCTGCTGGATATCTCCGCCGACATCCTGCTGCGGGGCGAGACCGGCGCCGGCAAGGACGCCGTGGCCCGCTACATCCACGAGAACAGCCCCCGCCGCAACCACAACTTTGTCGCCATCAACTGCGGGGCGGTGCCGGAGAACCTGATCGAGAGCGAGCTCTTCGGGCATGAGGCCGGTGCCTTCACCGGTGCCGACAAGCGCCGCATCGGCAAGTTCGAGCATGCCCACCAGGGCACCCTGTTTCTGGACGAGGTGGAAAGCATGCCGCTGCCGCTGCAGGTCAAGCTGCTGCGGGTCATCGAGGAGCGCAAGGTGGAGCGCCTGGGCAGCAACACGCCGCTGGATGTGGATGTGCGCATCATTACCGCCAGCAAGGCGGACCTCAAGCAGCTCAGCGACCAGGGCGAATTCCGGGCCGATCTCTACTACCGGCTCAACGTGGTCCAGCTGGAAATTCCGGCCCTGCGGGAGCGCAAGGAAGACATTCCGATGCTGTTCCACCACTTTGTGCTGATTGCCGCCGCCCGCTACGATCGTGAGAGCATACCGCTGGACGCCGCCCAGGCGGCGCGCCTGATGCAGCACAGCTGGCCGGGCAACGTGCGCGAGCTGCGCAATCTGGCGGAGCGCTACGTGCTGCTGGGCCCGGCGGCACTGGCGGAAAGCCCGGACCAGATGGGGGCCGATATCGGCGGCCGTCAGACCCTGGCGGAGATGACCGACGCCTTCGAGCGGGCGGCACTGGTGAGTGCCCTCAATGCCTGCCAGGGCAGCATCAAGGACACCATGCTGCAGCTGGGGCTGGCCCGCAAAACCCTCTACGACAAGATGAAAAAACACGGTCTGGACAAGGCCGACTTCAAGGAATAACCACCCGCCACAGCACAGGAGCAGGCCTGGCATGACCGATTTCGATCAGCCGTTTTCCCGCGCCGACACCCATGCGGTCAAATACGACGCCCGCCAGGCGGTCTTCGGCAAAGCCGATGTGATGCCGCTGTGGGTGGCGGACATGGACCTGCCGTCGCCCCGGGCGGTCACCGAGGCGCTGGTAGCCCGGGCCCGGCACCCGGCCTACGGCTATACCCTGTTCCCGGACTCCCTCTACCAGGCCCAGATCGACTGGTTCCGGCGCCGTCACGGCTGGGCCACCGAGCGGGCCTGGCTGATGATGGCGCCGGGCGTGGTGCCGTCATTGCACGCGGCGGCCCTGGCCTTCGCCGAGCCGGGGGAGGGCATCATCGTGCAGCCGCCGGTGTACTTTCCGTTCTTCTCTGCCGTCACCCAGACCGGCCGCCGGCTGATCGAAAACCCGCTGCAGCTGCGGGACGGCCAGTGGCAGATGGATCTTGAGCACCTTGAACAATGCGCTTCCGATGGCGCCCGGTTGCTGTTCCTGTGTTCACCCCACAACCCTGTAGGCCGGGTCTGGCGCCGGGACGAGCTGGAAGCGGTGCTGGCCATTGCCCGTCGCCACGAACTGCTGGTGGTCAGTGATGAGATCCACTGTGACCTCACCTATCCGGACCGGCCGGCGCACACGGTTCTGGCCACCCTGGCCGGGCCGGAGGACCGGCTGATCACCACGGTGGCGGCCAGCAAGACCTTCAACATACCCGGCCTCGGGCTGTCCAGCATCGTGGCGCCGGATCCGGCCCACCGGTCGGCCCTGAAGCGGGAGTTCGAGCGTCTGCATATGGGTCAGTGCAATCCCTTCAGTATTGCCGGTTACGAGGCCGGTTACCGGGATGGCAAGGCCTGGCTGGACGAACTGCTGCCCTACCTGGCCGGCAACCGGGACTTCGTCCACCGCTTCATTGCCGAGCGGCTGCCGGAGATCCGCCTGGTGGACCCGGAGGGCACCTACCTGCTCTGGCTGGACTGCCGGGCCATGGGGATGTCGGATACCCAGCTGAAGGCCTTCTTCGTCGAGCAGGCCGGCGTCGGCCTGAGTCCCGGCGCCCAGTTCGGCACCGGCGGCAGGGGCCATATGCGGATGAATATCGGCGCGCCACGGCCCACGCTGGAGCAGGCCATGGCCCGCATCGAAGCGGCCATGGTGGCCTGGCGCCGGGCCTGACCGCCAACTGTACCGGTACAAAGCCCGGTGACTGTGATGCCCGGGCGCCGGCGCTTGTGGCATGCTGCCGGGGCGCCATTCACTGACCGCCAGGACGCTGCCATGAACACCACTTCCGAGGACACTATCTGGATCCGGCTGATGCCGGCCACCTTCGTGCTGCTCTGGAGTACCGGCTTTATCGGCGCCAAGTTTGGCCTGCCCTACGCGGAACCCTTCACCCTGCTGTTCTACCGCATGCTGCTGAGCCTGCTGTGCCTGGGGCTACTGGCCCTGGCCATCAGCGCCAGGTGGCCCGCCAGCTGGCGCCAGGCCGGCCACCTGGCGGTGACCGGGCTACTGGTGCACGGCGCTTATCTGGGCGGCGTTTTCACCGCGATTGAGGCGGGCATGCCCGCCGGCCTCACCGCCCTGGTGGTGGGTCTGCAGCCATTGCTGACCGGGGTGCTGACGGTGCTGGTGCTGAAGGAGCCGGTGTCCGGACGGGTCTGGCTCGGGCTGCTGCTGGGGCTGGTGGGGGTGATACTGGTGCTGGGGGAGAAGCTGGCGCCGGAGTCCGGCGGCCTGTTCGACGGCTTTCCGCTCTGGGCGGTATTGGCAGCGGTGGCGGCACTGTTCGGCATCGCCATGGGTACGCTTTACCAGAAGCGGTTTTGTGGCGCCACCGACCTGGTGAGTGGCGCCTTCATCCAGTACTGCGCGGCCGCGGTGCTGTTCGGTGCCCTGTCGTTCACGATCGAAACCCGCGAAGTCCAGTGGACGCCGCAACTGATGTTTGCCCTGGCCTGGCTGGTACTGGTGCTGTCGCTGGGGGCCATTGGCCTGCTGCTGGCACTGATTCGTCGCGGCGCCTCCGCCCAGGTGGCCAGCCTGTTCTATCTGGTCACGCCGGTCACCGCACTGGAGGCCTGGCTGTTGTTCGACGAGCGCCTGGGGCTGCTGGCCCTGGTGGGCACCGCGGTGGCGGTAAGCGGGGTCTATCTGGTGATTACGCCGGGCCGGCGCCGTCAGCCGGCCTGATCTGCCGGCTGGTTGAGCAGCTCCGGCTTTTTCAGGGCCCGGCCGAACAGGTCCTTTTCCTCCGCGATGGCCAGGGCGCAGCGCTCGGCCAGCTCCTCGGAGAGCCCCTCCACCCGCGCCACCAGGAACCGGGTCACTTCCTCGGACAGTTCCAGGACACGGTCCCGGGCATCGGCGTCGGCCTTGGATGAGAACAGCATCTTGTCGGGGTTCTTCAGCGCCATGTCCAGCCCGTCCCTCTCCGAGTAATACAGTGCTTTTACCGCCATGTCAGGTCTCCTTCAGGTGGCCGCACCTGGGCGGCCCTTCGAGTCGTCGGAGCGGAGTGTAACACCAATACTGTATTTATATACAGATCTGTTGCGGGAGTCTGCCACCAAGGTGTCCGATTCAGGATTTGGGTGATCCCGGCGCCGCGGCCCTCGACGCTGGCCGATACCGCCGTTCGGGCCGGCCGACGCTGCCATAGCTGACCTCGGCGGCCAGCTCCCCGGCGCTGACCAGGTACTCCAGGTAGCGGCGGGCGGTGGTGCGGGAGGCACCGATGTGGGCGCCGACGGCCTCGGCACTCCAGTCATCGGCGCTGTCCACAACGGCCCGGATCTTGTCCAGAGTGAGGGCGTCGATGCCCTTGGGCAGACGGGCGGGTGCCTCAGTGGCCGGTTCGCTCTGGGCCCGGGGCAGCAGGGCATCCACCTCGCTCTGGGCCACCCGGTCCAGGCCGGCCAATGCCGACTGGTGCTGGCGATAGTGCTCGATGGCTTCCGCCAGACGCTCGAATACCAAGGGTTTGAGGATGTAATCGAAGACGCCGGCCCGCAGGGCACTGCGCAGGGTGTCCACTTCCTTGGCGGCGGTAATCAGGATGACGTCGGTGACGCTGTTGGCGGCGCGGAGCTCCCGCAACAGGTCCAGGCCGCTGCCATCGGGAAAGTAGATGTCCAGCAGGATCAGCTCCGGCTGCAACACGTCGATCTGGTCGCGGGCGTCTGCCAGGGTGTGGGCCATGCCAACCAGTTCCACAGTCTCCAGCCGCGCCACAAAGCGGCGCTGGATTTCGGCAATCTGTCGGTCGTCCTCGACAATCATCAGTCGCAGTGGGGTCACGGCACCTCCGGATCAGGCCTGGCCTGCTTGGGTAGGTAGAGTGTAAACCGGCTGCCGCCTTCCTGCCGGGCCTCCACTGTGACCGACCCGCCCCAGCGCTCAACGAAACGTTTTACCAGGTGCAGGCCGATGCCGCGGTCATCGCCGGGCTTGCTGCTGACGCCCCGCTCGAAGATCCGTTGCGACGCTTCCGGTGCCACCCCCGGGCCCTGGTCCTCCACTTCGAAAATCAGGTCATGGCCCAGGTCGGTCATGCTGAGGCTGACCCGGCCACCGGCGCCCTGCTCCAGCCGGGTGGCTTCCAGGGCGTTGTCAATCAGGTTGCCCAGGGCGCTCACCAGCTGGTCCCGGGGCAGGACGGCCGGCAGGTCCGCCATCTGGCTGTCCGGGTCGATCTCCAGCCGCAGCCCCATTTCCCGGGCCCGGTTGTACTTGCCCAGCAGGCAGCCCGCCAGTACCGGGTCAGGCACCGAGTCCAGCAGCAGTTGGATCAGGGCCTGGTGATCGCTCACTTCGCTGCCGATCAGGGCCAGGGCCTGGTCGTTGGCGCCAATCTGGATCAGGCCGGCGATGGTGTGCAGCTTGTTGGAGTATTCGTGGGTCTGGCTGCGCAGGGTGTCGGCGTACTGCTGGATACGGGTGAGCTGGCGACTGACCTGGTCCAGTTCATCCCGCAGCCGGAAACTGGCCACCACGCCGGTAATCTCGCCGTTCTGGCGTACCGGCAGGCGGTTGACGATCATCTGCCGGCCCCGCAGCCAGACTTCCTGGTCGAACGCCGGCTCGCCGCTCGTGAGGGTCGCCATCAGGTTGTTCTCCGGCAGGATCTCGTTGATGGGCCGGCCCGCCAGCGGGGTGTCCGGCGCCAGCCCCAGGGTTTCAACGGCGGTGCGGTTGAAAGTGGTGATGATGCCGTCGCGGTTGATGGCAATGATGCCTTCCCTGACCGATTGCAGGGTGGCGTCCCGCTCCTGGAACAGGCGGGCGATCTGTTCCGGCTCCAGGCCGAAGATGGCGCGCTTGAAGCGCCCGGCAATCACCATGGCCGCGATGACGCTGGCCAGCAGCATGAGTCCCACCACGGTCCAGAGCACCAGGTTGTATCGCTGGATGGTGCCCTGGACCTGATCGAGGGAGTAGCCCACCGAGACGATGCCGATGATCTCGCCGCTGGCGGGTACGAAGATGGGGGCCTTGCCCCGCATGGACAGCCCCAGGCTGCCGCGGGCCACGTCCACGTAGCCGCGGCCCTCCACCAGGGCGATGCGGCCTTCGTCGGCATCGTCGTCCGCCATGGAGTGGCCGATGCGGTCCGGGTCCGGGTGGGCCAGGCGGATACCGCGGTCATCCCCGATGACGATGAAAAGGGCCTCGTTGGTGGCCGCCAGGTGCCGGCTCAGGGCCATCAGGCGGTCACTGTCCCGGCGCTGGACACCGTCGATCACCGCCGGCATACCCGCCACGGTTTTGGCCACCATCAGGGCCCGCTGGCCGATCTCCTCGTACAGGGACTCACTGAGGTAATAGCCTGCAAAGCCGCCAATGAGGCCGGTCTGGAGTGCGCCCACCAGGCCGAGGGCCAGGATCATGCGGGTTTTGAGTTTCAGTTTGCGAAGCACGGCCGGTCTTGAATCAGCTGGAGAAAACGGTTCTGACAGTGGTTAAAGCCTAATGCACGGGGCCCGGTATTGCCCGTGAACAATATGAACAAAACGCCCGCAAAGGTCTTTAAAGGCAATACGACCACAAACTTCTGTCGGCGCTGATCAAACTTTAGCCTTCCGGTATGCCGTTGCCATACGGTCATGCCCGGGGGTGACCTCACCTGCCGGGCTGTTACAACAACAAGCCAGAGGTGACTACCGATGCTTATCAAACGATGCCTGTCCTTCGTGGCCGTTGCCACGTTCAGTGTTTCTGCCATGGCCTGGCAGCCTTCCGGAAAAGTCGAATGTGTCGCGCCCTCAGATCCGGGCGGCGGCTGGGACTTCACCTGCCGAAGCGCCGGCAATGTACTGCAGGAACTGGAGCTGGTGCCCGGTACGGTGCAGACCATCAACATGGCCGGTGCCGGCGGCGGCGTCGCCTTCGCCCATACCGTCAGCAAACGCCGCGACGACAACAAGCTGCTGGTGGCGGCCTCCACCGCCACCACCACCCGCCTGGCCCAGCGCCAGTTCCCCGGCATGACCGCCGACATGGTGGAGTGGGTGGGTGCCCTGGGTGCGGACTACGGCATCATTGCCGTCAGCAAGGACTCCCGATACCAGAACCTCAACGACCTGATGGATGCGGTCAAGGCCGATCCGCGATCGGTCAAGTTCGCCGGCGGCAGCGCCCGCGGCGGCTGGGACCACCTCAAGGTGCTGATCACCGCCAACGCCGCCGGTGCCGACGAGCTGCCCTCGGTCCCCTACCTGTCCTACAACAACGGTGGCGAAGCCCTGACCCAGGTGGTGGGTGGCCAGGTGGACGCCTTTACCGGCGACATCTCCGAGGCCACCGGTTTCATGGATTCCGGCGACCTGCGCGTGATCGCGGTACTGGCGGACGAGCGCCTGCCCGGCAAGTTTGCCCACATTCCCACCGCCATCGAGCAGGGTATCGAGGCCGTTGGTCCAAACTGGCGCGGCTTCTACATGCCCAAGGGCGCCTCCGAGGAAGCCAAGCAGTACTGGACCCGGGCCATCGACACCCTCTACGCCAGCGAGCAGTGGAAACAGGTCATGACCCGCAACGGCCTGATTCCCTTCCATCCGCCGGCCGGCAAGTTCGATGCCTTCGTGCGCCAACAGGTGGAGGAAATCGAAACCATCTCCCGTGAGATAGGACTGCTGAAATGACGTTCATCGGCGACAGAATTCTCGGTATCGGCCTGCTGGTGCTGGCGGTAGCCTACGGCTGGGCCGCGCAGCAATGGCCCGAGCCTTTCGGCGGCGCCGAGGCGGTGGGACCGGAAACCTTCCCCACCATCCTGGCGGTGGTGCTGGCGCTGTCCAGCCTCTACCTGATCGTCAAGCCGGACCCCGACGCCCGGTGGCCCTGGGGCCGGACGGCGGCGGAGCTCCTGCTGGCGATCGTCATCCTGGTGGTTTATGCCCTGCTGATGGAGCCGTTGGGCTTCGTGCTGGCCACCACCGCCGCCGTCGGCGCCCTGTGCTGGCGCATGGGCGCCCGGCCGCTACCGGCCGTGCTGGTGGGGCTGGTCAGCGCCGTGGTGGTCTTCGTGACCTTCAATTACGGGCTGTCGCTGGCGCTGCCGGCCGGCCTGCTGGAGATTGAGTGATGGAAACCCTGCAATTTCTGATGGAAGGTTTTGCGGTGGCGCTGACCCCGCACAACCTCATGTTCGCCCTGTTCGGGGCGTTCATCGGCACCCTGATCGGCGCGCTGCCGGGTCTGGGGCCCGCCAACGGCGTCGCCATCCTGATCCCGCTGGCCTTCACCCTCGGGTTGCAGCCGGAAACCGCGATGATCCTGCTGACCTCGGTCTACGCCGGCGCCATGTACGGCGGCCGGATCTCGTCGATCCTGCTCAACATCCCCGGTGACGAACCGGCCATGATGACCTGCCTGGACGGCTACCCCATGGCCCAGAAGGGGCGGGCTGCCGAGGCCCTGGCGGTGTCGGCGCTGGCGTCCTTCGCCGGCGGCCTGATCGGCACCATCGGCCTGATCCTGCTGGCGCCGGTGCTGGCCCGCTTCGCGCTCACCTTCGGCCCGGCGGAATACTTCGCCCTGTTCATGCTGGCGTTCGCCACCCTCGGCGGCATCACCGGCAAGAACCCGGTCAAGACCGTGGTGGCGGCGGCCCTGGGTATCATGATCGCCACCGTGGGTATTGATATCTCTACCGGCACCCAGCGCTATACCTTCGGGGTGCTGGAGCTGTTCGAGGGTATCGATTTCATCCTGGCCATCGTCGGGCTGTTCGCCATTTCCGAGCTGCTGTTCTTCATCGAGCACCGGGCCGGCGCCGGCCGCAAACTGATCAAGGTGGGCAAACTGATGCTGCGGCCGAAAGAGCTGCTGTCCGCGGTGCCCACCATGTTCCGCGGCGGTATCCTCGGCTTTATCTCCGGCGTACTGCCGGGTGCCGGTGCCTCCCTGGGCAGTTTCATCAGCTATACCCTGGAGAAGCGGGTGCTGGGTAAAAAGGGCAGCTTCGGCGAGGGCGACATTCGTGGCGTGGCGGCACCGGAAGCGGGCAACAATGGCGCCTCCTCCGGCGCCCTGGTGCCCATGCTGACCCTGGGCGTACCCGGCAGCGGCACCACCGCGGTGCTGCTGGCCATGCTGATCTCGCTCAACATCACGCCCGGGCCGCTGATGTTCACCCAGAACGCCGACATCGTCTGGGGTGTGATAGTGGCGCTGCTGATCGGCAACGTGCTGTTGCTGATACTGAACATTCCGCTGATCGGCTTTTTCGTCAAGCTGCTGTCGGTACCCCCCATGTACCTGCTGCCCATTGTCACCATGGTGGCCTTCGTGGGCATCTACTCCATCAGCCACAGCACCTTCGATCTCTACTTCATGGTCGCTTTCGGCGTGGCCGGCTACGTGCTGCGCAAGCTGGAGATTCCGCTGGTGCCGATCATCCTGGGCATGCTGCTGGGGCCGGAGATGGAAAAGAACCTGGGTCATGCCCTGGTGCTGTCCGACGGCGACTGGAGCACGCTCTGGGGTACGCCACTGGCATTGGGTCTCTGGCTGGTGGCGGGCGTGGGCCTGCTGCTGCCCTACCTGGTGGGGCCGGTGCTGCGCCGGCGGATGCGCTCCTCCATCAAGGAGGACCCGGTGAGCGACTGAAACGCTGCAACTCTCCCTTCCACCCGCACTCTGTCACGGGTGACCTTCGGGGTCGGGCCTATGCCCGGCCCCTTTTTTGTCCAGCTTTGTGCAGGCGTGTCCACATCTGACGCCGGCACGGGTTGGTGGTCGTCGGCGGTCTTGCCATACTGGTGGCTCATTCGATGACAGGGAGATGCAACGATGGACAAGGTCTGCGCCATCATTGGTATCGGCCCGGGCAACGGTGAGGCCCTGGTCAGACGCTTCTGCGACGAGGGTTACCAGGTCGCGATGCTGACCCGCAGCGAGGACACCCTGAGCGACATGGAGCAGC